>DATFCX010000056.1:0-30811 GCA_035252585.1 Gaiellaceae bacterium
GACCAGCGCCGCCAGCAGCCGGTGCGCCGTTCCCAGACCCTCGGCGCCGGACACGACCGCGAGCAGCGTCCCGCCTGCGGCGACGAGCGCCGACGCGCGCAGCCACGGACCGGGCGCCAGCTGCGTCCTCATTGCGGCTGCTCCGCGAGCCGCCGACGCAGGTCCCGCAGCGGCCGCGCGCTCGTCACGTACGGGACGCTGTCGAAGTTGTGCGACGGCGGCGGCGAGGTCGTGTACCACTCGAGTGTGTCGGCGAGCCATGGATCGTTTCCGGCGCGAATCCCCTTGCGCAGGACATGAGCCTGCCAGATGTTCGCGAGGAAGACGAGAACGGCCAGTGCCATCACGCCGGAGCCGATCGAGGACGTGAGGTTGTAGACCTCCCACAGCCCGCCGTGGTGGTACGTGAAGATCCGGCGCGGCATCCCGAGCAGCCCGAGCATGTGCTGGGGCAGGAAGGTCAGGTTGAAGCCGACGAACAGCAGCCAGAAGTGCAACTTGCCGAGCCGTTCGTCGAGCATGCGCCCGAAAATCTTCGGCCACCAGTAGTAGAGCCCGCCGAAGAAGCCGAAGGCCGAGCCGCCGAAGAGCACGTAGTGGAAGTGGGCCACCACGTAGTAGGAGTCGTTCAGCTGCCAGTCGACAGGAAAGGCCGCGAGGAAGATCCCCGACAGGCCGCCCATAGTGAAGAGCGCGATGAAGCCGAGCGCGAACAGCATCGGCGTATCGAAGATCAGGTTGCCGCGCCAGGTCGTCGCGATCCAGTTGAAGATCTTGATCCCGGTCGGGACCGCGATCACCATCGACGAGATCATGAAGAACGAGTCGAGCCCGACCGGCATCCCGGTCGTGAACATGTGGTGCGCCCACACGAGCATCGAGAAGAACGCGATGCCGATCGTCGAGAACGCGACAGCCTTGTAGCCGAAGATCGGTTTGCGCGAGAAGACGGGCAGGATCTCCGAGATCATCCCGAAGACCGGCAGCACCATGACGTAGACCTCCGGGTGCCCGAAGAACCAGAACATGTGCTGGTAGAGCACGATGTTCCCGCCTTGCGACGGGATGAAGAAGTGCGTCCCGACGGTGCGGTCGAGGAGCAGGAGCGTCACCGCCGCCGAGAGCGCCGGCAGGGCGACGAGCAGGAGGATCGCGTAGGTCTCGATCGCCCAGACGAAGAGGGGCATCCGCATCCACGTCATCCCGGGAGCCCGCATGTTGTGGATCGTGACGATGAAGTTGATCGCCCCCAGGAGCGACGACAGGGTCAGGATGTGGATGCTGAGGATCCAGTAGTCCTGGCCGTGGCCCGGGCTCGCATAGGGGAAGTTCTCCGACAGCGTCGGGTACGACCACCAGCCGGCGTGGGCCGCGCCGCCCTTCGAGAACCAGCTCAGCCAGAGCACGATGCCCCCGAGCAGGAAGAGCCAGTACGAGAGCGCGTTCAGCCGCGGAAACGCCATGTCGCGCGCTCCGATCATCAGCGGCACGAGGAAGTTGGCGAAGCCGGCCAGGATCGGGATGACGACGAGGAAGATCATCGTCGTCCCGTGCATCGTCATGACCTGGTTGTACGAGTCCTTCGTCAGGAAGTGCTCGTTGGGCGTCGCCAGCTGCGAGCGCATGAGCAGGGCGAGGATCCCGCCCGCGACGAACCACATGAGCGACGTGGCGATGTACAGGATCCCGATCCGCTTGTGGTCGACCGTGACGAGCCAGCTCGCCACGCGGCCGCTCTTCCAGCCGACCGGATAGGCGGCTTCGGATCTAGCCGCCACTCGTCGCTCCTGCGGCCGCGGGCTTGTAGATGTGCTTCTTCACGTAGGCGGCGAGCGCGTCGAACTCCGCCCTGGTCCACAACTTGGCGACGGGCGGCATCGCTCCAGGACGCGAGGTATCGACTCCGGTGTGGACGATGCCGAGCAGTGACGACCGCGAGGCCAGCAGCGGGCTGTTGTTGATCTCGGGGCCGTAGCCGCCCTGGCCGAGATTCCCGTGGCAGGTCGCGCAGACTCCGTTCCAGATCTGGCCGCCGATCGTCTCACGCGCGACGGTGTCGATGTAGTGCCGGTACGCCTGCTGCGACTCGGCCTGGACGGCGCCCCGCATCGAGGCATGGAAGACGCCGCAAAGCTGGGCGCACTGGCCGTCCCAGCTGCCGGCTCGCTTCGCCTGGAACCAGGTGTGGTTGATCCGGCCCGGGATCGCCTGGATCTTGCCGCCGAGCGCCGGGATCCACCAGCTGTGGATGACGTCCGGCGACTTGACCGTGAGGTCGACGACCGCGCCGACCGGCACGTGCAGCGTCCCGATCGACCTGGCGCCGTTCGGATAGTCGAACTGCCAGTAGTACTGGTGCCCCTCGACCGTGATCTGGAGCGGATCGGTGGCCGCCGGCGCCGAGTCGACGTTCGGCAGCTGGTAGAAGACGAAGGCGGCGATGATGGCGAGGATCAGAACGGGGCCCGCCGTCCACATCAGCTCGAGCCGCGTGTGGCCGTGTACCTGCGCGCCCTCGACTGCGCGGTCGCGCCCGCGGCTCCGGTACTTCCAGATGAAGACGACGAGCAGCGACTCGACGAGGACGAAGATCGCGGCCGTGAAGCCGAGGACGAGGTAGTAGACGTGCTGGATGTGGACCGCGTTCGGCGAGGCGGGCGCCACCGGCGTGAAGCCGCCGTTCGCAGCTCCCGCGACGCCCGCCGTCGCGAGCGCGAGCAGGACGGCAAGGACGAGAGACGGCAGCTTGCGGCGCACGCGGAGGCATTCTATGAACCGTGTCGCAGCGCACGCGGATCGAACTGCCGGAGCACGTGCCGCCCGTCTTCGACGTCTACGTGAGCGGCGTCCGGCAGGTGCCGGGCCGCGATTTCCAGGTGGAGGGACGGTCGCTCGTGTTTCCGCGTCCGCTCGCGCAGGAGGGCAGGCTCGGCTTCTGGCGCTGGGCCTCGATGTGGCTCGGCATCGCCGGCTCGTACCGGAAGCACGAGACGGTCGACGTCGCCTACGAGGCGGACGGGCGGCGCGAGGTCGAGACCGGTCTCGAGCCGCAGCCCTACGAATGACGAACCTCGAGGCGCTGCTCGCCGAAGCGGAGACGCATCGGGTCGAGGGCTGGGACTTCTCGTGGCTCGGCGAGCGCGCCGTGTCGCAGCCGCCGCCGCCTCGAGCCGCTCGGAGTCGAGGTCGCCGCGGTCACCGGCGCTCCGGACAACATCGATCAGGCGCCCGGGCTCGACTCCCCCGCTCTGCCGTTCGACGACTCCTCGTTCTCGCTGGTGGTGTCGCGGCACGAGAGCTACCTCGCGAGCGAGGTCGCACGCGTGCTGCGACCGGGCGGGACGTTCCTCAGTCAGCAGCTCGGAGGCGATTCGAACGGCTACCGCGCCGCGCTCGGTCTCCCGGCTGTGGACCGGCGAGTGTTCGAGCCCGAGCTGTCGCGCGCACAGCTCGAGGCGGCCGGATTGCGGATCTCGGCGCTCGAGTCCGTAACGGCGGCGACGACGTTTGCCGACGCCGGGGCGTTCGCCTACTGGCTGCGGGCGATCCCCTGGCTGGTCGAGGGCTTCTCCATCCCCGCGTTCCGCACCGAGCTGGCCTCGCTCGACGAGCGGCTGAGGACCGCGGGGCCGCTGACGATCGAGGAGCCGGTCTTCTACCTCGAAGCCGGGAAGACCAGTCACGGCTAACTCGCCGGCACAGGCGCCGGCCGCAGCTGCGGCCGGCGGGGAAGGACGAGCACGGCTGCGAGAAGGAAAGCGAGCAGAAGTGCCCAGACGATGCCGCCCGGAAGCCGGGTCGCGGCCTCCATTCCGGCGCCGACCACCGCCGCAGCCGGCAGCGTGAGGAGCCAGGCGACGACGATGTTCCCGGCGATTCCCCAGCGGACGGCGGAGAAGCGCGAGGTCGCTCCCGCGCCGAGCACCGCGCTCGACACCGTGTGCGTGGTCGAGACCGGGAAGCCGAAGTGGGCCGTGAGCCAGAGGATCGTGGCCGTCGCCGTCTCGGCCGCGAAGCCCTGCGGAGGCTCGAGCTTCGCCACCCGCTGGCCGAGGGTGCGGACGATCCGCCAGCCGCCGGCGTACGTCCCTGCGGCCATCGCGGCGGCCGCCGAGACGATGACCCAGTAGGGGACGTGGAAGCTCTGCCCGGGGTTGGCCGCAACGAGCGCCAGCCCGATGACACCCATCGTCTTCTGGGCGTCGTTCGTACCGTGCGCGAGCGCGACGAAGCCGGCGGACACCAGCTGGAGCCGCCTGAAGATGCGATTGACCCTGCCCGGCGCCCGCCTTCGGACGATCCAGAGCAGCGCGAGCATGCTCAGTGCGGCGAAGGGCAATGCGAGCGCAGGCGAGGCGAGCGCAGGGATCGCGACCTTCTCCCAGAGGCCGCGCCACTGGACGACGCCGAACCCGGCGGCGGCGATCGCGGATCCGGCCACGCCGCCGATGAGCGCGTGCGACGAGCTCGAAGGCAACCCGAGCCGCCAGGTGAGCAGGTTCCAGGCGATCGCGCCGATCAGGCCCGCGAGCACGACGTGCAGCGTCACGGCGTTCGGCTCGACGATCCCCTTGCCGACCGTGGCGGCGACCTTGAGCGAGAGGAACGCGCCCGCGAAGTTCAGCAGCGCGGATCCCAGCACGGCGAGCCTGGGCGAGACGGCACGCGTCGAGACGCTGGTGGCGATGGCGTTCGCCGCGTCGTGGAAGCCGTTCGTGAAGTCGAAGCAGAGCGCGACCGCGACGACGGCGACGAGTGTCAGGTTCATTCCGGCTCCCTACGCGTTCTTGAGGACGATGTTGCCGACGGTGTGGCCCGCGGTCTCGCAGGCGTCGATCGCCCGCTCGAGCGCCTCGAAGACGTCCTTCCAGCGGATCATCGTCCTCGGGCTGACCTCCTCGTCCTCGAACAGGGACGCGATGGCGTCGCGCGCGACCCGGTCCCCGTCGTCCTCGAGCCGCTTGAGCTCGAGGATCGCCTCGTCGACGCCGCGGAAGTTCCGCAACGACGAGACCGCGCGCTCGAGCTGCGCGCAGGCCTCGACGAGGATTCGGCACTGCTCGATCGCCTGCTCCATCGGCGCTTCGATCCTGTAGAGGTCGAGCAGATCCGAGGCTTCCTCCACGTAGTCCACGACGTCGTCGACGGCGCGGGCGAGCTCGGAGATGTCCTCGCGGTCGAACGGCGTCACGTACTGGGTGTTGAGCAACCCGAAGACGCCGCGGACGATCTCGTCCGCCTCTCGCTCGAGGTCCTTGACGCGCGCATGCGGGATGCTCGGCTCCGGCACCTCGCGAAAGCGTGTCTCGGTGAGACCTGCCGCCTCGTGCGCCGTACGGCCCGCGGCGGCGAACAGGTCGTAGAACTCGGTGGTGCGCGGCACGAGTGCCAGGCGCATCGCTTTCTCCTTGTCTCTCGTGTGGGTGTCGCAGGCGACGCTAGTCGCGCCGACACCGCAGTCCTGTTACAGGTCGGAGACGAACCTGTTACAGAGCGGTTACGCCGGCCTCCGCGACCACCAGCCGGTAACCGATGCCGGGCTCCGTCTCGATCGAGATCGGCGCGCCGACCTCGGTCGCCAGCTTGTCGCGCAGCCGCTTCACGTTGACGTCCACGGCCCGGTCGCCGCGGGCCATCGCGTATCCCCACACCCGGCGGTAGAGGAGCTCGCGCCGCAGCGTGGCCCCGCGCGCCTCGGCGAGCGCGTGCAGGACGTCCCGCTCGCGCTGGGTGAGCGGCAGGCGTCGGCCGTGCCAGGTCGCCTCGCCGCGCTCGGGGTCGACACCGAGCGGCCCGAATTCGACCGCGATTCCGGGACGAGCCGCGCGGTCCGCGAGCGCGGCGACGCGCGCGAGCCGCTCCTCGGCTCCCATGGCCCGGTGCAGCACCTCGTCCGCGCCTGCGGCGAGGAGCTCGGCGACCTGCCCGTCGGAGTGCTCGCGCAGCCAGGCGACGAGCAGGACGCCCGGAAGGCGGCGCCGGAGCTCGCCGACCGTCCAGCTCGAACGCGCGTCGAAGATCGCGACGTCGAGCCGACCGCTACGCGCGGCCAGCTCGGCCGGGCCGGTCGCGGAGGCGAGCTGGACACCGTGGCCGGCGTCGCGCAACCGTTGTGCCAGCCCGTCCGCAGCGGGATCGTCCGTCTCCGCGAGGAGCAGGACCTGCACCGCAGCAATGATCGCAGACGCCGGGGGCGGCCCGTATACGCTTGGGCCGTTGGACTGGCGTTTCTACAAGGCGATCTACGACGTCTCGCTGGATCACCACGCGATCGGGACCGCGTTCTCGAACATCGAGAAGGTGAGCATCCCGGTCATGGTCGTCATCACCGTGGGCCTGTGGCTGCTCGCGCGACCGGGCGGGAGCGAGAAGTGGAAGCTCGCCGCGGTCAGCGCCCTCGGCTCGGCTGCGCTCGCGCTCGGGATCAATCGCGTGATCTCGTCCGCGATCTGGGACCGGCAGCGCCCGTACCTGGCCCACCACGTCGCGCACCCGTGGATCAGCTCGCACGACCCGTCCTTCCCGAGCGACCACGCGAGCGCCACGTTCGCGATCGCCTTCGCGGTGCTGATGTTCGACGCGGTCGCCGGCGGGATCTTCCTCGTCCTGGCTCTCGTGATCTCGGTCGGGCGTCTGTTCATCGGCGCCCATTACCCGGGGGACATCGGCGGCGGATTCCTCGTCGGGCTCGCCGCGGCGCTCGTGATCGCCAGGCTGGCGCGTCCGGCGGTCGCGTTCCTCGTCCGGCAGGTTCAGCGGCTGACGGATCCCGTGCTCGCGCCGATCTGGCGCCTTCGCACCCGCTAGAGCCGGCCGTGCCGCTCCGCGGCGTCGCGTAGCCGCCGCGCCAGCTTGGGAGTCAGCGCGGCCCGCTCGAGCCGCCAGCGCCAGTTCCCGTTCGTCACTCCCGGCCGGTTCATCCGCGCGTCGCTGCCGAGCCCGAGGACGTCCTGCACGGGGACGAGCGCGAGCGTGGCTCGCGACTCGTAGGCCAACTCGATCAACCCCCAGCTCGGATCGCTCGGATCGAGACCGGTCGCGGCACGTTGGCGGGGGCGCAGTCCCTGGAACCACCCCGCGGCGGTGTCGGTGTCGTGCGTGCTCGTGTACGCCACCGAGTTGGCGGGATGGTTCTCCAGCCGGTGTGGGTTGTGCCGGCCGCCGCGGAACGCCCAGAGGAGCACGACCATCCCCGGCAGCCCGAGCTCGTCGCGCAGGCGGTAGACCGGAGGGGTGATGTGGCCGAGATCCTCCGCGATCAGCGGCAGGTCGCCGAGCTCGCGCTCGACCGCCTCGAAGAGCTCCACGCCCGGCCCCGGCCGCCAGCGTCCGTGCTTCGCGGTCGTGTGCCGCGCCGGGATCGCCCAGTAGGAGACGAAGCCTCGGAAGTGGTCGATTCGGCACAGGTCGAAGAGCTCGAAGGTACGCCGGAAACGCTCGCGCCACCAGCGGTAGCCGGTCGCGCGGTGCGCGGGCCAGTCGTAGAGCGGGTTGCCCCAGCGCTGGCCGGCCGCGCTCAGCGCGTCGGGCGGCGCCCCCGCAACCTCGCCGTGCGCGAAGAGCTCCGGCCAGGCGGCGAGATCGGCGCCTGCGTCGGACACGTAGATCGGCAGGTCGCCGATCAACCGGACGCCCCGCTCAGCGGCGTAGTGCCGCAGCGACCCCCACTCCCGCTCGAAGCGCACCTGGTCGGCAAGCGCGCCTTCGCCCGCGAAACGCGCCCAGGCGCCCGCCCAGTACGGGTGGCCCGCGACGAAGTCCTCGATCTCGCCGGCCGTGACGCGCGCGTCGGGCCGCGCGAGGAGTCGCGGGGAGGCGGCGAAGGCCGACGGCGACCGGTACGGCGAGTCGAACTCGTCCGGCGGCCCGAGCGGCAGCACCTGCCACCACGACTGGCCGGCCACCGCGAGCCAGTCGACGAACGCATACGCGTCCCGGTCGATCTTCCCCGAAGGAAGCGACGTGGGATGGAGGAGGATGCCGGACGAACGCGAGAGCTCCACGTTTTGATCCTTTCGCATCAGTGAGACTTCCCGACGTGTCGATCCCCAAGACGACTCCTCCACGGATCCAGATCCAGGAGGTCTCGCCGCAGGTGGACTGCGGCCGTTACCCGGTCAAGCGCACCGTCGGCGACCGCGTCGAGGTGACGGCCAGGATCTTCCGCGACGGGCACGAGACGCTCGGCGCTGCGGTTCGCTGCAAGGGGCCCGGCGCGACGCGCTGGGCGGAGTCGCTGCTCGAGCCGCTCGGGGACGACGTCTGGGCCGGAGGCTTCGCGGTCGACCGTCCCGGCGTCTGGAGCTTCCGGATCGAGGCGTGGGTCGACCGGATCGCGTCGTTTCAGGAGGAGCTGCGGCGCAAGGTCGCGGCAGGGCAGGACGACCTCGGCGGCGAGTTGTCGGAGGGCGCCGTGCTCCTCGGTGACGAGGCGCTGACCGTGGAGCAGGCGCTCGCGGCGCCGGCGGGCGCGCGCTCCGAGAAGGCCTGGTCGGCGACGTACCCGATCGACGTCGACCGCGTCCTGGGCCGCTTCGGCGCGTGGTACGAGCTGTTCCCGCGCTCCTGGGGCGGCTTCGCGGGCGTCCGCGCACAGCTGCCGCACCTCGCCGAGCTCGGCTTCGACGTCCTCTACCTGCCGCCGATCCACCCGATCGGCCACACGAACCGCAAGGGCCGGAACAACACGGAGACGGCAAAGCCGGACGACGTCGGCAGCCCGTGGGCGATCGGCTCCGAGCAGGGCGGCCACGACGCGATCGAGCCGTCGCTCGGCACCGAGCAGGAATTCCGGGCGCTCGTCGCCGAGGCGAAGAAGCTCGGGATCGAGATCGCGCTCGACTTCGCGATCCAGTGCTCGCCCGATCACCCGTGGCTGAAGGAGCATCCCGAGTGGTTCCAGCGCCGTCCCGACGGCACGCTGAAGTACGCGGAGAACCCCCCGAAGCGATACCAGGACATCTACAACGTCGACTTCGGGAGCGAGGACTGGCGCGGCCTCTGGAACGCGCTCCTCCGTGTCGTCCTCCACTGGATCGACTGCGGCGTCACCGTCTTCCGCGTCGACAACCCGCACACGAAGCCGCTGCCGTTCTGGGAGTGGCTGATCTGCGAGGTGCGGCGCGAGCACCCGGACGTGATCTTCCTCGCCGAGGCCTTCACGCGGCCCGCGCCGATGACGACCCTTGCCAAGGCCGGCTTCGCGCAGAGCTACACGTACTTCACGTGGAAGAACACGCGCTGGGAGCTACTCGAGTTCCTCGGGCAGCTGCTCGAGTGGCGGGACTTCTACCGGCCGAACTGCTTCGCGAACACGCAGGACATCCTCCACGAGTACCTCCAGAGCGGCGGCCGTCCCGCCTTCGAGGCACGGCTCGTGCTGGCGGCGACGCTCTCGCCGTCGTACGGCATCTACTCCGGCTTCGAGCAGTGCGAGAACGTGCCCGTACGGCCCGGCTCCGAGGAGTACCTCAACTCCGAGAAGTACGAGCTGAAGAAGCGGACGCTCGACGGGCCGCTCCTGCCGCTCGTCGCCGCACTCAACGCCGCGCGCCGGGAGAATCCGGCGCTCCAGTGGCTCGAGCCGCTCACGCTCCTCGAGACCGAGAACGAGCACCTGTTCGCCTTCCTCAAGCGACGCGGCGAGAACACGGTCGTCACGGTGGTCAACCTCGATCCGGCCGCGACGCAGGTCGGCGTCTGCGTCGTTCCCGTCTCGACCGGGCTGCCGCCGGCCTACCCCGTGCGCGACCTGCTGACGGACGAGACGTGGACGTGGCGGATCGGCCGCAACTACGTGAAGCTCGGCCCAGGGCAGAGTCACCTGCTAAGGATCGGCGCGTGACCGTCCCGAACAGCCACGTCCGGAACCTGGTTCCGGACCTGTCCGTACGACACCGGTCCTGTTGGGCTGCCGGGCGCGCGACGCCTTTCCTTCAGCGTGTCGGGCCGGACCGGCGATGTCCAGGCGAGATGCGGCCGGTACCTGGTACCGGCCGTGTCGGGGAGGGCCATGTCTGAGCAGTGGTTCGAGAGAGATCCGCTGTGGTTCAAGACGGCGGTCTTCTACGAGATCCACATCCGTGGATTCTTCGACGGCAACGACGACGGCTCCGGCGACTTCCGCGGGCTGATCGACAAGCTCGACTATCTCGAGTGGCTCGGCGTCGACTGCCTCTGGCTGCTGCCGATGTACGAGTCGCCGCTCCGCGACGGCGGCTACGACATCTCGAACTTCTTCGCCCTCCACCCCGACTACGGGACGGTCGAGGACTTCCGCGAGTTCGTCGAGCAGGCGCACCAGCGCGGCATGCGCGTGATCGCCGACCTCGTCATGAACCACACGTCCTCCGACCACCCGTGGTTCGTGGAGTCGCGCGCCGACTCGGTGAACCCGAAGAGCGACTGGTACGTCTGGTCGGACACCGACGAGCGCTACCCAGAGGCGCGCATCATCTTCATCGACACCGAGCCGTCGAACTGGACGCTCGACCAGCTCCGCGGCGAGTACTACTGGCACCGCTTCTTCCACCACCAGCCGGACCTCAACTTCAGCAACCCCGAGGTGCAGGAGGCGATGCTCGAGGTGCTGCGCTTCTGGCTCGACCTCGGGATCGACGGCTTCCGGCTCGACGCGGTGCCGTACCTGTTCGAACGGGACGGGACGAACGGCGAGAACCTCCCCGAGACGCACGAGTACCTGAGGCGCGTCCGCGCCGAGGTCGACGCGCGCTACCCCGACCGCCTGCTGCTCGCCGAGGCGAACCAGTGGCCGGAGGACGTCGTCGAGTACTTCGGCGAAGGCGACGAGTGCCACATGGCATTCCACTTCCCCGTCATGCCGCGAATGTTCATGGCGGTGCGACGCGAGGACGCGACGCCGATCTACGAGATCCTCGACCGGACGCCGCAGATCCCCGACAACTGCCAGTGGGGCCTCTTCCTCCGCAACCACGACGAGCTGACGCTCGAGATGGTGACCGACGAGGAGCGGGACTACATGTACGAGGAGTACGCGAAGGACCCGCGGATGAAGCTCAACCTCGGCATCCGCCGCCGGCTCGCCCCGCTGCTCGACGCCGGCCGCGACGAGGCCGAGCTCCTGCACGCGATCCTCTTCTCGCTGCCTGGTTCGCCCGTCCTCTATTACGGGGACGAGATAGGGATGGGCGACAACGTCTACCTGGGCGACCGAGACGGCGTGCGCACGCCGATGCAGTGGTCGGGCGACCGCAACGCCGGCTTCTCGCGCGCCGACTGGGCCCAGCTCTACCTCCAGCCGCTCATGGACCCGGTCTACGGCTTCCAGGCGGTCAACGTCGAGGCGCAGCTGCGCACCCCGAACTCGCTCCTGCGCTGGCTGCAGCGCTTCATCGCGCTGCGCAAGGAGCATCCTGTCTTCGGGCTCGGCACCTACCAGCCGCTGCCCGGCGACAACTCGCGCATCTTCGCCCACATCCGCACCTGGGAGGACGACGTCGTCATGTGCGTGCACAACCTCGCGCGCTCGGCGCAGGCCGTGCAATTCGACCTCTCCGAGTATGCGGGCATGGTTCCGGTGGAGATGCTCGGCCGGACCGCCTTCCCGCCGATCGGAGAGCTGCCGTACTTGCTGACGCTCGCGCCGCGCGGGTTCTTCTGGTTCCAGCTGCGGCAGGCCGGGCAGGTGGACTGAGGATGCACGAGCGGACGCTGATCGACTACGTGACGCGGCAGCGCTGGTACGGATCGAAGTCGCGGGCGGTCTCGCACTCAGAGGTGCTCGACACCGTCACGATCCGGCAGGCCGAGCCGCAGTTGACCCTCGCCCTCGTCGAGATGCGCTTCGACACCGGAGCGCACGAGATCTACCAGCTCCTCTTCTCGGGCTCGACCGGCGGGCGTGTGTTCGACGGCCTCGCCGAGGACGCGGGGATCGCGCGAGAGATCGTCAGCGCGATGCGGTCCGGCCAGACGCTGCAGGGCGCGCAGGGGGTGGCCGAGTTCCGGCCCGCCGACGACTTCTCGTCGCTCGGCCGCGAGCTCGGAGCCGCTCGCCTCATCTCTTCTGAGCAGTCGAACACCTCCGTCGTCTTCGACGAGGCGTTGATCCTCAAGGTCTTCCGGCGACTCGAGCCGGGGATCAACCCCGAGCTCGAGATCCTCCGCTTTCTCACCGAGCAGGGGTTCCGCAACATCCCGGCGCTCGGCGGCTGGTACGCGTACTCCGGCGGCCCGCTCACGGCGACGCTCGGGTTGGTGCAGGAGTACGTCGCCGGCGCGGTCGACGGGTGGGAGCTCGCGCTCGGCGAGATCGCCTCGGCGCCCGAGAGCTTCCTCGACCGGCTCGGCCGGCTCGGCGAGGTGACCGCGAACATGCACACGGCGCTCGGAGCCGATCCGGCCGACCACGCGTTCGCGGCCGAGGAGCCGAGCGTCGAGTCGCTCGGGCTGCTCACTGCCACGGTGGACGAGGAGATCGCGCGCGTCTTCCTCTCGCTGCCGGACGACGACGACCGCCTCGGGCCGATCCTCGGCCGTGGCGAGGAGGTGCGCGAGCAGCTGCGCCTCCTCACCCACGCCGGCTCGAGCGGCCGCGTGATCCGCACCCACGGCGACTACCACCTCGGCCAGACCCTCTGGCGGGCAAACGACTGGATCATCCTCGACTTCGAGGGCGAGCCGGCGCGAACGCTCGTCGAACGCCGCCGCAAGCGCTCGCCGCTCCGCGACGTCGCCGGCATGCTCCGCTCGTTCGCCTACGCGGCGACGGCCGCCGAGCTCACGCGCAACGCCGACATCCCCGACGACTGGGAGGAGCGGGCGCGCGAGCGGTTCCTCGAGAGCTACCTCGACACGGTGGACGCGACGCTGCTACCGCCCGGCGACGCCGCGATCGAGCGGCTGCTGGCCGTGTTCGAGCTCGAGAAGGCGGTCTACGAGCTCCGCTACGAGCTCGACAACCGCCCCGACTGGGTTGGAATCCCGGTCGCGGGTATCGAGCGGCTCATGCAGCAAGCCGCAGAAGCGCTGTGACCGTCGACCTCGGCGCCAACCCGCACGCAGTTCTCGGCGCCCACGAGGCGGAGGACGGCGTCGTCGTGCGCGCTCTCCGTCCCGAAGCCGTCGGCGTCCGCATCCAGCCGGACGGAGTCGCGGCGGAGCTCAAGGACCCGGCTGGGCTCTGGGAGGCGCTGCTGCCGAAGGCGCGGCTGCCGCTCGAGTACGAGCTCGAGGTCGAGTACCCCGACGGCAACACGTTCACGGTCCGCGACCCGTACTCGTTCCTCCCGACACTCGGCGAGCTCGACCTCCATCTCGCGATGGAGGGACGGCACGAGCATCTCTACGAACGACTCGGCGCGCACGTTCGCGAGCTCGACGGCGTCGTCGGTACGGCCTTCGCGGTGTGGGCGCCGAACGCCCGCTCGGTCTCGGTCGTCGGCGACTTCAACTCCTGGGACGGCCGCCTGCACCCGATGCGGTCGCTCGGCGCGTCGGGGATCTGGGAGCTGTTCATCCCCGGAGTCGACCAGGGGACGAAGTACAAGTTCGAGATCCGGACGCAGGAGGGCCGGCTGCGGCTGAAGAGCGACCCGCTCGCGTTCCACACCGAGGTGCCGCCCGCGAACGCGTCCGTCGTCTGGGAGGCGAAGCACGTCTGGCGCGACGAGGCGTGGCTCGAGCGCCGCGCCGCCTCCGACCCGCTGCGGGCACCGCTCTCCATCTACGAGGTCCACCTCGGCTCGTGGCGCCGCAACCCGCTCGAGGACAACCGGCCGTTGACGTATCGCGAGCTCGCCGACGAGCTCGCCGACTACGTCTCAGACCTGGGCTTCACGCACATCGAGCTGCTGCCCGTGATGGAGCACCCCTTCTCCGGCTCGTGGGGGTACCAGGTCACCGGCTACTACGCGCCCACGTCGCGCTTCGGGACGCCCGACGACTTCCGCCACCTCGTCGACCGGATGCACGAGCGCGGCATCGGCGTGATCCTCGACTGGGTGCCTGCCCACTTCCCGCGCGACGACTGGGCGCTCGCCACCTTCGACGGGACGCACCTGTACGAGCACGCCGACCCGCGCCGCGGCTCCCACCCCGACTGGGGCACGCTCGTCTTCAACCTCGGCCGGACGGAGGTGCGGAACTTCCTGCTCGCGAACGCGCTGTACTGGCTGCGCGAGCACCACGCCGACGGGATCCGCGTCGACGCCGTCGCCTCGATGCTCTACCTCGACTACTCGCGCAAGGCCGGCGAATGGGTGCCGAACATGTTCGGCGGCAACGAGGACCTCGACTCGGTCGCCTTCCTCAAGGAGCTGAACGAGACGCTCTACGCGCGCGACCAGGGGATCGTCTCCGCGGCCGAGGAGTCGACCGACTGGCCGGGCGTCTCGCGGCCGACGTACCTCGGGGGGCTCGGATTCGGCTTCAAGTGGAACATGGGCTGGATGCACGACACGCTCCTCTACTTCCAGAAGGACCCCGTCTACCGCCGGTTCCACCACCACACGCTCACCTTCTCGCTCATGTACGCGTTCAGCGAGAACTTCGTCCTGCCGCTCTCGCACGACGAGGTCGTGCACGGCAAGCGCTCGTTGCTCGACAAGATGCCCGGCGACCGGTGGCAGAAGTTCGCGAACCTGCGCCTGCTCTACGCCTACATGTGGGCGCATCCCGGCAAGAAGCTCCTCTTCATGGGCGGCGAGCTGGGCGAATGGGAGGAGTGGAACGCCGAGGGCTCGCTGCACTGGAACCTGCTCGAGTACGCCGAGCACGAGGGGATCCAGGCGCTGGTCCGCGACCTCAACGCCGCCTATCGTTCGACTCCCGCGCTCTGGGAGCTCGACTTCGACCCGGCCGGCTTCCGCTGGCTCGAGGCGAATGACACGGCGAACAACGTCCTCGCCTTCGCGCGCGTCGGCCAGGGCGACGCCAAGCCCCTGGTGTGCGTCCTCAACCTCTCGCCGGTGCCGCGGCACGACTATCGCGTCGGGATGCCCGTCTGCTGCCGCTGGCGCGAGGTGCTGAACACCGACTCGGCCTTCTACGGCGGCAGCGGCACGGGCAACCTCGGCGGCGTCGAGGCCGAGGCGGTGCCGTGGCACGAGCAACCGTTCTCCGCAACGCTGACGCTGCCGCCGCTCGGCGCCGTCTGGCTCGTCCCGGAGTAGCGGAGGTGCGGCGGTTGGGAGCCGTGCCGTGCGGCGACGACGGCACGGCGGAGGTGTGCGTCTGGGCGCCGGAGGCCCGTTCGGTCGCCGTGCAGGCGGACGAGAGGGTCGAGCTCGGGCTCGACGGTGAGCTCTGGGCCGGCCGGTTCCGCGGGACCGAATACCGGCTCGTCGTGGACGGCGAGGCGTGGCCGGATCCGTGCTCGCGCGGGCAGCCGGAGGGAGTGGCCGGGCCGTCGCGTGTCCTCGACACCGGCGCGTTCGAGTGGAGCGACGACGGGTGGGACGGCGTCTCGCTCGACGAGCTCGTGATCTACGAGCTCCACGTCGGCACGTTCAGCGAGGAGGGGACGTTCGACGCCGTCGTCCCGCGGCTGCGCGGCCTCCGCGAGCTCGGTGTCACCGCGATCGAGCTGATGCCGATCGCGACCTTCCCGGGCGAGCGCGGTTGGGGCTACGACGGGCTCTACACCTACGCCGCCCACGAGGCGTACGGCGGCCCGGAGGGGCTCGCGCGGCTCGTCGACGCGGCACACGCCGAGGACCTGGCCGTGATCCTCGACGTCGTCTACAACCACGTCGGTCCCGGCGGCGAGGCGCTGCGCGCGTTCGGTCCGTACTTCACCGACCGCCACGAGACGTTCTGGGGCGACGCGCTCGACTACTCACGGCCGGGCGTGCGCGAGTGGGCGATCCAGAACGCCGAGCAGTGGGTGCGCGACTTCCACGTCGACGGCCTGCGCCTCGACGCCGTGCACGCGATCTTCGACGACTCCGAGCCGCACGTCTGCGCCGAGCTCGCCGCGCGCGTCCGCGAGATCGACCCGCATGCTCTCGTCATCTCGGAGATGGAGCTTGGCGACTGGCGGCCGATCGAGGACTGGGGACACGACGCGCAGTGGTTCGATGCCACGCATCACGAGCTGCACGTCCTCCTCACCGGCGAGCGCGACGGCTACTACGCCGACTTCGGCTCTGTCACCTCACTCGCCGAGGACCTCGCCGGCCGCGGTCACGACCCGCGCCGGCTCGTCGTCTGCGCGCAGAACCACGACCAGGTGGGGAACCGCGCCGTCGGCGACCGCCTGCCGGAGGACGCGCTGCGCGTCGCGGCGGCAGTGACGCTCTTCTCCCCGTGCACGCCGCTGCTGTTCATGGGCGAGGAGTGGTTCGAGACCGCGCCGTTTCAGTTCTTCACCGACCACATCGACCCGGCGATCGCGGAGGCGACCCGTGAGGGAAGGCGGCGTGAGTTCGCCGACTTCGCCGCGTTCTCCGGCCAGGAGGTGCCGGACCCGCAGGCGATCGAGACCTTCCTCCGCTCGAAGCTGCAGCCGCGCGAGCCCGATCCGCTCTATCGCGAGCTCCTCGGACTGCGCCGTGAGCTGCCGCGGGAGCTCGAGGCGGAAGCGGACGAGAACGCGAAGGTGCTGCGTCTGCGGCGCGGCGACGCGACACTCGTCGCCGACTTCGCCAACCGCCGCGTGGAATTCTCCCGCTGATGGAGGTCTGGCCGGGACGGCCGTTCCCGCTCGGTGCGACGTGGGACGGCGAGGGGACGAACTTCTCGATCTTCTCGGAGGACGCCGAGCGCCTCGAGCTCTGTCTCTTCGACGGAGACCGCGAGACGCGGGTCGAGTTCTCCGACGTGACCGCACACAACTGGCACTGCTACCTCCCCGGCGTCGGCCCGGGCCGGCGGTACGGCCTCCGCGCCCACGGCCCCTACGACCCGGCGAGCGGGCGTCGCTTCAACCCGAACAAGCTCCTGATCGACCCGTACGCGAAGGCGATCGAGGGACCGATCTTGTGGGATCGAGCCAACGTCCTCCCGTACGTGCCGAGCCCGGCCGAGGACGCGGATCTCGAGCTCGACGACGAGGACGACGCCGACGCGATCCCGAAGAGCGTCGTGGTCGACACGGCCTTCGACTGGGAGGACGACCGGCCGCCCGACACGCCGTGGAACGACACCGTCATCTACGAGGTGCACGTGAAGGGCTTCACCCGGCGGCACCCGGAGGTCCGCGAAGACCTGCGCGGCACGTACGCGGGGCTCGCCTCGGAGCCGTCCCTCGCATACTTCCGCGACCTCGGAGTCACGGCCGTCGAGCTGCTCCCGATCCACCACATCGCCGACGAGGGCTTCCTGCACGATCGCGGGCTGTCGAACTACTGGGGCTACTCGTCCATCGGCTACCTCGCGCCGCACGCCCTGTACGCCGCCACCGGCACCTCCGGCGAGCAGGTGCGCGAGTTCAAGGGGATGGTGAAGGCGCTCCACCGGGCCGGCATCGAGGTGATCCTCGACGTCGTCTACAACCACACCGCCGAGGGGAACCATCTCGGGCCGATGCTCGCCTTCCGGGGGCTCGACAACCGCAGCTACTACCGGCTGATGCCGGACGACCCGCGCTTCTACATGGACTTCACGGGCACCGGCAACTCGCTGAACCCGGTGCACCCGTCGGTGCTGCGGCTGATCATGGACTCGCTCCGTTACTGGGTGCTCGAGTGCCATGTCGACGGCTTCCGCTTCGACCTCGCGTCGGCACTCGCGCGCGAGTTCTACGACGTCGACCGGCTCTCGGCCTTCTTCGACACGATCCACCAGGACCCGGTGCTGTCCCAGGTGAAGCTGATCGCCGAGCCGTGGGACGTCGGGCCCGGCGGCTACCAGGTCGGCAACTTCCCGGTTCTCTGGGCCGAGTGGAACGGGAAGTACCGCGACGAGGTCCGGGACTTCTGGCGCGGCCAGGGCAACGTCGGCGCGTTCGCGCAGCGCTTCACGGGCTCCGCCGACCTCTACGAGCAGAACGGGCGCGACCCGTTCGCCTCCATCAACTTCGTCACCGCCCATGACGGCTTCACGCTGCACGACCTCGTCTCGTACAACGGCAAGCACAACGAGGCCAACGGCGAGGACAACCGTGACGGCACCGACGACAACCGCTCGTGGAACCTCGGCGCCGAGGGCCCGACCGACGATCCCGCCGTGCTCGCGCTGCGGGCGCGCCAGCAGCGGAACTTCCTCACGACACTGCTCCTGTCGCAGGGCGTCCCGATGCTGCTCGGCGGCGACGAGCTCGGCCGGACGCAAGGCGGCAACAACAACGCCTGGTGCCAGGACAACGAGATCTCGTGGTTCGACTGGGAGTCCGCGGACGGCGAGCTGTTCGAGTTCGCGCGCCGGGTGATCGCGCTGCGGCGCGAGCATCCGGTCTTCCGGCGGACGTCGTTCCTGACCGGCAAGGCGGGCGAGAGCGGGCTGCCGGACACGTGGTGGTTCCGGCCCGACGGGCGCCGGATGACGCAGCGCGAATGGACCAATCCCGACACCCGGACGCTGGGCGTGTTCCTCAACGGCCGGGAGATCCGCGAGCGGACCGCCCACGGCGAGTCGCTCTACGGGGACTCGTTCCTGGTCGCCTTCAACGCGCACTCGGAACCGGTCGTCTTCACGCTGCCGACGGGCCGCTTCGGCACGCGCTGGCAGGTCGAGCTGGCGACGGGAGAGGCGCCGGACGAGCCGCTCGGCGCGCGGGCGCTCGTCGCGGTGCAGGAGCACTCGCTCATGCTGCTACGGCGAGTCTGAACGCCCGCCGCGGGTAAGAACCCGCCTTCGTGGCCGACTTCCGCTGCACCTTCCGCGTCCAGCTCACGCCGGAGCTCGGCTTCCGCCGCGTGCGGGAGGTCGTCCTCCCGTACCTCCACGACCTCGGTGTCTCGCACCTCTACCTCTCGCCGGTGCTGCAGGCGCGATCGGGCTCGACACACGGCTACGACGTCGTCGACCCGACGCGCGTCTCCGGCGAGCTCGGCGGCGAGGAAGAGCT
Source organism: Gaiellaceae bacterium (assembly GCA_035252585.1). GTDB lineage: Bacteria > Actinomycetota > Thermoleophilia > Gaiellales > Gaiellaceae > Palsa-739. The sequence continues at coordinate 18,989 of DATFCX010000056.1, forward strand.
GCGCGCACTGTGCAGGGCCGCCCACGCGGCGGGCCTCGGCACGATCCTCGACGTCGTGCCGAACCACATGGCGGCGTCCGAGGAGGAGAACCGGCTCTGGCGCGACCCGGAGCTCCGCGCGCGCGTCTTCGACTGGGATCCGGCGGGCGGCTGGTACCGCCGCTTCTTCGACATCGGCGAGCTCGCGGGCGTCCGCGTCGAGGACCCGGAGGTCTTCCACGAGACCCATGCGAAGACTCTCGAGCTCGTCGCCGCGGGGCTGGTGGACAGCCTGCGGATCGACCATCCCGACGGGCTCGCGAACCCTCGCGAGTACCTCGAGCGGTTGCGCGGCAGCGGCGTCGAGCGGATCTGGGTGGAGAAGATCCTCGAGCCGGGCGAATCGCTGCGTGCGGACTGGCCGGTCGAGGGCACCACCGGGTACGAGTTCGCGAACGACGCGACCGCGCTCTTCGTCGATCCGGCCGGCGAGGAGCCGCTGACCGAGCTGTACGCCGAGCTGACCGGCGAGCGGCGGCCGTTCGCGGAGGTGGCCCACGAGGCGAAGCTCGAGGTCGCGAGGACGACGTTCGCGCAGGAGTTCGAACGGCTCCGCAGCCTCTGCCCGCTCGACGCCCTGGAGGAGTCCGCTGCGGCCCTGCACGTCTACCGAACGTACGTCGAGCCGCAGAACGACCATGTCGGCGAGGAGGATCGCCGAGCGGTCGAGGCGCTCCCCGACGAGCTCCGCGCGGTGCTCCTGCTCGAGGGCGAGCGGACGCCGGCGCGCGACGAGTTCGTCGTCCGCTGGCAGCAGACGACCGGTGCGGTGATGGCGAAAGGCGTCGAGGACACCGCCTTCTACCGGTGGCTCCGCCTCGCGGCGCTGAACGAGGTCGGGGGCAATCCCGACCGCTTCTCGCTTTCGCCCGACGAGTTCCACCGGGCCGCGCTCGAGCGGCTCGAGCTCCATCCGCATGCGCTCCTGGCGTCGCAGACACACGACACCAAGCGGGCGGGCGACGTTCGCGCGCGCATCGGAGCGATCGCAGCGCTTCACGACGAGTGGGCCGAGCGCGTTCGCCGCTGGCACACCCTCACCGGAGGCCTCGAGGACCCGAACGAGGAGTACCTCCTCTGGCAGACGCTCGTGGGCGCCTGGCCGATCGTCCCCGGCCGGCTCGAGCTCTATCTGGAGAAGGCGCTGCGGGAGGCGAAGCGGACGACGAGCTGGCTCGACCCGGACGAGGCCCACGAGCGGCACGTGAAGGAGCTCGTGCGCAGCCTCTACTCGAACCAGGAGTTCCTCGACGACTTCGAGCCGTTCGCCGCACGCGTCGCCCGGGCCGGCGAGCACGCGTCGCTCGGTGCGCTCCTGCTCCGCCTGACGAGCCCCGGCCTGCCCGACCTCTACCAGGGCGACGCGCTCTGGTCGCTCAACCTCGTGGATCCCGACAATCGCCGGCCGGTCGACTGGGCGGCGCACGCCTCCGCCCTGCGCGAAGCGGCGCCGACCCGCCGGACGATGAAGGCGCATCTCATCCGCCGGGTCCTGCAGCTGCGCGCCGGGCAGCCTGACGCCTTCGCGGGCGAGTACGAGCCGCTCGACCTCGGCCCCGACCGCGTCGGCTTCGTACGCGGTGGGGCAATCCGCGTCGTCGTCCCGCTCCGCCCAGGCGACAGCGCGGACGGCGGGGACTGCGACCTCCTGCCGGAGTACGACCAGGAGCTGAGCCTCCTGGGTTGATCCGCTCATCCGTGTCTCACGCGCAGCGCGACAATGGCTAGGCGATGCGCGTCTTGGTCGTCGAGGACGAGAAGAAGCTCGGGGAGCTGCTCGGTCGCGGCTTGCGCGAGGAGGGATACGCGGCCGACGTCGCAGACCGCGGTGAGGAGGCGCTCTGGATGGCCCGCGCGGTCGAGTACGACGCGATCGTCCTCGACGTGATGCTCCCCGGCGCCGACGGCTTCGAGATCTGCCGCCGCCTGCGCCGCGACGGTGTCTGGACGCCCGTGCTGATGCTGACGGCGCGCGACGCGGTCGACGACCGCGTCGGCGGCCTCGACGCGGGCGCCGACGACTACCTCACGAAGCCGTTCGCGTTCGAGGAGCTCCTGGCGCGAATCCGCGCGCTCAGCCGTCGCGCACCGGTCGAGCGGCCGCCGGTGCTCGAGGTCGGCGACCTCCGCCTCGACCCGGCGGCGCATCGGGCGTGGCGCGGCGAGCGGGAGCTCGACCTGTCGGCGAAGGAGTTCGCGATGCTGGCGCTGTTCATGCGCCGGCCGGGCCTGACACTGAGCCGCACCCAACTGCTCGACGGCGCCTGGGACATCTCCTTCGAGAGCCGCTCGAACGTGGTCGACGTCTACGTGCGCTACCTGCGGGAGAAGATCGACCGGCCCTTCGGGCGCGACTCGATCGAGACGGTCCGCGGTGTGGGCTACCGGCTGCGGGCCGAGCCGTGAGCCGGCTGCCGATCCGCGTCCGCCTGACGCTCGGCTTCGCCGTGGCGATGGCCGTGGTGCTCACGGCGGTCGGGCTCTTCGTCTACCGGCGCGTCGCGAACGAGCTGCTCGGAACGGTCGACCAGACTCTCGTCGGGCAGGCACGCGAGGCGATCGGCACGGGAGGGAACGTCGACGTCGACACGGGAAGCGGCCCGACGCTCGCTCAGCTGTTCGGGCCGGGCCACCGGATGCAGAATTCGCAGCCGCAGATGCCGCCGCTCCTGGACCGGCGCCTGCTGGCCCGGGCGTTCGCCGGCCGGCGCATCTGGCTGACCAGGCAGCTGCCGGGACGGCGTGGAGCATGGCGGGTGCTCGTGTACCCGGCAGCGTCGGGAAACCGCGTCGCCGTCCTGGCCCGCTCGCTGGAGCCGCGGGACGAGTCGCTCGACCACCTGCGCCACGAGCTCCTCATCTTCCTTCCGCTCGCCCTGCTCGCGGCCTCGCTCGGCGGCTACGCGCTCGCGGCCGGGGCGCTGCGGCCGGTCGAGGACCTGCGCCGGCGCGCCGAGGCGGTGATTCCGAGCGAGCCGAGCGAGCTCCCGGTGCCGCCGACCGGGGACGAGGTGTCGCGACTCGCGGTGACGCTCAACGACATGCTCGACCGTCTGCAGGCGGCCGTCGAGCACGAGCGCCGTTTCGTCGCGGACGCGAGTCACGAGCTCCGGACGCCGCTCGCGCTGCTCCGCACCGAGCTCGACCTCGCGCTCCGCCGCCCGCGCACGCGCGAGGAGCTCGAGAGCGCGTTGCGCTCCGCCGCCGAAGAGACACAGCGGCTGTCGCGGCTCGCGGACGACCTGCTGCTGATCGCGCGCGCCGACCAGGGCCCGCTGCCGATCCGCAGCGAGGTCGTCGCGGCTGCCGACCTGCTCGCCGACGCGGCCACCCGCTTCGCGAGCCGCTCACGCTCGGTCGGCCGCGATCTCCGCGTCGCGCCGACGGATCTCTACGTCGACGCCGATCCGCTCCGCGTCGGCCAGGCGCTGGTGAACCTCGTGGACAACGCCCTCATCCACGGCGAGGGCGAGGTCGAGCTCACCGCGGAGGAACGGAACGGATACGTCGAGTTTCACGTGAAGGACGGTGGCTCGGGCTTTCCGGACGGGTTCCGGGCGCGCGCCTTCGACCGCTTCAGCCGCGCCGACGAGGCCCGCGGTCGCGGCGGCTCGGGGCTCGGACTCTCGATCGTCGAGCTCGTCGCGCGAGCGCACGGCGGCGAGGCCGGTCTCTGCAACGGCCCGTCCGGCGGCGCGGACGTCTGGATCTCCCTGCCGGGCGCTCCCCACCCGCCGGGCCCCTCACCCGCCGCTCAGTCCGGCGCCTTCACCGCAGGGGATCCGGGAAGACGCCGGACCGGGCTGGCCGCGGCCCGCCGAAGCGGGCGAGCCGGGAGGGGTTCGATGCACTCCAATCGAACCACGAAATAATTAAGGGAGCCTAAGAGCGGCTTAAGAGTTTGCTCACGCGCGAGACCTTGCGGCTCGCGCGAGAACAGCACGAAGCAGTTCATTCCAGACAGCGCGCAGAGCGTCAGCTCTGTGCGCTGCTCCGGGCGGCGCCGTCAAGACTGAGGCGGACGAGGGCGCCGCCGCCGCCGGCGTTCTCCGCTGCGACCGTCCCGCCGTGCGCCTCTGCGACCTCGCGGACGATCGCCAGGCCGAGGCCGGCGCCGGGCATCGACCGCGCCGCGGCCGAGCGGTAGAAGCGGTCGAAGACGAGCGGACGGTCCTCCTCGGCGAACCCGGGCCCGTGGTCGCGAATTTGCAGCTCCCCGCCGGCGAGCGAGACCTCGACCGAGCCGCCTTCGCCGCTCCACTTGCCCGCGTTCTCGAGCAGGTTCCAGACGGCGCGCTCCATCCGGTCCCGGTAGCCGTCGACGACGGTCGGCTCCAGCCGGCCGTTCTCCCACGAGACCGACGGGAACCGGCTCCGGGCCCGCTCGAGCGCGTCCTCCACGAGCTCGTCGAACTGGAACTCCGCCTTCTCGACCTGCGCCCCGCCGCGTGCGAGCTCGAGGAGCCCGGCGATGAGCGCGCGCATCTCCTGCGACTCGCGGTGGAGGTCGTCGAGCAGCCTCAGCCGCTGGTCGGGGGACAGCTGGACGTCGCCGCGCAGCACGTCGATGTTCGTCTGCAGGCTCGTCAGCGGAGTGCGCAGCTCGTGGGAGGCGTCGGCCACGAAGCGCCGCTGGGCAGCGAGCGACTCCTCCAGCGAGGCGAGCATCGTGTTGAACGACGCGCCGAGGCGCGCGAGCTCGTCTCGCCCTCCCTCGGGAACACGCTCGCTCGGCTCGCCCGTCTCGGCGATCCGCTCGGCGGCGGCGGTGAGGCGGCGAACGGGGGCGAGCGTCGCGCCGGAAACGAGGGCCCCGACGGCTGCGGCCACCGCGATCCCGCCCAGCGAGACGAGGATGAGGATGAGGCGCAGGCGCTCGAGGGCGCGATTCATCTCCTGGACGCTGCGAACGACGACAACCGCCTCGTCCACGATCCCGAAGGTGTTGTCGGCGACCGGGGCCACGTACTCCCGCAACGACACGCCGCCGAAGGTGATGTCGCGATAGAACCCGCGCGCGCTGCCGTGCGCGACGGCACGCACCCGTGAATCGATCGGCAGCGGCCCGCGCAGCGTCGTGTGCTGAACGTTTCCCGAACGATCGACGACTTCCACGAAATTGCCGCCGTAGTCGTACGGGCTCCCGAGATTCCCGAAGTTCGCCTGCACGGTACGCGCCACGCCGCGCAGCGACCCGTCGAGCTGAGATTGCAGCTCGTGCCGCATCACGAAGTAGGTCGTCACCGAGGCGAGCACGACGACGACCGCGACGACGCCGGCCGCGACGAGCGTCAGGCGGGCGCGCAGCGTCACGGCTCGCGCAGCACGTACCCCGTGCCGCGAACGGTGTGGATGAGGCGCGGCTCTTCCTCGGACTCCGTCTTGCGGCGGAGATAGCCGACGTAGACGTCGAGCGCGTTCGACGAGTGGCTGAAGTCGTAGCCCCAGACGCGCTCGTAGATCAGGGAGCGCGGCAGCACCTGGCGGGGATTCCGCATGAACAGCTCGAGCAGGTGCGCCTCCGTCGTCGTCAGCTCGAAGCGGCGACCGCCGCGGCGCGCGTCCATCGAGCCGAGGTCGAGCGTGAGGTCGGCGAACCGCAGCACGGCGCCCGGCTCCTCCGGCTTCGAGCGCCGGAGCAGCGCCCGCAGGCGCGCGAGCAGCTCCTCGAGGTCGTACGGCTTCGGCAGATAGTCGTCGGCGCCGGCGTCGAGCCCCTCCACCCGGTCGCCGACGGCGTCGCGGGCCGTGAGCAGGAGGATCGGGACGCGGTTCCCCTGCCGGCGCAGGCGGCGCGTCACGTCGAGACCGTCGAGGCCCGGCATCATCACGTCGAGGACGAGCGCGTCAGGTGTCCGCGCCTCGACCGCAGCGAGCGCCGTGTCGCCGTCGGACGCGAGCGCGACCTCGTAACCGTGCAGCTGCAGCGCCCGCTCGAGCGCCTCGCGCACGGCGCGATCGTCGTCGACAACGAGAACGAGCATTCCGCTACTAAGTTTGCCGCGAGAGGTGAGAACCCGCTAAGCGGCGGGCAGGTCGACCACGAACGCAGCGCCTTCGCCGGTCTGCGACCGGACCGACAGGCTGCCGCCCATGCGGGAGACGAGCTCCCGCGAGATGAAGAGGCCGAGGCCGCTGCCGCCCACGCCCCGCGTGAGCGCGGGGTCGAGGCGATAGAACTTCTCGAAGATCCGCTCCTGCTCGCCGGGCGGGATGCCGAGACCCCGGTCGCGAACCGTCAGCCGGACGCGGCCGTGCCCTCCGGCCAGCTCCACCGCCACCTCGCCGCCGTCGGGTGAGTACTTGATCGCGTTGTCGAGGAGGTTGACGAGCACCTGCCTCAGCTTGTCCTCGTCGGCGAGCGCGACCGCCGGAACGCCGTTCTGCTCGAGTCGCAGCTCGATCTTCTCGGGTGCGCGGAGACGTGCCGAGTCGAGCACGCTCTCGACGAGCGGGCCGAGGTCGGTCGCCGAGGTCGCCACGTCCACCCGGCCCTCCTCGAGCTGGCCGGCGAGGAGGATCTGGGAGACGATCGCCGTCAGCCGCTCCGTCTCGCTCACGATGATGTCGAGGAAGCGGTCGTGCTGCTCGGCCGGGATCTCGATGTCGGTGCGGCGCAAGGTCCGGGCGGCGCCGTACACGGCTGCGAGCGGGGTGCGGAGCTCGTGCGAGGCGGTCGCGACGAAGTCGCTGCGCGCCCGCTCGAACGCCTGCTCGTCGCTGACGTCGCGGAGCGCGTACACGACGCCCTCGTCGAAGGCCACACCGGTGACCGCGACCCAGCGGTCCCCCGCCGCAGTCTCGATCGGCACCGTCACCGAGCGCGCCCGCTCGGGCGTCGCCGCGTCGGCCAGCTCGGCCGGCCGGATCAGCTCCTCCCACGCCGGCAGCACCTCCACCGGATGCCGTCCCAGCGCGGCCGTCTCTCTCACGCCGGTGATTGCGGCGGCCGCTGCATTCCAGAAGCGCACGCGCCCGTCCTCGTCGAGCAGGATGACGCCGTCGCCGACGTAAGCGAGCGCAAGTGCCGCCTCGGCCCGCCGCTCGGCCTCCCGGTACAGACGCGCGTTGTCGACCGCGATCGCGGCGCGTGCGGCGAGCTCCTGCGCGAGGTCGAAGTCCGCGTCCTCGAGCTCCCTGGACTCCGCGACGAGCGTGAGCGCGCCGAACGTGCGGTTCCCGGCGCGGAGCGGCAGGGTGATCGCGCTCCGGATCGAGATCGTCCGGAGCGCCTCGGCAGCGTTCGGATCCCGCTTCGCCGCCTCGTCCAGCAGCTCCTGCGGCACCTCGCGGAGGAAGACTGGCTCGGCGGTGCGGATCACCTGCGCCGTGAGATCGAACTCGTCGTCGATGTGGATCGTGCGAGAGCGCTCGCGCATCTCCTCCGCCCAGCGCTTGCGCTCGGGATCCTGGTGTGCCACGACGAGCTGCTCGATCTCGCCCGTCTCCTCGACGAGCATGGAGATCGTGCACCAGTCGGCGAGCTGCGGCACGGCAAGCTCGGTGAGCAGCGCCAGCGTTCGCTCGAGCTCGAGCGAGGAGGTGAGCAGCGCGGTCGCCTCGGAGAGGAAGGAGAGCCGCTCCCTCAGCGCCTGCTCGGCCGCGGAGAATCGTGCGCGCTCGAGCGCGACGGCCGCCTGCCGTCCGAGCGCGATCTTGAGCGCGCGGCGGTCGGCGGTGAAGTCCTGGTCGGTGGGGAAGGAGAAGACGAGGCCGCCGATCGTCCCACGCTCGCCGACGAGCGGAACGCACACGAGGCCGTGTCCCTGCTGCGAGCGCCCGACGAGCTCCGGGTAGCGCTCGTCCCGCTCCGCCTCCGACCGGAGGAACACGCCCTCGCCGGTCCGGACGGCCTCCGAGAGCGGGTAGTCGCCCGCGACCGGGAAGCGCCGGAACGGCTCGATCCACTTCATGTCGTAGCCGCGCGACGCGATCACCTCGAGCCACTCGCCGTCGTCGTTCAGCGTCGCGATCAACCCCCCGCGGGCCTCGGCGGCGCGCACGCCCTCCGTGAGGACGGCGTCGAGAACCTCCTGCGGTGTCCGGGCCGTGGCGAGCGCGTCCGCGACGTACTGCAGCCTCCGCGCTGCGTCGAGCGCGCTCTCGCTCTCGCGTACCACGCGCTCGGCCCGCTCACGGGCGGTCCGCTCGCGCCGCAGCACTTCGCTGCCGAACACGGCGGCGAGGATGAAGACGGCGAGCGCCGTCGCACCCTCGCCGTTCACCTGGTTGCGGTCGTAGCGGGAGGCGAAGAAGTGGAAGAACGGATAGGCGGAGGCGGCCACCGCGGTGAGGCCTCCGATCCGGCCGCCGGCGACCGTGGCGAGGATGATCGCGACGGTGTAGAGAAGCCCCGGGACGACGGAGTGGACGCTCGTGAAGGCGAGCAGCGTGACGAGGCCCGGCGCGCCGAGCGCGACGACGGCCGCGACGCCGTAGCGCATCGTGAAACGCGGCCACCGGGCCGCCCGCGCGTGCCCCGGCGCTGCCTCCGCGATCACTCGCTCTCCGAGAGCTCGCGATTGAGTTGCTCGCCCTCTCCTCTGGCGACGCGTTCGAGCACGTTCCGCACGACCGCCGAGAGCTCGACCGGGTCGAACGGCTTGACGACGTAGCCGACCGCCCCGAGCTCCTGCGCGCGCAGGCGATCCTCGTCCGCCGCGCGCGCGGACAGGAAGACGATGGGGATGTCCCGGGTCTCGTCGCCGGCGGCGAGCTCCTCGGCGACGGTCCACCCGTCGACGGACGGCATCATCACGTCGAGCAGAACGAGCGAAGGCCGGTCCCGCCTGACCTCCTCGAGCGCCTCGACGCCGTCCGAGGCCTCGCTCACCGCGAGCCCGTCGCCTTCGAGGTTGACGCGGCAGATCGTGCGAATCGCCTGCTCGTCGTCCACGAGGAGGACGAGCGGCGTCGATTCCGCAGGCCGTTCTCCACCGCTGCCTCCGCCCGGGTCCGGCCGATGCCGCACGCGGTTGCGCCAGGTGCCGCCCGCGGAATGCGGCGGCCGGTGCGCGCGGGACGCCCGGAGCGCGTCGGATCTGCTGGACCTCGTTCGCCGTACCGTCGTCACGGCTCCCCCCGAGCGTCGTCGTGTCTTCGGTGGAGAGTGTGCCCGATCGCACGTTGGTCCGCTAGGCCGGATGCTCCCGGTTCCATTCCTCGGCGAGCTCGCGAAGGCCCGGGCCGCGCACCCGCAGCGCGTCGCGCGCGTGCAGCCGCATCCGGCCGGCGAAGTCCCGGTCTCGCGCCTTGAGGAGCGCCCGTGCCGAGTACTGCGCGCCGGTGGCAAGCGCCGCGACACGGGCACCCGCCGCGGAATGGTGCTTCAGCCAGTAGCGGTGCCGGCCGCGCCACATCTCGTTGATCCGCCGCTCCGGGATCCCGGCACTGAACTGGGACTCGTGGTGAACGACCGTGACCTGCGGGAAGTACTGCGTCCGCCAACCGGCGCGGCGGAGGCGGCGCGAGAGATCCGTCTCCTCGGAGTAGATGAAGAACTCCTCGTCGAACAGACCCACCTCGTCCAGGGCCTCGCGACGCAGGAGGAGTGCGGACGCCATGGCCCAGTCGACGTCGCGGGTCTCGCTGCCTCCCGACTGCACGACGCCGGCCCGGCCGAGCGTGAGCAGGCCGAGCGCGGCGGCCGAGGGTGACGGGAAGCGCCACGCCGACGCCTGCGGGCGACCGTCGGGATAGACGAGTCGCGGCGCGAGCGCGGCGACACGCGGGTTCGCGTCGAGGTGGGCGACCATCCGCTCGAAGCCCCAGTCCTCGCTCGTCGTGTCCTCGTTGAGGACGAAGACGTAGCGGCCGGTCGTGTCGCGGATCACGGTGTTGTGGTTCGCGCCGAAACCGGCGCGTTGCCGCTGCTCGATCACGCGGACGGCGGGGAAGCGCTCACGCACCGCCGCCGCGGACCCGTCCTCCGACGCGTTGTCCAGGACGACGATCTCCACGTCGGCGCCTCCGGCCTCCAGCGAGTCGAGGCACGCGAGCAGGAGCTCGCGCGAGTTCGTGTTGACGAGCGAGACCGAGACGTCCGGCACTTAGCGCGCGAGGCCACGCGAGACGAGCGCCTCGCGGGCGGAGTCCACTGCGTCCACCGCCTCCTGGCCCTCGAGCCAGGCGAGCAGATCGCGCATCCCGTCCTCGAACGCGATCTCCGAGCGGAAGCCGAGCAGCTCCTCCGCCAGCCTGGTGTCGGCGTAGCAATGCCGGATGTCGCCGGCGCGGTACTGCTCCACGATCTCCGGCTCGATCGCCTTGTCGAGCCCGGCGGCGATCGTGCGGGCTACCTCGACGACCGACGTGGCCCGCCCGGTGCCGAGGTTCACGGTGCTGCCGTCCGCCGCGTCCGTCGTCAGGGCGAGCGCGCAGCCCCGGACGAGGTCGCGGACGTCGATGAAGTCGCGGGTCTGGCGGCCGTCCTCGAAGATGAGCGGCGGATTGTCGTTGAGGAGGCGCGAGGAGAAGATCGCCGCCACGCCGGTGTACGGATTCGAGAGCGCCTGCCGCTCGCCGTAGACGTTGAAGAAACGGAGCGCGACCGCCTGAACGCCGTACGCGGCGCCCACCGACAGGAACAGCTCCTCGTGGTCGCGCTTGTTCACGGCGTAGACGGAGGTCGGTCGCAGCGGCTTCGTCTCGGCCGTCGGCTCCGGCTCGAGCGGCCCGCCGTCGTCGCCGAGCAACTCCCACTGCTTCGCCTCGAGCTGGCGCTCCGGCCGGAGCCCGGGCGCGATCCCCGACTCCCCGGTGCGCGGGTTCCGGTACTGGCCCTCGCCGTAGATCGACATCGACGACGCGACGACGAGCTTCCGGATTGTGTCGCGCCGCTCGAGGACCTCCTCGAGCACGACCGCCGCGCCGAGCGCGTTGACCGAGGTGTACCGCTCGATCTCGTACATCGACTGGCCGACCCCGACCGCCGCGGCGAAGTGGTAGACGGCGTCGACCCCGTCGAGCGCGCGCGCGACGGCTGCATGGTCGCGAACGTCGCCCAGCTGGAGCTCGACCGCCGGGTCGAGATAGTCCGGCCTCTCCGTGCCGCCGTGGACCTGGTCATCGAGGTTGTCGAGCGCCCGCACGTCATGCCCTTCGGCGAGCAGACGGTCGGCGAGGTGCGAGCCGATGAAGCCTGCTCCACCCGTGATCAGGACGCGCATCGGACGGGGAGGCTAGCCGTTTCGACGGCCGTTCGGGAGGGTAGCGACCGCTCCAAGGGGGACTGAAGGACGACCCGGCGGGCGGGGGGATCCGTGCGTTCCTCCGCCCGCACTACGTACGCTCCGCCGATGCGGCGCTCACGCCGGGCCGTTCTGCGCAGCGCGCTCGGTATCGCGGTCGTCGCCGCTGTCTACGTAGAGGTCGTTCCGCGGATCGCGAGCTACGGCAGCGTCGCGAAGCACCTCGCGACCGTGTCCGCTCCGTGGGCGGCCGCGCTCGCCGCAACCGCGGCGCTCGACGTCCTCACGACCGCCTTCCCGTGGCGCGCGCTCCTGCCGCAGCTCTCGTGGCTCGGAGCGCTCGGATTCACCCAGGCCTCGACGGCTCTCACGCTCGTGCTGCCCGGCGGCGCGCCGCTCGGCATGGCGCTCTCCTTCGGCCTGTTGCGCCGGTTGCGCGTGACGGCCGGCGCAGCCGGCTTCGCGGTCGCTCTGACCGGCATCTGGAGCCAGGTGATGATCTTCCTCTACCCGCTCGCCGGCGCCGTGCTCGTGCTCGGCAGCGGGAATCTCTCGACGTCCTCCCTCACGATCGCCGGCGCCAGCGGCGCAGCGG
>DATFCX010000057.1:0-6461 GCA_035252585.1 Gaiellaceae bacterium
CGACCGGGTTGCCGCCGAACGTGCCCCCGAGCCCGCCGGGGTGGACGGCGTCCATGAGCTCCGCCCGGCCGGTCACCGCCGCGAGCGGCAGGCCTCCCCCGAGCGTCTTCCCCGACACGAGCAGATCCGGCTCGACGCCGAGCTGCTCGATCGCCCACAGCGTCCCTGCGCGCCCGCAGCCTGCCTGCACCTCGTCGTCCACGTAGACGATCCCGTGCTCGTCGCAGATCCCGCGGAGCGCCCGGACGAACTCCGGCGGCATCGGGATGAAGCCCCCCTCGCCCTGGACCGGCTCGAGCACGATGCAGGCGACCGACCGCGGGTCGAGGTCCTGGCTGAAGAGGAGGCCGAGGCCGGCGAGCGCGTCCTCGGTCGAGACGCCGCGGTAGGGGTACGGCGCGGGCGCGCGGTGGACATCCGTCGCGAGCGGCCCGAACCCCTGCTTGTAGACGAGCTTCGCGGTCATCGCCATGGTCAGGCTCGTCCGACCGTGGAAGGCTCGGTCGAAGACGACGACGCCCGGGCGGCCGGTCGCGGCGCGTGCGATCTTGACGGCGTTCTCGATCGCCTCGGCGCCGGAGTTGACGAGGATCGACTTCGTGTCGGCATCCCCGGGCCACAGCTCGTCGAGCCGCCGGCAGAGCTCGACATAGGGCTCGTACGTCCCGACCATGAAGCACTGGTGGAGGTAGCGGTCGACCTGCTCGTGGATCGCGGCGACGACGGCGGCCCGACCGTGGCCGAGGTTCTGGCACGCGATCCCGCCGGCGAAGTCGAGGAACTCGCGGCCGTCGACGTCCCAGACGCGCGCTCCCTCGGCGCGGCCGACGACGAACGAGGGCGTCGACACACCCCTCGCGACGTAGCGTTCGCGCGCTGCGCGGACTCCCTCGGCGGCGCTTGCGCGTTCCTCCACGGACATCGGCGCCCCGATTATTTACTGCGCGATGCGACGGTTCAAGCGGCAGCCGCCTCGCAATGCGAGGACGGGCGCCGGTCTGCCTGCGCAATGCGCGAGCTTCAGTCCCAGACGGACTCGAACGTGCCGAAGCGGAGCTCGCTGTCGAAGTGGAACCGCGTGGCGTCCACCCGCTCCATGTACTGCTCTCGGTGCTCGGCGACGAACGCGTTGTACGCGTCGGCCGACTCCCAGCGGTCGACGACGAGGTAGCGGCTCGGCGCCTCGACGTCGCGCAGCAGCTCGGTGCCGATGTAGCCGCGGCCCTGCCGGAAGAACGCGGCCCACTCGCCGTCCGGTCCGTAGACGCGCTCGAACTCCGCCGCGTCGCGCACCTCGTAGCTGAAGACGAGTGCGATCACACGGGTGAGGATAAGGTCAGGGCGTGAACGCCGAGGCCGTTCCCGCGGAGCCCGAGTCCCGCGCCGAGTACGCCGGAGTCCTGCGCTTCTACCACCTCGCCAAGCACCAGGAGTGGCAGGTGGACGACGTGCCGTGGGGTGCGATCCCGTTCGTGCCGGAGGGCAAGGGATCGGCCGAGCGGCAGGCGCGGCGGCGGGACATCTGGCGCTCGGTGATCATGCAGCAGCTCCAGGCGGACGTCTTCGCGTGCGAGATGGCGTCGCAGCTGCTCGCGGCGGCGCCCGACCCGGAGGCGCGCCTCTACTACTCGACGATGGTGCAGGACGAGTCGCGCCACACCGAGGCGTGGCTGCGCCTGATCGGCCAGGTCGGCGGGGAGGGGGAGCGCGACCCGTACCTCGACGAGCTCGCGCACATGTTCCTCGAGGCCGACCTGCTCGAGGAGAAGGTCTTCCTCATGCAGGTCTTTTTCGAACGGCTCATCATCCCGCGCTTCCGGCTGATCGCCCGCTCGTCGCGCGGGACCGTGCTCGAGGATCTCTGCAACAGGCTCGCCGTCGACGACGGCATCCACCACGGCGCCGGGATGGCCTACGAGCGGGTGCTGCTGCAGTCGGCGGGGCAGAAGGTGCGCGCGCGGCTCGTCGACGCGGCGAACACGATGCTGCCGGTCTTCGCCAGGCACGTCCTCTGGCGGCCGAAGGCGCGCGAGGTGATCGGGACGCTGATGGAGGCGCGCGACCGCGAGCGCCTCCGCGAGGAGCTCAACCACGGGGTGCGACTCGCGAACTCGCTCGGCCTGGACGTCTCGGACGTCCGCATCCCCGCCGGCTGAGACGCTCTTCTAGGTGAGCGCCTCGAGCAGGGCGCCGATGTCGTAGCCGTGCTGGGCCGAGTGCCGCATCGCGTGCTGCCGGTCGACCGTGTACCGGTTGCGGCGTCCGACGCGTTCGGTCTTGACGTAGCCGGCCTCGATGAGCTCGGCGAGTATGCGCTGGGTCGCGCGTTCGGTGATGCCGACCCGCTCGGCGACGTCCCGCAGCCGGATGTCGGGGATGTCGGCGAGACACAGCAGGACCTGAGCGTGGTTGGTCAGGAACGTCCAGGTCTTGGCTTCGTCTCGGTTTGGCATACGCTATAGAAATCGTGTATATACTGTCGCGCATGACATATCGCGCTCTTGCAGTCGCGTGAAGCGTAGCAGGCGAATCGGGGCGATTCCATGAGCCAGGACGGGCTCTTCGTGCACGTCAACGACTCGATCCGGAAGCTGGCCACCGAGGGACCGGCGACTCAGACCTGGGAGTTCATCTGCGAATGCCCGGAGGTCACCTGTCACGTATTGGTGAGCCTCACGCTGGGCGAGTTCGACGAGCGCCGGACGGCGTCGCCTCCCGTGCCGATCGTCGCGGCGGAACACGCCGCCCCGGCCGGCTGAGCTCTCAGACCGATTCCCATTCGCCGGTGAGATGATCCGGTCATGGATGCGACGACGATCGACCAGGAGTTCGAGCAGCTGCAAACCGAGTTCCAGGACGTGGCCAAGACCGTCCAGGGACTCGCCGAGAAGATGCAAGCCGCGCAGCAGGCCGGCGACACGAACGCGACCGAGTGGCTCGGCGACCTGAAGCGGGTGGCACAGGACATCGACGACGAGCAGGCGCAGGTGAAGAAGCTCCTGCTCGCGATCCACGAGTTCGTCGGCGGCGCGGCGCAGGCGCACGCAGCCGCGGTGGGGGAGGACAAGCCGCCGCTGTTCGCCGCAGGCCACGAGCCGCAGCCCGCGGGGGAGCCGCAGCAGCCCGCGCCCCGGCGCCACGGTTTCCTCGGCGGCGTGCTCGGCGGACTAGGCGGCGGCGGGATGATGGGCGGCTACTACGGCGGCTACTACGGGGGAGGCTTCGGCCAGGCCATGGCGGCGGGGATGGCGATGAACCTCGGCGCCAACCTCGTGTCGAGCATCTTCCGCTAGGGAGTGCCTACTCGAGGAAGGGTGGGGGCTCGTCGCCGAGGTATCGGTCGAGCACCACCCGATGCGCGGGGGCGAGATCATCCGGCGGCAGCTCGGCTCGCTCGACGAATCGAAGGTCGACGGACTCCGTGCTCGGACGGGAGCGTGGAGATGTCGACCACTCGGCACTTGAATGCCGCCGAGGCGTCGGCGTAGAACGAGGTCACGGTCAGCGCATGCCGCCGCGCTCGAAGTGGGCGCGGAAGAAGTTCTCGCTGCCGGCGGTGGCCATCGCCGCCGAGGCGCTGATCTCGAGCGCGAGCGCCGTCGCGGCCACGAGTTGCGCGAGGCGGTAGACCTTGCCCGGTCCCGCACAGCCCATGAGCTCGAGCCAGCGCTTCGGGTCGGGCAGCGTCGTCCCCCCGCCGACGGTTCCCACCTCGAGCCCGGGGAAGCGGATCGAGACGTGCAGGCCGCCGTCGACGCGCTGCTCCGTCCCATGCGCCATGGAGCTGGTGCCGACGAGGCCGAGATCCTGGCCGGTCGCCGCGAAAACGGCCGCGATCGCCGAGGCGGGCGTGAAGGCGACGGACTGCATCCCCGACGCGACCGCTCCGTGCGTCCCGGCCCACGCGAGCTCCTCGAGGTCGGCGAGCTTCGTCCGCAGCACTCGCTCGATCGCCGCCTCGGTGAGCGTCGTCTCGGCGATCACCGTCTTGCCGTGTCCCTGCTGGAAGTACTCGAAGGACGGCTTCTTGTCGCCGCCCATGTTCGCCTCGAGGATCGTCCGCTCGACCGGCACGGGCGCCTGCGGCAGCACGTACGCCATGTTCAGGGCGTAGGCGTTCCGGGTCATCATGTTGGCGCCGAAGGCATCGCCGGTCGTGAAGCGCCAGAGGACGTGGCACATCGGGCCGACGACGTGCGTCTTCGCCTCCCGTAGCACGGCGTACCTGGACAGCTCGGGCCGGTCGGCGCCGCGCAGGAACTCGCGCATCGCCGGCACCTGCCCCTCGATCCAGCGCGCGAGCGCGAGCGCGTCCCCGGCGTCCTTGCAAACAAAGCAAGATGCTCTGGTGATCCTGTCGGAAATCACGTACGTTCGGCAGCCGCCGGACTCTGAGATCGCCTTCGCGCCACGCTGCACCGACGCCGTCAGCCCGCCCTCGGTATGGGCGAGGGGGACGACGACCTCCTCGTCGCCGCGTCCGGTCTCGACGACCTCGCCGTCCTCCGAGAGCTCGTACTCGCCGAGCGACACCTGGAGCTGGGCGACGGAGACCGGGATGGAGACGAGCCCGGTGACCGACTCCGCTGCACGCAGGTACGGCTTGACATCCGCTGCCGGCAGCCCGAGCGCCTCCTGCCGTGCGCGCACCGAATCCGGGTCGTTCTTGCGCGGCAGCCGTGGCATCGTGCGGAGCCTAGTGGAGCCACCGCCGGAGCTTCCCTTCGACGACGAGGCGGATCTCGCAGATCCGGTCGTCCAGTCGTTCCTCACCCGGATTCCCGAGGCCCGGCGGCTGCACGCCGCGCGCGGGCTCACCGAGGCGGAGTCGTGGGCGACGTTGCGCGACCTGCCGCGGCAGGCGCGGCTCGACCGGCTCCTGCACGGTTCGCCGGGGCTACGGAAGGAGTCGTGGATCGAGCTCGCGTTCAGCGGAGGGATCTTCGAGCTCGGACGCCTTCAGTTCGCGCCGCACGACGGCCGGCTCGAGATCCACATTCCGGAGGAGGGCGGACCGCTTGCGCCGGCCGCAGTCGACGCTTCGCTCGCGCGGGCACGCGAGCTCTTTCCGCACCACGTGGAGTCAAGGTGCTCATCGTGGCTCCTCGATCCGCAGCTGCTCGGGCTGCTGCCCGCCGACTCGAACATCGTGAGCTTCCAGCGTCGCTTCGAGCCGACGGGGGAGTCGCATCTCGGCGACGACGACGTGCTCGAGTTCGTCTTCCACACGCTCGCGTGCGATCTCGACCGGCTCCCGCGCGGGACGACGCTCGAGCGCGTGCTGGGCGACCAACTCCGAGGCGGAGGTCATCTCTATACGACCACGGGTACGCTCGCCTTGTGACGGGAACCCTCATCGACGGCAAGGCGCTGGGAGCGAGGGTGCGGGAGGAGGTGGCCGCATCCGTCGCCGAGCTCGGCCACGTCGGCCTGGCCACGGTCCTCGTCGGCGACGACCCCGCCTCGCACATCTACATCGACCTCAAGCAGAAGGCCGCTCAGCAGGCGGGAATGGAAGCGCGCGACCTCAAGCTGCCTGCGAGCACGTCCGAGGACGAGCTGCTGGCGACGATCGCCGCGCTCAACGCCGACGACGACGTCGACGGCCTCCTCGTCCAGCTGCCGCTTCCCGGCCACATCGACGAGAACCGCGTGATCGAGGCGATCGCGCCGGAGAAGGACGTCGACGGCATCCACCCGGTCAACGCGGGCCGCCTCTACCTCGGCCGGCCGACCCTCGTCCCGGGCACGCCGCTCGGGATCATGCGGATGCTCGACGAGTACGAGATCCCGCTCGAGGGTGCCCGCGCCGTCGTGGTCGGGCGCTCCGCCATCGTCGGCAAGCCCATGGCGCACCTCCTCCTCCAGCGGAACGCGACGGTGACGGTCTGCCACTCGCGGACGCAGGATCTGCAGCGGCACACGCTCGACGCGGACGTCCTCGTCGCCGCCGTCGGGCGCACGCACCTGATCTCCGCGGACATGGTCAAGGCGGGAGCGGCCGTGATCGATGTCGGGATGAACCGCGACGAGAGCAGTCGCAAGGTGCTCGGCGACGTCGACCCGGGAGCGATGGAGCGCGCGGCCTACATGACGCCGGTGCCGGGAGGCGTCGGGCCGATGACGATCGCCATGGTGCTCCAGAACGCCGCTACCGCAGCGCGATTGCGCGGGCCCGCCGCTTTTGCAACCGGGAAAAACTGAGCTAGACTCCGGCCTGTTTCATAAGGGTCGGCGGCTCGGTGCCCGAGCCGTCGTTTGTCTGCAAGGAGGACGGGTTGGCTGAGGGCACCGTAAAATGGTTCTCGAACGAGAAGGGTTACGGCTTCATCGAGCGCGAAGGCGGCGACGACGTCTTCGTTCACTTCTCCGCGATCACGATGGACGGCTACAAGTCGCTGACCGAGGGTCAGCGCGTGTCGTTCGAAGTCGTTCAGGGCGACAAGGGCGCGCAGGCCGCG
>DATFCX010000058.1:0-16397 GCA_035252585.1 Gaiellaceae bacterium
GACACGCCTGCGTCGGATCTCGCCGGCGCTGAACGCCTCGGTCGACGCGCCCGCGCATGCGCCGAGCCACGGCCCGGCGACGAGCGCGGCGGCCACGAGGAACGGGCCGGCCAGCGAGACGCGGGTGCGGCGCGCGACGACGACGTTCAGCTGCTCGGCGAGGGCCGTGAGCGCGACGAGGACCACCGCGGCCGGAATGCCGGTGCCGAGCCTGACGGCCGGAAACATGAACGCATTGAACAGCGGCGGTCGGACTGCTCCCGCGTCAGGTCTTCTTCGCGCTCCAGTCGCGCTCGGCCTCGGCCTCCATCCGCTCGAGGCGCTCGTAGTAGTCGGGAAACTCCTTCAGGTGGGCGAGCGCGATCTTGCCCGTCACGATCGGGTCGTCGCCGGTCACGTCCGTCTGCGGATCGTGCGATCCGTGCTCGAACTCGACGTCCATGCCGAGACGAAACTGCTCGAGGTCGAAGCGGCTCCAGTCGACGCCGATCTCGTCGCCCACCCGGCGTGCCTCCTCGCTCGTGGTTCTCCTGGTCTCAGCCATCTCCGAGGCCTCCTCGCAGAGCCGCCTCCCCGCATACCGGAGATTGACAGACGCCGGCTCTGGTCCACAATCCAGTTGTGCGCCGCGTCGGTCTCCTCGCCCTCATGACTGCCGTCACGCTTGCGGTCGCAGCCGCCGCATTCGCGGGTCCGAAGGATCCGCGGCTGCACCGGCGCCCGGCCGACGTGAAGCGGGCGAAGGCGCTGACCATGAAGCTCCACGACCTCCCCACCGGCTTTGTCGACAAGGGGCGCCAGAAGAACGACTCGGGCCCGATGCCCGCCGTTCCGTGCGCCGAGCCGAACCTGCACGCCCTCGTGATGACGGCCGACGTCGAGAGCCACGACTTCGCACGCTCACGCTCGGCTTCGTTCTCCGAGGCCTCGTCGGAGGCGACGTTCTTCAGGCGGCCCGCCGAGGCGCAGAAGCTGGTCACCGTGATGACGAGCCGGAGGATGGGCCGCTGTGTCAAGAAGTTCGTGGTCCGGAGCGCGAGCAAGAGCACCAACGGTGCGATGAAGATCGTCTCCGTGCGGCTGGTTCCGATCTCGGAGAGCGTGCGAGACCTGCACACCAGGATCTGGGACATGTTCCTCGCCTTCAAGGCCAACGGCGTCGTGTTCCACGACGAGCTCGTGCTCGCCTACTTCCGCCGCGGCCGCGTCCTCTCGTTCGTGATGCTCAACTCGCTGAACGGCCTGACGGAGGCGGAGGCGAAGAACATCTCCGAGACGCTGACCCGGCGCCTCGAGCGGCTGCCCGAGTCTGTCGTCCGCTGATCCGGCGCCGGGATGCTCAGGAGGCGGGCGCCGGTTGGCGCCCGCCTCCTCGTAGTTCTGTTACTTGATGATGTGGGCGCAGTACGTGCCGCCGGTGAAGACGCCGTCGTCCGGACAGTCCAGGTTCTGGTCGAACTGGGCCGCGCCGCCGAGGTCGCTCACGGTGAAGGAGCGATGGACGCCGAAGTTGATGGCGCCGCCGTCCCACGAGAAGTACGGATAGATGCAGAACGGACCGCCGAACCCGTTCGGGCAATCGGTCGGACCGACGAACGAGTTGCCGAGCACCTCGGCGATCCCGCCGGTGTCGGAGACCGCGGCCCAGTGCTGCTGATGCGAGCCGTCACCGAACGTGGCGTCGAAGATCCGGATCGGCGTGAAGCCGGCCCAGCTGGCCTCGTTGAACGAGTCGCAGTTCGTCTGACCCGGTACGCAGAACTGCAGCGGCGTGGGGCCGTAGATGTCCGCGTGGCCGATCTCCCAGACGAAGGCCATCGGCGTGTCCCAGACGCCGCCCCAGTCGAGCGCGTTGCCGATCTTGTTCTTCGAGAACTCCGGCGTCAGCGGCCCGTCCTTCGGGCTGATGAGCACGAGCGTGCTCGACGTCTCCCCGGTCGTCTCGTCGGTGACCTGCTCCCGGTACGCCGAGCCCGACGACGGCGCCCAGATGTGGACGTCGACGATGTCGAGCGCGTGCATGACGAACGGCGCCTTGCCGGTGGCGTCCGTGAGCATGCCGTTGAACGCGGCCGGCTCGGCGATGTTCTTGCCCTGCTTCGCGATCGTCCAGACCGGCGAGCACGCGGTGTAGATGTCCGGCGCGTGCACGAGGTTGAAGCCGCCGCTCGAGTAGCACTTCTTGGTGATGGAGTCGGGATAGAACTGCAGCTCCAGGAAGCCCTCCTGGCCGATCTTGTGCGGGTTCGAGTCCTTGACGGCGCCGCCGAACCAGAATGTCGGCCCGACGCTCGACACCGGCTTCACGCCGTCCGCCGGCAGCTGGACGTGCCACGTGATGTTCTGCGCGGAGCGCGAGTGCGACGACACCGGATCGAGCTCCGGCTCGTCGTGGCCGGTGCACCCCGACGTGTAGTACTCGCTCAGGTCGTTCTCGTCGGCGCTGAGGCCGCCCGGGATGTGCGCGAGGCACCCGGCCGTGGCTGCGCCGGCGACTCCGGTCGTGACCTTCGCAGAGCCCTTGCTCGTGCCGGCGGCGCCGGCTGACGCACCCAGCGCGAGCACGAACGCGGAGACGGCCGCAAACAAGGCGAATCTCACTCGAGTCATGAGTCCTCCCCCTTCTACGTATTTGGCCCGGCAGAGCCGGGACAATACGCCACCTCAGCCGGTCTGTGAATCGCTTATGCGGGCGATGCCCGCAGGACCGCTAACGTCGATCGGGACGTCGCCACTGCCCGAGCCGCTCCCCGAAGGAGGGATCCCGGCCCAGGCCGCGCGCGGACGATCAGAGCGGAGATGAGCTTGCATCCCAGACGAAGCCGTCCGGCGGAAGCCGTCCTTCGCGGGACGATGTCGCCGCCGCTGCCGAGACGGCGGGTGCCGGGGCTGATGTCGGTGCCCGCGCGGTCCCGCCGCGGCTTCATGCAGCCCGACCCGAGCGGCCCGACGTTCGACTGGTCGAGGGACGGAGTCGCGTCACTGTGGCTGCTCGCCCTGATTCTCGGCTTCGTCCTCTGGATCGCCGTGGTCGGACACGGCATCGGGCCGCGCTAGCCGCTCGCGAGCGGGCCCGAGCGGGTCACCAGAGGTCGCCGCCGGTCAGGACGTAGAGGAACGGCACGACCGGGACGATCAGGAAGACGCCCCAGGCGAGCTTCTGGCCGCCGCTCAGGTCGTTGCGGCCGGCCAGGTTGATCCACGCGAGCACGACGGCGAGCGGATGCACGAAGCAGAGGAGGATCTCGAGCAACTTCTTCATGCCTGCCGTTCCCCTGCTCGCCACGGCGCTAATCCACGGCGCGACGAGCGTGAGCGACGTTAGGCGTTACCGATCGCGGGGAACGGCCGTTGCACCCGACGATGGCTATTCGGGTTCCCGAGACAGCGTCCGACAGAGGAGGAAGCCGGGCGATGGACGCCCGCAAGGCGAACGACCGGATCGCCGAAAAGGCGGAGCAGCTCCGATTCGTCTCCCGCGTCCCCATGCTCTGCGAGTGCAGTGCACCCGACTGTCGGACCGTCGTGATGGTCGCCCTGCACGAGTACCGCGAGATCCGCCGGACGGAAGACGCCGTTCTCACCGCTCCCGGTCACGACGCCGAGGGTGCCGTCCTCGAGTCGCAGACCTCGACCTACGACGTCCGCCGTCTCAGCCGCAGGCGGGACGGCACGAACGGCGGCCGCAGGTCCGCCTGAGGCCCGGTCGTGAGTGGCGAGACATTCGTCGAGGAGCTCCGCGAGAAGACGCGGGAGCTGGAGTCCCTGCTCGACGCCTACAGCGAGCGACTGCGGCGGATGCGGCAACGCAACCGCGAGCTCGAGGAGGAGATCTCCTCGTTCGAGGCCGATCTCGACCGGTTGCGGAACTGGCTCGCCGACCGGCTCGACGAACCGGACGACTAGACGAGCCCGCTAGCTGAGCCACTCCGCGAGCTCGCGCCCCAGTTCGCGGGCGCCGCGCGGAGAGACGATCCGCCGCACCGCCTGCCGGCCCTCGACGACGACGAAGGTCGGCAGCTCGGTGACCTGAAACTGCCGGGCGAGCTCCGGATGCGTGTCGACGTCCACCCGGACGAGCTCGAAGGTTTCGTGGTTGTGCCGGCGTTGCAGGGCCTGCGCCAGGTGTCCTTCGGCCCGGCGGCAGCGGCCCGAGGTCGGCGAATGGAAGAAGACGAGTCTCGGCTTGCCGGCGGCGTCCTCTCGCGCGAGAGGTTGCTCCGGGCCGGTCGACGGACGGGCGCCGTCGATCATGCCGAGGCCGGCGACTGCGCCGGGGCGGCGGCGAGCGTTTCCTCGAGCTGAAGCAGGAGCCGTGCGAGATACGGCGGCAGGTCGACTTCGCCGACGGCGTCCAGCTGCAGCACGTCTTCGAGCGCATGTATCGCGTCGGCGAGCTCGTCCCCGCACGGCGCGCCAAGAGAGAACTCCGTCATCCCGGTGGCCTCCTCGTCCTCTCCCTTGCAACCTCGACCGACCTGGGCGCGCCGGAGAGGAGGCACGCGGGGGAACGGCCCTGAGCATCTTCCGCGCCGGAGAGAGAAAGAAACTCGCGCGCCGTCGAACCCCTACCCGGTCAGCGACAGGCTCGGGGATTGGTACGGTGCGTCGACCCAGGCACTCTCGGCCTGGCACATCGGGCACCGGCCGGGCGGCGTCGATCGCACGATGCCGTAGCCGCACGCCGCACAGACGAGGCTGCGCCTCTGCCGCGCCCTCGGCTCGAACCGGGTCTCGGCGAACCAGTCCACCTGGGCCTGGAGCCAGGCGAGCGTGCGGTCGAGCTCCGGCTTGCCAAAGAGCGGCAGCCGCTCCTCCCGGGCGCGCTCCCGGTGGGTCGACGGGTCCCCGGTCTGGAGAGCAAGCCGCATTCGCGGCTGCAGCCCGCGCAGCGTCACCGCCGCCTCGATGCCGCCGAGGCGGGGCATGCTGACGTCGAGTAACGCGATCTGCGGGCGTTGCTGCAGGCCGAGCTGGACCGCCTCCGCGCCGTCCTCGGCTTCGAGGACGACGATCTCGCCGACCGCGTCGCGCGCGGAAGAGGCCAGCAGCGAGCGCGCCAGAGGCTCGTCGTCCGCGACCAGGAGCCGGACGGGGGGCTCGCGGTCGTAGATCGTCGGAGGCGCGGCTACAGGGTTTTCCATCGGATGCTCCTTCTTCGTCGGCTCGCTCGACAGGGTGCCGGGCAGCGCGCCCCGCGCCAATGGACTCGTGACCCCATCTGCGCCGAGTCGTCTGACCGCTTCGAAATGGATGCCGGCGGATCCGGAAATGGCGCCCCTCCCCCATGGACCCGCCCGAGCCGCGTCGCGACCATGACCGCAATGTCGATTTCCGGTCTTTCGAAAGGAGCTACGACCATGCGACTGCGGATTCCAGTGCTCCTCGCAGCCGCTGCCGTGGTCGCGGTGGCGATGGTCGCTGCGGGCTGCGGCGGCGGCGGCGAGCAGGAGCGAGCCGGTAGCGGCGGGCAAAAGGCCGCGAGCCAGGTGTTGAAGATGGCGTGGGGCGCCGAGCCGCCCTCGCTCGATCCGGGGCTCGCGACGGACACGACCTCCTCGAACGTGCTGCTGAACATGATGGATCCGCTCGTGCGGCTCGGCCCCGACCTTCAGCCGGTGCCGGCCCTGGCGGAGAGCTGGGACGTGGACGGCAAGGTGGTGACCTTCCATCTGCGTGACGACGGACGCTGGACGAACGGCGATCCAGTCACGGCACACGACTTCGAGTACTCGTGGAAGCGGACGCTCGATCCGAAGCTCGCCGCCGACTACGCCTACCAGCTGTACGGGATCGTCGGCGCCGAGGCCTACAACAACGCGAAGCCAGCGCAGGCTGCGGCGCTGCGGGACAAGGTCGGCGTGAAAGCGCTCGACGACCGCACCTTGCGGGTGACGCTGACGTCCGCCCAGCCCTGGTTCGTGCAGCAGGCGGCGCACCACTCGTTCCTGGCCGTACACGAGCCGACGGTCGAGCGCTACGGCGCGAAGTGGACGGAGCCGCAGAACATCGTCACCAACGGCCCCTTCAAGCTGGCCGGCTGGAAGCACGACGCCTCGATCACGCTCGTCAAGAACGCCGACTGGCGCAACGCCGACAGGGTCGCGCTCGACCGGGTCGAGGGCCGGATCATCGTCGACGGCACCACGCGGGTGCAGGCCTTCGAGGCCGGAGAGGTCGACGCGCTCGACGGTGGAGGCCTGCCGCCCGCGGACATGCCGCGGCTGAAGCAGCTGCCCGAGTACGAGAAGTACCCGGCGCTGGGCACCTACTACTACGGCTTCAACCTGAAGAACATCCCTGACCTGAACCAGCGGCGGGCGATGGCCTTTGCGATCGACCGGCAGTCGATCATCGACAACGTCGCCCAGGCCGACCAGATCCCGGCGACCGGGATGGTGCCGAAGGGGATGCCGGGCTTCGAGACGATCCAACAGGACTTCCTGCCGAGCCGCGCCGACCTCGACAGGGCCAAGCAGTTCATGGCCAGGGTCGACGACCCGAAGCGGAAGATCACCCTCTTCTACAACGATTCGCCCGGCCACAAGGAGATCGCGGTCGCGGTGCAGGCGATGTGGAAGGAGCTCGGCATCGACGCGACGATCAAGGCCCAGGAGTTCGCCCAGTACCTCGAGTTCCTCGGCCCGCCGCCGAACGACGCCGTCTACGTCTACCGGCTCGGGTGGATCGCCGACTACGGCGACCCGATGAACTTCCTCGAGCTCTGGACGAGCAAGTCGGGCAACAACAACAGCCGCTTCGCCGACCCCGCCTACGACCGGCTGATCGAGCAGGCGCGCAACACGCCGAACGACGAGCAGCGGTACGAGATCTACCGACAGGCGGAGGCGATGCTGACCGGCCCGCACGGGCGGCTGCCGATCGCCCCGATCTACTGGTACACGTACACGAACCTCGAGCGGGAGTCCGTCCAGGACACCTTCGAGATCAACCCGCTCGACCAGTTCGACCTCTCGAAGGTCGTCCTCAAGGAGACCTGAGCGAGGTCGAGAGAAGGCTGCCGGGCGCTATCCCCCTTGCCCCGCCCGGCAGCCGGACCCCTGGGAGAGACATGGCCGCCTACATCATCCGCCGCCTCGTCTGGACCGTCCCGGTCGTGCTGCTCGTGATCTTCATGACCTTCATGCTCATGAAGCAGATCGAGGGCAACCCGTTCCGCAAGAGCGAGCGGGCGGTGCCGGCCGCGGTGCAGATGAACCTCGAGCGGAAGTTCAGCCTCGACAGGCCCTGGTACGTGCAGTACGCGAACTACGTCAAGGGGGTCGCCACGGGCGACCTCGGGCCCTCGCTCGTGCTGCGCGACCGCACCGTCAACGACGTGGTCGCGGAGCAGTTCCCACGCTCGATCGAGCTCGGCCTGCTCGCCTTCGGCTGGGCCGTTCTCCTCGGTGTCCCCGCGGGCGTGCTCGCCGCGCTGAAACCGAACTCGCGCTTCGACTACGGCGCGATGCTCTTCTCGAACGTCGGCTTCGCACTGCCGAACTTCCTCGTCGCCACGCTGCTCATCTACTTCGTCTCGGTCAAGTGGGGCCTGCTGCCGACGAGCGGCTGGACGACCTGGCAGCACAAGATCCTCCCCTCGTTCACGCTCGGCCTCGTCCCGATGGCGTACTTCGCCCGGCTCGTGCGCGGCACGATGCTCGAGACGCTGCAGCAGGATTACGTCCGCACCGCCAGGGCGAAAGGGCTGCGCCGGCGACGCATCGTGACGGTGCACGTCCTGCGCAACTCGCTGATCCCGGTGGTGACCGCCGCGGCACCGCTGCTCGGCTACATCATCACCGGCTCGTTCATCGTCGAGAACATCTTCGCCGTCCCCGGCATCGGCCGGTACTACGTCACCGCCGTCTCGGCGCGCGACTACTCGGTGGTGATGGGGCTGACGGTGCTGCTCTCGATCATCGTCATCGTCGCCAACCTCGTCGTGGACATCCTCTACACGGTCCTCGACCCGCGCACACGGGAGGCCAGAACGTGAGCGCCGTCCAGATCGCCGGACGCATTGCGGGCGTCGACGCCGGCGCGCCGATCCGTCAGTCGAGCCTCTGGCAGGACGCCTGGCGCCGCTACGTGCGCAACCGCGGCGCCGTCGCCGCCGGCGCCGTCTTCCTCGTGATCCTGGCCTGGTGCCTCGTCGCGCCGCTCGTCTCACCGCACGATCCGAACGAGGTCGACTTCACGAACGCCTACCAGGGGCCGAGCTGGAGCCATCCGTTCGGCACCGACCAGTTCGGCCGCGACCTGTTCACGCGGGCGGCGCTCGGCGGCCGGATCTCGATCGGGATCGGTTTCGGCGCGACGCTGGCGATCCTCGGGATCGGCGTCGTCTACGGCTCCGTCTCGGGCTTCGTCGGCGGCAAGCTCGACAACGGCCTCATGCGCTTCCTCGACGCGCTGTACGGGCTTCCATACCTGCCGTTCGCGATCCTTGCCCTCGCGATCATCGGCACCGTCAACTTCTGGACGATGGTGGTCGCGCTCTCGATCGCCAGCTGGTTCATCACCGCCCGGGTCGTCCGCGGCCAGATCATCACCCTGAAGGAGAACGACTACGTGCGTGCCGCGAAGGCGGTGGGCGTTCGCTGGTACGCGGTCCTCGGCCGTCACCTGCTCCCGAACACGCTCGGCGTGCTCGTGATCACCATCTTCCTCGAGCTGCCAGGCGTGATCCTCGGCGAGGCGTTCCTCTCCTTCCTCGGGCTCGGCATCAACCCACCGGACGCTTCCTGGGGCTCGATGGCCCAGGACGGGCGCGACGCCTACCGCGCCCACCCGCACATCATCATCATCCCGAGCCTCGCCATCGCGACCCTCGTCCTGTGCGCCAACTTCATCGCCGACGGGCTGCGCGACGCTCTCGACCCGCGCACGAAGGAGACGTGACCATGGCGCTGCTCGAGGTCTCGGACCTGAAGACGCATTTCTTCACGCGCGACGGGGTCGTGCGCGCCGTCGACGGCGTCAGCCTCGCCGTCGAGGCCGGCAGGACCCTCGGAATCGTCGGCGAGTCCGGCTGCGGCAAGTCCGTGACCGCGCTCTCGATCATGCGCCTCCTCCCCACCCCGCCCGCGCGGATCGTCTCCGGCTCGATCCGCTTCGACGGCCGCGACTTGACGAGCCTTTCCGAAAGGGAGCTCGAGGACGTGCGGGGACGCGAGATCGGGATGGTCTTCCAGGATCCGATGACCGCGCTCAACCCGACGCTGACGATCGGCACCCAGATCGTCGAGGTCCTGCAGCGCCACTTCGGCCTCGACCGGCGACCCGCGCGCCGGCGGGCCGGAGAGCTGCTCGCCGAGGTCGGCATCCCGCGCGCGCACGAGCGGCTCGACGACTATCCGCACCGCTTCTCGGGCGGCATGCGGCAGCGGGTCGGCATTGCGATGGCGATCGCCTGCGAGCCGCGCCTGCTCATCGCGGACGAGCCGACGACCGCGCTCGACGTCACCGTGCAGGCGCAGGTGCTCGATCTGCTCGACGACCTCCGCCGCGAGCGCCGGATGGCGATGCTGCTCATCACCCACAACATGGGAGTGGTCGCCGAGTCCGCCGACGACGTCGCCGTCATGTATGCCGGCCAGATCGTCGAGCAGGCGCCGGCAGCCGAGCTGTTCAGCCGGCCCGAGCACCCCTACACGGAAGCGCTGCTCTCCGCGCTGCCGGACCTCGAGGACCTCGAGGCGCGCCGGAGCCGGCTGACGGCGATACCGGGGCGACCCCCTGACCTCGTCGATCCGCCTGCCGCCTGCCGCTTCGCGGCCCGCTGCCCGTTCGCGGAGCGCGGCGACTGCTGCGTGCTCGAGCCGCCCGCGCTGCGTGAGCTCCGTCCCGGCCATTGGATCCGCAGCGCGCATCCCGCCAGCGAGAGGCACCTCTCCCCCGTATGACACCCCCGCTTCTCACAGTCGGCGACCTGAAGGTCCACTTCCCGATCCGCAGCGGCCTCCTCTTCGACCGCACCGTCGGCCACGTGAAAGCCGTCGACGGCGTCAGCTTCGAGATCGCGGAGGGCCGAACGCTGGGGCTCGTGGGCGAATCCGGCTCCGGCAAGTCGACGACGGCGTACGCGGCGCTGCAACTTCTCCGGCCGACGGCAGGCTCGGTCCGCTTCGACGGCCGCGAGCTGACGGCCCTACGCGGCGAGGCGCTGCGGCAGATCCGCAGGCAGATGCAGATCGTCTTCCAGGACCCTCACGCATCGCTCAATCCCCGCATGACCGTCGGCCGGATCGTCGCCGAGCCGCTGCAGGCCCATGGGATCGGCACGCGCCGATCGCGGCGCGCGTCCGTCGCCCGCCTGCTCGAGCTCGTCGGGTTCGACCCCTCCTACACGAACCGCTACCCGCACGAGTTCTCGGGGGGCCAGCGGCAGCGGATCGGCATCGCGCGGGCGCTCGCCCTCAATCCGAAGCTGATCGTCTGCGACGAGCCCGTCTCGGCGCTCGACGTCTCGATCCAGGCGCAGATCCTCAACCTGCTCAAGGACTTGCAACGCGACCTGGGGCTCAGCTACCTCTTCATCGCCCACGACCTCGCGGTGGTGCGGGCGATGAGCGACACGATCGCCGTCATGCACGAGGGCCGGCTCGTCGAGCAGGGGCCCGCCGATGACGTCTACCTGCGGCCGCAGAGCGAGTACACACGAGCGCTGCTCGCCGCCGTTCCGGTCGCCGACCCGGAGCGGATGCAGCAACGGAAGGCCGAGCGGCGGCGCCCGAAGGCAGCCCCCGGCCGTGCGTAACCCGTTACGAGCGCGGCGTCGCACGAAGCACGCGACGACCGCCCTCGATCAGGAGCGCGAGCACGGCGGCGAGCCCGAATGCGAGCAGGAGCGCGTGCAGAGGCTCGTCCGCAAACGCCTTGCCGCCGACCAGGCCGATCACGCCCGCGTATCCCGCCCAGAGGGCGCCGGCCGCGAGGTCGAACGCCGCGAAGCGGGGCCAGCGCAGGCCGACGAGGCCGGCGGAGAGCATCGTCGCCGTCCTCCCGCCGGGGATGAACCGCGAGACGACGATGATCGTCGCCGACCGTTCTCGGAGCATCGACTCCGCGCGGGTCACGCGCTCTCGCCACCTGGCGGAGCGCATGAGCCGGGCGACCACCGGGCGACGGCCTGCGCGCCCGAGCAGGTACGCCACGTTGTCGCCGATCACGGCCCCGCCCGCCGCGGCGACCAGGACGAGCGAGAGGACGAGGTCGCCGGCGCCCGCGAGCGCCGCCGCGGCGACCACCGTCGCCTCGCTCGGAACGAGCGGGAACACGGCGTCGAGCGCGGCGACCGCGAGGATCAGCGGATAGACCCACGCGGAGGCGGTGACGATCTCGATGAGGGACTCGAACACCTGCGTCAGACCGCGAGCCCGCTGCCCGCGATCGTGGTCCGCAGATCCGTCAGCGCCTGCTCGCCGATCGCGGCGACGACGTTCGGGCGCTCGAGCAGCCTTGCGCGCTCCTCCCTCGTCGACCATGCGCGGATGTAGGGATCCTCGAGAATCTCGCCGAGCGGCCTGCCCTTCCGGTGCTCGCGCAGGACGTACCGCTCGAGGTACTGCTCCCGCCTCGAGGTCGCGAACAGGGACTTGAAGGGGTTTCCGAACCGAAGAGCGCTTCGCATCGTCGCCTCCTTGCGCAGTGGTCTCGCCGCCGGCCGGGGCGCACGGGGGGCTGTGCGCCCCGGCCTCTTCTTCCGGCGGAGCGGATGCTCGCTGCCCGGTTTCCCTTAGGTGTGAGACAGCCGTGAGTCCGTTCCGCTGAGTCCCATGGTTCCGCTTGCGGGCCTCGGCGGCCATGGGCTCGGCACCCGATCCGGGGGTGCTCGCAGCCCCATCCGGAATCCAGCAGGTGCAAATGGGGGCCGCGCCCCATCGCGCCACGAGCCTGCGTGGGCCAGGCTGGAGATCGTGAACACGTACGAACCGGAGGAGGAACGATGACCAGAGGAACTGTCGTTTGCGGCGTGACGGAGACCCCGGACGGCCGGAGCGCGGCCGAGCTGGCGGGTGCGCTCGGAGCGCGCCTCGGGCTGCGGCTGGTGCTCGTGCACGTCGTCGACGGAGTGCCGCCGGGCACCCACGAGAGCCTCACTGCCAGGCAGCGGCAAGCGGGAGGCGAGCGGGTGCTCCACGAGATCGCGCAGGGCATCGGCGCCGGGACCGAGCAGCGGATCATGGTCGGGAACCGTGCCGAGGCGCTCGCCCAGGTCGCGGCCGAAGAGGGAGCCGACCTCGTCGTGATCGGCTCGCGGCCGGCGGGGCTCGGGAATCGCAAGCTCCGCTCCACGCTCGCACGCGAGCTCGAAGCCGCGACGCCGATCCCGGTCGTCGTGGCCCCGCCTGCGACCCGGAAGCGCACCGAGCAGCGGCTCGCCGTCACGGTCGGCGCGGTTGCGCGCTAGTACGCTCGTACTGATCCGGCCACCGATGCGACTCTCACGCCTACCGCTGCTCTGGCGGGTCTTCGCGATCAACGCCGCGCTGCTCGTCGCCGCGACGCTGCTGCTCGCACTCACGCCGGTCACGATTCACGCGCGGATCGCGATCGTCGAGGGCCTCGACCTCGCGGTGGCCTTGGTGGTGATGCTGGCGGCCAACCTCCTGCTCCTACGTCACACCTTGCGGCCGATCGGCCGGCTCGTGGAGCGGATGCGCAAGATCGACCTCCTGCAGCCCGGTCAACGGATCCGCGAGCAGGGCGGCGTCGAGGTGACCGAGCTCACGCGCGCCTTCAACGACATGCTCGAGCGGCTCGAGACCGAGCGCCGCGAGAGCGGCCAGCGCGCGTTACGCGCCCAGGAAGCCGAGCGGCGACGCATCGCCAGCGGGCTGCACGACGAGGTCGGGCAGGTGCTGACCGGAGTGCTCCTCCGGCTGGACGACGACGAGACGAAGGCTGCGGTGCGGCAGGCGCTCGAGGAGGTACGGCGGATCGCCCGAGAGCTGCGCCCGGAGATGCTGGAGCAGCTCGGGCTGGTCAGCGCGCTGACCGAGCTTTCCCGAAAGTTCGCCGACTCCAGCGGCATTCGGGTCGAGCGGCGCTTCGCCGAAGACCTGCCCGCGCTCTCGGACGATTCCGAGCTGGCCGTCTACCGCGTCGCGCAGGAGAGTCTGACGAACATCGCGCGACACGCGGAGGCGTCTCGGGTCGAGATCGCTCTCCAACCCGGGCCCGACAGCGTCGTCCTGCGCGTGGTCGACGACGGACGGGGAATTCCCACTCCGGATCCGTTCGTCCTCAACGGCCACGGCGGCCTGCGGGGGATGCGCGAGCGTGCACTGCTCGTCGGCGGCGCGCTCGCCGTCAAGCAAGGGAACGAGGGAGGCGTCGAGGTGAGGCTCGAAGTGCCGGCAGGAGAACGCTGATGCCGATCCCGCTCGTGACCCGGATCCTCGTCGCCGACGACCACCCGATCGTCCGCTCGGGTCTCAAGAAGGTCATCGACGCCGAAGCCGACATGAAGGTCGTCGCCGAAGCCGAGGACGGCGCGGAAGCCGTGAAGAAGGCACTGAACGAGGACGTCCACCTGGCCATCCTCGACGTGTCGATGCCGAAGACGACCGGCATCCAGGCCGCGGCCGAGCTGCACAAGCGCAAGCCGGAGGTGCGGCTGCTGATGCTCTCGATGTACGACAGCGAGCAGTTCCTCTTCGAGTCGCTCAAGGCCGGCGCCTCGGGCTACGTGCTCAAGTCGGACGCCGACCAGGACATCGTCGAGGCGGTAAGGCGGACGATGCGCGGCCAGTCGTTCCTCTATCCGTCGGCGGTCTCGACCCTCGTCAAGGACTTCGTCGATCGCGGCCGGCCGGAGGAGGAGCAGTTCGACATCCTCACCCCTCGCGAGCTGCAGGTGCTGAAGCTGATCGCCGAGGCCTACACGTCGAAGGAGATCGCGCAGGAGCTGGTCATAAGCGTCAAGACCGTCGAGCGCCATCGCCAGAACATCCTCGACAAGCTGGGCATGAGCGACCGCGTCGAGCTCACGCGCTACGCGATCCGGCGCGGCCTGATCCAGCCCTAGCGCGTGCCCGCGCCCACGCCCTCGGATGGGGCCGCGACCCGATGGCGGCTCCGGCCTGCGTGGGGCACCGTCGAGGTGAACACGGATGGGAGGGTGACCATGCAGATGACCAGGCTCCGGCGCGTGTTCGCCTGGCTGATCGTCTCGGTGATCGTCGTGATGCTCGTCGCCACGCTCGTGCTCGAGGACGCCTCATGAGCGGCAGGCTGCCCACCGCGGAGCTCGTCCGAGCGGCTCGCGACGGAGAAGCCGAGGTCGGCGAGCGGGTGACCGTCCTCGACCTGACCACGAGCGACGTGCACGACTACCGGCTCGTCGAGCCGGACGGCGTCCACGTCGCCGACGGAACGGTCTCGATTCGCGCCCCGCTCGGGTCGGCGCTCCTCGGGCGTCACGTCGGCGACGTCGTCTCGGTGGAGGACGGGGATCGCCTCGTCCGGCTGGAGGTCGTCGAGATCGACGGCTGACCGAGGTCAGGCGCCGGCCGGTACCTCCACCGCCAGCACCTCGAAGCCGAACCTGCCGCGCGGAGCGTCGACCTCCGCGATCTCGCCCTCGCGCAGACCGACGAGCGCCTGTCCGAGCGGCGAGGCCACCGAGACGCGGCCGGCCGCCACATCGACCTCGAGTTGACCCACCAGCTCGAGCTCGAGCGAGTGGCCGGAGCCGACTTCGCGGACGCGCACGCGCTCCCCGGGATCGACTCGGCCGTTGCCCAGGCAAGGCGAGACGATCCGGGCCGTCCCCAGCCGCTCGCGAAGCAACGCGATCCGCCGCTCGAGCCGGAGCTTCTCCTCGCGCGCGTCGAGGTACTCCGTGTTCTGGGCCAGATTCGCCTCGCCGGTCTTGGCCCCGCGCAAGCGGTCGGCCACCCGGGCCCGTTCCTCGCTCTTGAGCCGGTCGAGCTCCCTGTTCAACCGCTCGAATCCCTCGCTCGTGATCACCAAGTCGTGCATCGCGCGCTGCTCCTTCCGGTAACGGATCGATCCGGAGCAGCGTGGCCGTTACGTCCGTCAGTCGCGATGGGGCCGGGACACCATCTTTGACCGCTGGCAAGATCTCCCGAGGGGAGAAGTCAGAGAGGCAGCAGGAGGAGCGCTGTGCTGGCGGTACGGCTGCACCATGACGGCTTGAAGGTCGAAGAGATCGAGACCCCTTCACCGGATACGGGCGAGGTGCTGGTGCGCGTGCACGCGGCCGCGATCACGCGAGACGAGCTGGAGTGGCCAGTCGATCGACTGCCGGCGATTCCGTCTTACGAGCTTTCGGGCGTCGTCGTCAGCAGCGGCGACGAGGTATATGGGCTCACTCCGTTCGATCGCGACGGCGTGGCGGCCGAGTACGCCGTCGTGCCGGCCGATGTGCTTGCACCGAAGCCCTCGCGGCTCAGCCATGTCGAGGCGGCAGCTCTGCCGATGGGCGGGCTGACCGCGTGGCAGGCAATGTTCGTGCACGGGCATCTCGCCCGCGGCGAGCGCGTTCTGGTCACAGGCGCCTCGGGCGGGGTTGGGCACATCGCCGTCCAGCTTGCGCGCAGCGCCGGCGCAGCGGTCGTGGAGAGCGGTCCGGCCGATCTGGTCTTCGACACCCGTGGCGGCGAGGTCCCTGCCGGCGAGCGCGTCGTCACGATCGCAGAAGAGACGCCCGGTGCGACCTATTTCGTCGTCGAACCCGACCACGAGCAACTGGTGGAGCTGAAGACGCTCGTGGACGCGGGTCAGCTTCGCACGGAGGTCGACTCGGTCTTTCCGCTCACGGAAGCCCAGGCCGCGTTCGAGCGGGTCGCGGGCCGCGGGAAGCGTGGAAAGGTCGTGCTCGAGATCGGCAGCGACTAACTGGCAGGTGCGCCGAACAGGAGGGCCGGGGCCGCGCGGATGATGCGCCGTGGGCTCGGTCGTCGTCCCTGGTCCGTTCGGCGTGCCGATAGCAGCTGCGACGGCACGAGGCACGAGATGAGAAGGCGCGCGCGGTCGAGGCGCGGATCGACCTGGGGCTGAGCCTCCGAGGGCTGATCCTGACGACTCAGGCTCTCACGATTGTCTTGGTCGCAAGAACCGGACTCGGAATCGAGGCCGAGGCAGCACTCGGTGCGGTCGCGAGCGCCTTCGCGTACTCGCTGCAGTGCACGGTCACCTCTTCTTCCTCGACCTGCCCGCAATCGGCGCGGACAACGATTCCGATCGAGGTGCCTCTCGACCAACCGTTTCGATCGAAAAGCACTGATTAGCAGGGAGAATGGAGGCGGCGGGAATCGAACCCGCGTCCGCAGCCGCACCGGCTGAGCGTCTACAAGCGTAGGCTGCCCTTTCGATTCGCCCGCCGGCCGGGGTGCAGCCGCCCTACCGACGCGCTAGCCGATCCT
>DATFCX010000059.1:0-45023 GCA_035252585.1 Gaiellaceae bacterium
CTTCGGCGTGCTCTGCGCGCTCGCGATCGTGCGCCGCCGCTTCCGCGGCAAAGGGCTCCTGAACGCGTTCATCGACCTCCCGCTCGCAGTGTCGCCGGTCGTGGTCGGGCTGTCGCTCTACCTCCTCTACGACCGCACCGGCTGGTTCGGGCCGTGGCTGCAGGGCCACGGGATCCAGGTGCTGTTCGCGCTGCCGGCCATCGTCCTCGCGACCATCTTCGTCTCCGTGCCGTTCGTCGCCCGTGAGGTGATCCCGGTGCTGCGCGAGCTGGGCAACTAGCAGGAGTAGGCGGCCTCGACCCTCGGCGCGAACCGGTGGCAGCGGTTCTAGCGCATCACCCTGCCCTCGATCCGCTGGGCCGTGATCTACGGCGTCGTCCTCACGACCGCCCGCTGCCTCGGCGAGTACGGAGCCGTCGCCGTCGTCTCCGGAAACATCATCGGGAAGACGGAGACGGCAACCACACGCGTCGAGGAGCTGACGCAGAACTTCAGCACGGCCGGCGCGTTCGCAGTCTCCCTCGTCCTCGCGACGCTCGCCGTCCTCGTGCTCGTCGCCATGACCCTGATCCGGCCCCGGGAGGGGGCCCACTAGATGTCCATCGAGATCCGCAACGTCACGAAGCGCTTCGGCTCGTTCGTCGCCCTCGACGACTTCTCGCTCGAGATCCCGGAGGGCTCGCTCACCGCGATCCTCGGCCCCAGCGGCTCCGGCAAGTCCACCCTGCTGCGCGTCGTCGCCGGCCTCGAGCGCCCGGACGCCGGCGAGGTTCTGCTCTCCGGCCGGGACGCGACCGGGGTCGCGCCGCAACGGCGCGACGTCGGCTTCGTCTTCCAGCACTACGCCGCCTTCAAGCACATGACCGTTCGCGACAATGTCGCCTTCGCGCTGACGATCCGGAAACGGCCCCGCCAGGAGATTCGCGAGCGAGTCGACGAGCTGCTCGAGCTCGTCCAGCTCACCGGCTTCGCGGACCGCTATCCCTCCCGGCTCTCTGGCGGCCAGAGGCAACGGATGGCCCTCGCCCGAGCCCTCGCCGCGAAGCCACGCGTCCTCCTCCTCGACGAGCCCTTCGGTGCGCTCGACGCCCGGGTGCGGGCCGAGCTTCGCGACTGGCTGCGCCGGCTCCACGACGAGGTCCACGTGACGACGGTCTTCGTCACGCACGACCAGGAGGAGGCGATGGAGGTCGCCGACCGGGTCGCCGTGCTCGACCACGGCCGCCTCGAGCAGGTGGGCGAGCCCGCCGGGCTCTACGATGCGCCGGCCTCGGAGTTCGTCCTGCGCTTCGTGGGCGACGCGGTTCGGCTCGGGTCACGGCTCGTCCGTCCGCACGAGGTCGTCCTCCGGCGCTGGCCGAGCGACGGGGCGGTGGAGGTCGAGGTCGAGCGGATCGCGGTGCTCGGCGCCGACGTCCGGGTCGATCTCGCCGACGGGACTGGCGAGCGGCTCACGGCCCGGCTGCGCCGCGAGGATCTCGAGGATCTCGACCTCACGCGCGGAGAGATCGTCTGGGCGACCGCCGAAACGTCAGCCCGCAACGCGGAAGCCGGACAGGCCCTCGGGTGATTCCTCCAGGACGTCCACGCGCTCGACGTCGGAGCCGCGCGGCCCGTTGCGGCACAACTCGACGAGCGCCTCGACACCCTCCGCCTCGCCCTCGAAGACCGCTTCGACCGTGCCGTCGGCACGATTTCGCACCCAGCCCGCGACGCCGCGGGAGCTTGCAGCACGCTGGACGGCAAAGCGGAATCCGACTCCCTGGACGAAGCCGTAGACAGTTACGTGCCTGCGCTGCAGCTCCACGACGACATTCGAGCAGGCGTCGCACGTTGCGGGACGAAGTCAGCGCGCGTGACGAAACGGGAGCAGACCGATCCGGCCGTCGAGGGGTTCCTCTCCCTCGCCGCCGCGCGCCTCGCCCCCCGCACCGTGGAGGCTTATCGGCGCGACCTCGCGCACCTCGCCGAGTGGCTGGAGCGTTCGAGGGCGGGCCGCTCGCCCGCGGATGCGAGCTCCGACGACCTCGCCGCCTACGTGGCGCAGCTCCGCGCGGACGGGCTCGCGGCGACGACGGTCGCACGCCGGCTCGCCGCCGTCCGCTCCTTCTTCCGTCACCAGGTGCTCCTCGGCGCCCGCACCGACAACCCGGCGGCGAGCGTCGAGCTGCCGAAGCGCCGGCGAACACTGCCGCGCACGCTGTCTCCCGCCGAGGTCGAGCGCCTGCTCGAAGCGGCGATCGGCACGACCCCGCTCGACCTCCGCAACCGCGCGCTCGGCGAGCTGCTCTACGGCGGGGGGCTGCGCGTGGGCGAGGCGGTCGCGCTCGACCGGCAGTCCGTGGACCTCGAGAACCGGCTCGTCCGCTGCCTCGGCAAGGGGAACAAGGAACGGGTCGTCCCCATCGGACGGGAGGCGGCCGAAGCTCTCCGCCGCTATCTCTCCCGCGGCCGCCCGTACCTCGACCGGCGCCACCGCCAGGAGTTGTTCCTCAACGCGCACGGCGGCCCGCTCACCCGTGCCGGGGTCTTCCTCATCCTCCGCAAGCTCGCCGCGAAGGCCGGCCTCGAGCCCGAGCGCATCCACCCCCATCTCCTGCGCCACTCGTTCGCGACGCACCTGCTCGAGGGAGGCGCCGACCTGCGCGCGGTCCAGGAAATGCTCGGACATGCCGATCTCGCCACGACGGAGCTGTACACGCACGTATCCGATCGCAGGCGGCGTGAGTTGTATTTCCAGGCGCACCCGCATGCGCGCCGCAAGAAATCCGCGACACCAACCAGGAAGAAGTAGGCATGCATCTCGATCCGCACGTCGCCATCGCCGCCGTCTCCACACTCGCGGCGGCTTGGCTCATGATCACCGCGGGCCTGCAGAAGAGCGCTCTCGAACGGCGGCAGCGCCGCCGCGTCTGCCCCTCCTGCGGTCGTGAGATCCAGGCTCGGGTCTGCGACAGCTGCGCGGGCTAGGGTTTCAGCGCTTGTCCTGAGCTTTCCGCTTCAGCCCCTGCGCGACGGTGCCGGCTGCCCTGCGGAGGTCGCCGTCGGCGCGGTCGTCGACGGCGAGGCCTTCGAGCAGGACGATCGACTCGCGCTGGGCCGAGCCGTTCTTCAGCGCCATCACCGCCAGCCGGCGTACCGCGGAGTTCTCGTCCTCGTCCGCCAGCATCTTGTGCAGCAGCGGCCGCACCGAGTTGACGGTGCTCGGATGGTCGCGGGAGAGCAGCTCGACAGACAGCAGCGCGGACCCGCGCGCCGCGGGGCTGCCGTCGTCGAGCCCCCGCCGGAGCAGCTCCTCCTTCGCGCGCCACCGGAACAGGCCGATCGCGCGAAACGCGAGCGCGCGCTCGCGGAAGTCCGCACTGCGCGCCGCAGACTCGAGCTCGTCGTCCCATTGCGCGCGTAGCTGCGAGAGCTCCCGCTCCGAACCGGCCTGCGCGAGCTCGTCGGCCTGCGTAGCTGCTTCCTGCAACGACATGCGAAGGACCTTAAATAGAGTGGGCTTCGTGGCGCACAGGGTCGTTCTCATCCCCGGCGACGGCACGGGGCCCGAGCTGACGGAGGCGACGCGCCGCGTGCTCGAGGCGACCGGCGCCCAGCTCGAATGGGACGTGCGCGAGGCCGGCGCGGACGTGATGGAGAAGCACGGCGGCAACCCGCTGCCCCCAGACGTCCTCGACGCGATTCGGGAGACCGGCGTCGCGCTCAAGGGGCCGATCACCACGCCCGTCGGCGGAGGCTTCCGCTCGGTCAACGTCGCGCTGCGCAAGGAGCTCGACATGTACGCCCAGGTGCGTCCGTGCAAGAGCTACGCGGGCGTGCGCACCCGCTTCGACGACGTCGACCTGATCATCGTCCGCGAGAACACGGAAGACCTCTACGCCGGCATCGAGTACGAGCAGGGAACGCCCGAGGCCGGCGAGCTGATCGAGTGGATCGAGGCGCGCGGCGGCAGGCTCCGCCACAACGACGCCGGCATCTCGATCAAGCCGATCTCCGTCACCGGCACGCGCCGCATCTTCGAGTTCGCCTTCGACTACGCACGCCGCAACGGCCGCAGCAAGGTGACGGCCGTGCACAAGGCGAACATCATGAAGTTCACGGACGGGCTCTGGCTGCACGTCGCGCGCGAGGTCGCAGCCGAGAACACGGACGTCGAGTTCGACGACCGGATCGTGGACAACATGTGCATGCAGCTCGTCCAACGGCCCGAGGAGTACGACGTCCTCGTCCTGCCGAACCTCTACGGCGACGTCCTGTCCGACCTCGCGGCCGGGATGATCGGCGGCCTCGGCGTGGCCCCCGGCGCGAACTACGGCGAGACCGTGGCCGTCTTCGAGCCGACGCACGGCTCGGCCCCGAAGTACGCCGGCATGAACAAGGTCAACCCGATCGCGCAGATGCTGTCGGGCGTCCTCATGCTCCGCCACCTCGACGAGCGCGACGCGGCCGACCGGCTCGAGCAGGCGATCGCCGCCGTGATCGCAGAGGGAAAGAGCGTCACCTACGACATGAAGCCGAACCGCGACGACCCGACGGCCGTAGGAACGAGCGAGGTCGCGGACGCCGTGATCGGAAAACTGGAGGCAGAGGTAGCCGCATGATGAGACGGAAGATCACGATCGTCGGCGCGGGCGCCACGGGCGCGACCGCCGCGCACATCCTCGCCGAGCGCGACTACGCGGACGTCGTCCTCACGGACATCAAGGAAGGGCTGCCGCAAGGAAAGGCACTCGACCTGAACCAGATGGGCCCCGTGCTCGGCTTCGAGCCGCGGATCACCGGCACGAACTCCTACGAGGAGACGGCGGGCTCCGACGTCGTCGTGATCACCGCCGGGCTGCCGCGCTCGCCCGGCATGTCGCGCGACGACCTGGTGACGACGAACGAGAAGATCGTCGGCTCGGTCACCGAGCAGATCGTGGCCAAGAGCCCCGACTGCACCATCGTCATCCTCTCGAACCCGCTCGACGCGATGTGCCACGTCTCGAAGAGCGTGTCGGGGTTCCCCAAGGAGCGTGTCTTCGGCCAGGCCGGGATCCTCGACACCGCGCGCTTCCGCACCTTCATCGCCTGGGAGACCGGGGCCTCCGTCCGCGACGTGCAGGCGCTCGTGCTCGGCGGTCACGGCGACCAGATGGTCCCCGTCGTCTCGGCCGCGACCGTGGGCGGCGTCCCGCTGCGCAAGCTCGTCGCCGAGGAGAGGATCCAGCAGATGGTCGAGCGCACCGCGAAGGGCGGCGGCGAGATCGTGCAGCTGCTCGGCACCTCGGCCTGGTACGCGCCGGGCGCGGCCGTCGCGGAGATGGTCGACGCGATCCTGCTCGACCAGAAGCGCGTCCTTCCGTGCACGGCGCTGCTCGAGGGCGAGTACGGGATCGACGGCCTCTACATCGGCGTGCCCGTCAAGCTCGGCGCGCGCGGGATCGAGGAGATCGTCGAGCTCGACCTCTCCGACGACGAGCGCGGGGCGCTCGAGCGCAGCGCCGAGGCGGTGCGCGACGTCGTCGGCGTGCTCTCCACGTGAGCCGAGTTGCTCGAGACGATCGAGAACAAATTCCACGGGCGCGACTACCTCGTCGAGCTCGGGGCGCCGGAGTTCACGTCGATCTGCCCGCTGACCGATGCGCCCGATTTCGGCGAGCTGACGATCCGCTACGTCCCTGACGGGAAGCTGTTCGAGCTCAAGTCTCTGCGCGACTACCTGACCTCGTTCCGCGAGCGCAAGATCTTCCAGGAGGAGGTCGTGAACGAGGTGCTCGAGCAGCTCGTCGCGGACGGCGCACCGCGCTTCGTCGAGGTCGAGGGCGAGTTCGCCGCGCGCGGCGGCATGACCACCAGGGTCGTCGCGAGCTCCGGCGAAGCTCCGCAGTCGTGGATCTCGGCCTGACCGGACGCACGGCGCTCGTCTGCGGCGCCTCGTCGGGACTCGGTCTCGCGAGCGCCGAGGCGCTGGCCGGGGAGGGCGCCGACGTCGTGCTCTTCGCCCGCCGCGCAGACCGCCTCGAGGAGCACGCGGCGCGCCTCGGCGGCGTCGCGGTCGCCGGAGACGTCAATGAGGAGGCCGACCTCGAGCGAGCCGTGTCGACCGCGGTCGAGCGCTTCGGCGGCCTCGACGTGCTCGTCTGGAACGGCGGCGGCCCACCGCCCGGGACCGCCCGGGACGCCGACGAGAGGTCGCTGGAGTCCGCCTACCGGCTCCTCCTCCGACCCGCGGTCACGCTCGTCCGGCTGTGCCTGGAGCACCTCGAGCGGAGCCCGTCCGGGCGGATCGTCGCCATCACGTCGCTCGCCGCGCAGGAGCCGACGACCCATCTCGCGCTCTCGAACACCTTCCGGCCCGCGCTCACCGGCTGGCTGAAGACCCTGAGCCGCGAGGTCGGGCCGAAGGGCATCACGGTCAACTGCGTCGCGCCCGGCCGGATCGCGACGGCGAGGCTCGACGAGCTCTATCCGGACGGACCGACCGACGAGCAGCTGGACGAGATCGGGCTTCGGCGCTGGGGTACGCCGCGGGAGTTCGGCGACGTCGTCTGCTTCCTCGCCTCCGAGCGCGCGGCGTACGTCACCGGCCAGACGCTCGTCGTCGACGGCGGGCTGAAGCGGTTCCTGTTTTGAGACGCCTGTTCACCCCGCTGCGCGTCGTGAGCGGAGTCGTCGTGCTCCTTGCCGTGACCGTCCTCATCCTGTTCAGCATCCCGTCGGGGGACTACCTGCTGCTGCCGGACATCGCGCACCCGGTCGCGCCGCTCGTCCGGGTGCAGGGCGGCCGGCCGTCCAGCGGGCCGGGCGGCATCTACTTCGTCGACGTCATCGAGCGCCGCGCAAACGAGTTCGAGCGGCTCTTCCCCTGGATCCACTCGCACGCGACGCTGGTCCCGGCCAACCTGATCGTCCCACCCGGCACGAGCGGGGCGGCCGCCCGGGCCGCGGATCTGCGGGAGATGCAGATCTCGCAGCAGGTCGCGGCGGCAGTCGCCCTCCGCCGTCTCGGCTACCACGTGGTCGTCAAGCCTGCCGGCGTGATCGTGGACGCCGTCGATCTCAACACGGATGCCTACCGCAAGCTGCGGCCCGCGGACGTGATCGTCGGGATCGACGGCCATCCGACTCCGACGGTCGTGAGGCTGCGCGAGGTGCTCGACCGGGTGACGCCTCGCGACACCGTGCAGGTGCGGATCCGGCGAGGCGGCAAGATCGTCGACGCGCCGATCCGGACGCTGGACGATCCGCAGCAGCCCGGACACGCGCTGATCGGCTTCGCGCCGTCACAGGCCGCCCACATCAAGCTGCCGATCCGCGTCTCGATCGACGCCAAGGGCATCGGCGGCCCGTCGGCCGGCCTCGCTTTCGCGCTCGAGGTGATGCAGCAGCTCGGCCGCAACGTCGATCGAGGTCGCCGGGTGGCCGCCACGGGAGAGATGGAGCTCAACGGAGCCGTTGCGCCGATCGGCGGCGTGAAGCAGAAGGTCTTCGACGCCCGCAAGGCCAACGTCGACGTCTTCCTCGTTCCGGCGGGCGACAACGCGCGGGTCGCACGCCGTTACGCCGGGCCGCTCCGCGTCATTCCCGTGCGCACGTTCGGGCAGGCGTTGCAGGCCCTGGCAACACTGCCGCGGACCAAGTGAAGAACACCGGATTCCGGCCGTTCGAAAGTGCCGGAATTTCGTCAGTTTTCGTCGGCGACAACGCTTGCTTTAGCGGTTTCTGGGCCTATCATCGCACCGCGTGGGGGCCTCTAGTTCCTAGAGCACAGACTACGATGGGCAAACGTTCCACTCCAACGTGCGCAGATTGCTACTTCCGGCGAGCCGGCCTCTGTGCCCTTCCCGGAGAGACGATCTGCCCCACGTTCCGGGTCCAGTCCATCGGGAAGCTCACCCCGCCGCCGCAGCCGCGCCTCGTTCCGCGCACGCTCGCCGTGCACGCGGCCGCGTAGCTCGTAGGATTCCGGCGTGCGCTCGCTGCGCCGCCCCCGGATCGACACGAACGAGGTGGCCGATCGCTGGCAGCCGCGTCTGTACGTGCGGCTGATCGCGCTCGGGCTCCTCGTCGCCTACGCGATCGCCTTCGTCCTCGAGAACCGGAAGCAGGTGAGCGTGCACTTCGTGCTCGCCACGGCGCGCGTCTCACTCGTCTGGCTGATCCTGCTCGCGCTCGGGGTCGGGCTGCTCGGCGGGATCCTGCTCGCGCAGCTAGAGCGCCGCCGGCGCCGCCGCTCGCGCAAGGCTCCCGAGAGCTGACACGCCCTCGGCGATCTCATCCGGCGAGACGAAGCTGAAGGCGAGCCGCAGCGCCTTCTCGCCGCCCCCGCCGGGGAAGAAGTCGCTGCCCTTGACGAAGGTGACGCCCGCCTCCTCTGCCTCGGAGAGCAGTTCGACGCTCGGAGGGCCGGACGGAAGCTCGAGCCAGACGAAGTAGCCGCCGTCCGGATGCGTCCAGCTCGCGTCGTCGGGCATCTCGCGGGCCAGAGCTTCGAGCATGGCGTCGCGACGCTCGCACAGAAGCCCGTTCACGCGCACGAGGTTGGGCTCGAAGCTCTCACGCCGCAGGAACTCGAGGACGGTCGCCTGCGACAGGTACGGCGGCGAGATGTACGTCGAGACCGCGCGCGCCTCGATGTCGGCTGCGAGCCTGGGCGGCAGGACGAACCAGCCGACGCGTACGCCGGGAGCGACGGTCTTCGAGAAGGAGGAGCAGTACGCGATCTGCTCGCCGCCCGTGAGGTCGAACATGGTCGGCAGCGGCTCGCCGTCGTAGCGCACGAGCCCGTAGGGGTCGTCCTCCAGGACGAGGAGGCCCCGCTCGCGGGCGAGCGCGGCGAGCCGGAGTCGGCGCTCGACGGAAAGCGTGCGGCCGCTCGGATTCTGGAACGTCGGGATGGTGTAGAGGAACGCAGGCGCGTCTCCGGCGTCGAGCGCCCCCTCGACGGCTTCCGGCACGAGACCCTCCTCGTCCATCTCGAGCGGCACGATCTCGGCACCGAGGCGCGTGAGGATCTTGAGCGGCCGGTCGTACGTCGGCGCCTCGACGAGGACGCGGGTCCCGGGGCGAACGAGCTGCTCCGCGAGGAAGACGAAGCCCTGGAGGGAGCCGCTCGTGATCACGACCCGCGACGGCTCGACACCGTGGCGCCCGGCGAGCCACTCGCGGAGAGGCCCGTAGCCGCCGCCGGGGCCGTAGCTCAGAATCGCCCGGCCGTCGCGCTCGAGTGCCTCTCGCGCGCAATCCGCGAGCTCCTCGACGGCGAGACACTCCGGCGCCGGGACGCCGCGGGCGAAAGAGATCACGCGTCGAGAGTAGCGACCAGCCCGGCGCGCATCTCTTGCACGCGCGCTCCGCCGGCCGTATGACCCTTTTCCGCGAAGAGCGCGTCGGCCCGAGCAAGCGCATCAAGAGCCTCGTCACGCTTGCCGGACATCGCGAGCACCGTCGCCAGATCGCATTCCGCGTTCGCTTTCACCTCGAGCGAGTCGGTCGGCGCACTCAGCGCCACGGCCTCGCGAGCGAGCCTTTCGGCTTCTTGGAGCTCGCCGCGGCGGGCCAGGATCTTCGCCCGCACCTGCCAGACGAGCAACTGCGTTATCACGTCGTCCGGCGCCCCTGCAGCCTCTGCTCGCTCGGTCATACGCCACGCGTCCTCGTCTCGCCCGAGCCGGTGCAGGGCCTCGGCGGCGTGCCCGGCGACGGTCGAGAGCCAGCCCAGCTCCCCCAGGGACTCGAGCTCG
Organism: Gaiellaceae bacterium; assembly: GCA_035252585.1. Taxonomy (GTDB): domain Bacteria; phylum Actinomycetota; class Thermoleophilia; order Gaiellales; family Gaiellaceae; genus Palsa-739. The sequence goes on from DATFCX010000059.1 coordinate 9,729, forward strand.
GCAACGCCTTCGAGCGCGATGTCAGCCGCACGTTGCGGGTCGCCGGCCGTCAACTCGCACTCGGCGGCTTCCATCGTGGTCGAGGCGGCAAGCAGGAGCTGGCCGCGCTCCTTGCCTTTCTCCCGGGCTTCGCGGTAGTTCTCGCGCGCGAGGCCGATGTTCCCGCGCATCGACTCCAGCTGAGCGAGGTTGGCGAGGAAGAAGGGATGCTCCATGGGGTTCGCGTGGTACCACGCGATCGCCTCCTCGACCGGGAAGGGGCCGTACATGTACGCCGCGAGGAGGCGTGAACGCGCTTCCTCGACGAGAAGACGGTCGCCGATGCGCTCGGCGTGCTCGAGCATCCGCTCGACCGCGTCCTTGACGGGTCGCCAGCGAAGTGCGGCGTGGTGAGCCGAGGAAGCGACCGACCACGCGTCCGCCAGGCCGGCATCGTCGTGTGTTGCCGCGAATGTCTCGAGGGCCTCATCCACGAGGTGCCCGAATTCATCGATGATCTCCGGCTCGGCGAGGTAGGAGACGCGCGCGCGCATGAGTCGGGCCCGCAGTTCACGCGGCCGATCTCCTGCCTGGCGCGCCTGTTCGATCAAGGCGTCCGACTCGCTGAGCGCCTGCTTCAGGTAGCCCGCTTCCAGGCGCACTCGAACCAGTCTCAGTTGATGCTCGAACGCGAGCGGAAGGTCTGGGCCGAGCGCCAGCGAGCGCTCGTAGAGCGCGATGGATGCCGTCGCGTCATGCCTCAGGGCGGCTCGCTCGGCGGCGGCCCCGAGCCGCTCGGCCGCACGCCGCGCGAGGTCGTCCGTCTCCGGCCCGCCCCTGCCCAGCTCGACGCGGTACCGGTGCGCCTGCTCGAGGTGATAGCCGAGGATCTCGTCGAGCTCGATCAGCTCGCCCGCGTGCGCCTCGAGCCAGACGGCGAAGCGCTCGTGGAGCTCGGCTCGGGCCGCCTTCGGCAGCCCGTCGTAGGCCGCGTCCCTGATCAGAAGGTGGCGGAATCGAAATGCGTCGTCACCGGGGAGCTGCGTCCGGTCGGGACGGACGAGCTCTTTGCGAACGAGCGCCATCAACCTCGTCGGCACGTCGGGCTCCTCGGGTGCGAGCGCCTCGACGCCGCCGCGGTGGAAGATCTTCCCCTCGACCGCGCCCCGCTCGAGCACGCCGCGCTCCGACGGGTCGAGCTGGTCAAGCCGCGCGGCAAGCAGCGCCTGGATCGTCGGCGGCACTGCGACCTCGCCGTTCCCGGACTCGGCGACCATGGCCAGCATCTGCTCGACGAATAGCGGGTTGCCTTCGGCCGCGTCGCGGATCCGCGCGCGCAGGGACTCGGCGAGCGCCGAGTCGCCGAGCAGCCGCTCGATCAGCTGGTCGGTCTCGTCGGGCGTCAGGGGCTCGAGCAGGACGGTCGTCGCGTTCAGCTTGCCGCCCGACCAGGTCGAGCGCCGGTCGATCAGCTCCGGTCGCGCGATGCACAAGAGCAGGATCGGAGCATCTCGGCTCCAGTCGGCCACGTGGTCGACCAGGTCGAGAAAGGTCGGCTCGGCCCAGTGGAGGTCGTCGAAGACGCACACGACAGGCGCCGCTTCCTCGAGCAGCTTCCGGAACGCCCATGCGATCTCGTCGGCACTCGCAGGCTCCGCAGACTCGCCCAGCAGCGAGGCGATCGCCGCGGCCGCACGCGGATCCGATGGACGGCGGCCTAGCTGGACCACCACCTCCACGAGAGGCCAGTAGGTGATCCCCTCCCCGTAGGACAGACAGCGCCCGCGAACGACCGAGACGCCGTCGAGCATGCCGAGGAACTCTGCAGTCAGCCGCGACTTGCCGACGCCGGCCGCACCGAGGATCGTGAAGAGGTGGCACGCGCGCTCGGAACGAACGCGCTCCCAGGCCTCGTCCAGCGCCCGCCGCTCGCGCTCCCGGCCGACGATCGGTACGTCGAAGCGCCTCGAGAGCTCTCCGACGGCGGCCAGCAGCGGGTAAGCGGCGACGAGCTCGGACTTGCCCTTCAGCTCGAGCCGGCGCTCTTCCCCCAACTCGACCGCGTCCCGCACGAGGCGCACGGTCTCGAGGCCAATCAGCACCTCCCCGGGCTCCGCGGCTTGCTCGAGTCGCGCCGCCACGTTCACGGCATCACCGGTGGCGAGCCGTTCCTGGGTTCCCGTCACGACCTCGCCGGTGTTCAGGCCGATTCGCCCGCGAATCCCGAGCTCGGGCAGCGCATCGCGCATCTCGACCGCGGCTCGGCAGGCCCGCAGCGCGTCGTCCTCGTGCACGACCGGAACGCCGAAGACGGCCATCACCGCATCGCCGACGAATTTCTCGACGGTGCCACCGTGCCGCTCGACGATCTCCTTCATGCAATCGAAGTAGCGGGCCAGCAGCGCACGCAGCGCCTCGGGATCCGTCGACTCCCCGAGCGCGGTCGAACCCGCGATGTCGCAGAAGAGAATCGTGACGGTCTTCCGCTGCTCGCGCGGGGCCGTAGCCGGCGCCAACGGCGCACCACACTCGGGGCAGAACTTCGCACCGTCGGGAACTTCATGGCCACATGCGGCGGAGACGCTCACGCCGCGAGGCTATTACTTCATCCGCTCGGCCACCATCTGCGCGACCTCGGTCGGCGTCGTGCCGACCTCGATCCCGCGGGCCTCGAGCGCTTCCTTCTTTCCCTGCGCGGTGCCGGAGGAGCCGGAGATGATCGCGCCCGCGTGGCCCATCGTCTTCCCCGGCGGCGCGGAGAAGCCGGCGATGTAGGCGAGCACCGGCTTCGTGACGTGCTCGGCGACGTACGCGGCGGCCTTCTCCTCCTCGTCGCCGCCGATCTCGCCGACGAGCACGATCAGCTCGGTCTGCTCGTCCGCCTCGAACTTCTCGAGCACGTCGACGAAGGAGGAGCCGACGACCGGGTCGCCGCCGATCCCGACGATCGTGGAGTTGCCGAGGCCGAGCTGCGTCAGCTCGTGACCGATCTGGTAGGTGAGCGTGCCCGAGCGCGAGACGAGGCCGACGGCGCCCTCGCTGAAGATCTCCGCCGGGATGATCCCCGCGTTGGCCCTGCCCGGCGAGAGGACGCCCGGGCAGTTCGGGCCGATCATCGTCGTCCCCTTGCCGCGGAAGTACGTGTACGCGCGGAGCATGTCGTGCGCCGGGACGTGCTCGGTGATACAGATCACCGTGTCGATGCCGGCGTCGACGGCCTCGTAGATCGCGTCGACGGCGAAGCGGGCCGGGACGAAGATGAGCGAGGTGTTCGCGCCCGTCTTGTCGACCGCGTCGGCGACCGTGTCGAAGACAGGAATTCCCTCGACGTCTTGGCCGCCCTTGCCCGGCGTGACCCCGGCCACGAGGTTCGTGCCGTACGCCCGGTTGCGGAGGCCGTGGAAGCGGCCCTCCGAACCGGTCAGGCCGGCGACGACGAGGCGCGTGTCGTTGTCGAGGATGATCGCCATCTAGGCGGCCTTGATCCCCCTGAGGACGACGGTCGGCAGCTCGAGCCGGCCGTCGCGCACCCGGCTGTCGAGGAGGTTGCGGACGCGCGGCCGCACGTCGAGCGGAGTCTCCGTGCGCGCGAGCCAGTCCTCGAAGTCGGTGTCGCGCACCATGAACGCCTCGTCGGCGACCTCGAGTCCGGCGAGCTCGAAGAAGCTGCGCCATTCCGGGACGCCGTAGTTGCGGACATGGCTCGGATCGCGCAGCCGGTCCGCCTCCTCCGCCGACTCGCTCGTGAACGTGTTGTCGCAGATCACGACCCGGTGCCGCGCGACTCGCGCCATCTCCTTCACGGCTGCAAGCACGTCGGGGAAGTGGTGCGCGGCGATCCGGCAGGCCACGGCGTCGAAGCTCGCGTCGGCGAACGGAAGATGATCGGCCGGCGCGATCACGTCGGGTTCCATCCCGGGTGCGGCGTCGACGGTCACGACCTGGGCGCCCGCCTCGCGTAGCCGCCGTGCGACGTGGCCGCCGCCGGTGGCGACGTCGAGGACGCTCACTCCCGTTCCGGGCTCGCACCAGGCGACGACGAGGTCGAGGTCGTCGCCCGCGGCGTGCGTCGTGCTCTCGCGATAGGCCTGCGCCCGCTCGTTCCAGACGTCCGTCATGCAGCAGCTCCGGCCAGCTCAACGGCCCGGCGAGCTCCGTCGAGCATCGTGGCCTCGGGATGGATGTTCTCGCGGCCCGCGTCGGCGAGGATCTGCCGCCCCTCCTCCGAGTTGGTGCCGTCGAGCCGGACGACGATCGGATAGCGGGACATGTCCAGCCGCTCGAGCGCGGCGAGGATCCCGCGGGCCACCTCGTCGCAGCGCGTGATGCCGCCGAAGATGTTGAAGAAGATCGACTTGACCTGCTCGTCCCGCGTGATCACCTCGAGCGCGTCGACCACCCCCTCCGCGCTGCCTCCGCCGCCGAGGTCGCAGAAGTTCGCAGGGCGCCCGCCGGCATGGGCGACGACGTCCACCGTGGACATGCCGAGCCCGGCGCCGTTGGCGAGCACGCCTACGTCTCCGTCGAGCTTCACGTACGTGACGCTCTTCTCGCGGGCGAACGTCTCGATCGGATCGGCGGCGGTCGGGTCTCGCCACTCCGCGATGTCCGGATGGCGCGGCAGCGCGCTGTCGTCGACGGTGAACTTCGAGTCGAGCGCCTTCACCTCTCCCTCCGGCGTGACGATCAGCGGGTTGACCTCGCAGAGCATCGCGTCGAACTCGACGAACGCGCGGTAGAGCTGCTCGACGATCGCCGCGATCTGCTTCTGCTCGGACGGATCCGCGACCCCGCCGCCGTACACGAGCCGACGCGCGACCCACGGCTGGAAGCCCGCGAGCGGGTCGACGTGGAGCCGAACGAGCGCTTCAGGGTTCTCCTCCGCGACCTGCTCGATCTCGACGCCGCCCTGCGTCGTGAACATGAAGAGCGGCTTCTTGGCCCCGCGGTCGAAGGTGATCGAGAGGTAGTACTCGCGCGCGATGTCGGAGGCCTTCTCGATCCAGAGCGTGCGGACGACGTGGCCCCGGATGTCGAGCCCGAGGATGTCGCCGGCTTTCGCCTCGGCGTCGGCGGGATCGTCGGCGAGCTTGACGCCGCCGGCCTTGCCACGGCCGCCCGTCAGCACCTGGGCCTTGACGACGACGGGGGCGCCGAGCTCCTCCGCCGCCGCCCGCGCCTCGTCCGGTGTGGTGGCGAGACGTCCGTCAGAGACCGGGATCCCGACGCGCCGGAAGAGATCCTTGCCCTGGTACTCGTAGAGGTCCACCGGCGCCGGACACTAACGATGCGACGCCGGTGGACCGCGCAGTTCGCCCTGCGCCAGCTCTCTAGTAGCGGCTGGTCGTCGTGTAGGGGCTGGTGGTGGTGCCCGTCGTCGTGCCGGTGGTCGTGCCCGTCGTCGGGGCGGCCTTCTTGTTGGCGCCTCCGGTCGAGTTGACCGCGTACCACAAGCCGCCGAAGAAGTCCTGCCGCTGGCCCTTGATCTGGCCTGCGCCCTTGTCGAGCTTGAACAGGTAGAGCGGGTGGCCCTTGTACGTCACCTGGGCCTTGCCGTTCTTGCGCTTGGTGGTTCCGAGGAGCTTGGCCTTGACGCCTGCACCGGCGCGGACCTTCCCCTTCTTCATGAGCGGCGGCCAGAAGACCGCGCACTGGCCGTAGCAGGCGCTCTTCCCGTGCTTGTCGGCCAGGAAGAGGTAGAGCGTCCTGCCCGAGCTCGTGGCGAGGACCTTGCCGATCTTCGTCTTGTGAAGAGTGACCTTGCCGGCGGTCGCGCGGGCCGCAGCAGAGCTGGAGCTCTGATGTGTGACGGCGGCCGCGGCCGCGACACCGGCCGCTGCGAGCGCGACCGCCAACGCGATAGCCAGAACAGTTCTTTTCAACATTCGTCTCCTCCTACTGGGGTCATGCCGGTCTCTACGCGAGTCGGCGAACGCCGGATTTGCGCGCGGCCCTAGTCGGACTCGATCGTGCAGATGACCTGCCCCGTGGTGACCGGCTGGCCCGGCTCGACGGAGAGGCTCGAGATCGTGCCCGCGCGCTGCGCGCGCACCTCGTTCTCCATCTTCATCGCCTCGACGACGCAGATCACCTGACCTGCCTCGACCTCCTCGCCCTCGGCGGCCGCCACGGACAGGACCGTGCCCTGCATCGGCGAAACCACGGCGTCCCGCCCGGCTGCTCCGGCCCCGCCCTGCCGGACGCGTTCGCGGCGGCGCAGTGCGAGCGTGCGCCATTGCGGCTCGGGCTCCGAAAGTCGGACCTCGAACCGCCGCCCGTCGACCTCGACGGTGCGCAGCCGCTCCGCCGTCCGACCGGGACCTGTCGTTCCTTGTAACAGACTGTTACTGGGTGGGACGACGGGCGTCTCCCGCGCGAGCTCCGCCGTGCGGGCGGCCAGCTCCTCCGACTCGACGACGCCGTGGCAGGTCTCGCCGGCGACGAAGCAGGGATGCGAGAGGAGCGCCTTGTGGAAGGGAATCAGTGTCGTCGGCCCGTTGATCACGAACTCGTCGAGCGCGCGCAGCATGCGCCGCCGGGCGCGCTCGCGGTCGACGCCGTGCACGATCAGCTTCGCGACCATCGGGTCGTAGGCCCCGGAGACCTCGTAGCCCTCCGCGACCCCGGAGTCGACTCGCACGCCCGGCCCGGCCGGCTCGCGGTAGAGGGTCACCCGCCCGGGCGCGGGCAGGAAGCCGTTCGCCGCGTCCTCCGCGTTGATCCGGCATTCGATCGCGTGGCCGCGAAGCTCGACGTCCTCCTGCCGCACCGAGAGCGGCTCGCCGAGCGCGACGAGGATCTGCTCCCGCACGAGGTCCAGGCCCGTGACCATCTCCGTGACGGTGTGCTCGACCTGGATCCGCGTGTTCATCTCCATGAAGAAGTAGTCGCCGTCGCGGGTGAGCAGCCCCTCGATCGTCCCGGCGGAGCGGTAGCCGCAGGCGCGCGCCGCCTCGACGCCGATCGCGCCGATCCGCTGCCGCAGCTCCTCGTCGACCGCGGGCGACGGCGTCTCCTCGACGAGCTTCTGGTGGCGGCGCTGGAGCGTGCAGTCGCGCTCGCCGAGGTGGACGACGTTGCCGTGTGCGTCCGCCAGCACCTGCACCTCGACGTGGCGCGGGTCGACGATGAGCTTCTCGACGTAGACGTCCGGATTCGCGAAGTACGACTGGCCCTGCCGCCGGGCCCGCTCGTAGGCCTGCTCCGCGTCGCCGGGCGCCTCGACGACCTCCATCCCCTTGCCGCCGCCGCCCGCCGCGGCCTTGATCAGGAGCGGGTAGCCGATCCCCTCGCCGAGCGACAGCAGCTCGTCGACCGAGCCGACGGGATCGGTGGTGCCGGGGATGATCGGGACACCCGCGTCCCGCATCGCGGTGCGGGCCGCCGTCTTGTTCCCCATCAGCTCGATCGCGGCGGGGGGCGGGCCGATCCAGACGAGTCCGGCGTCCTCCACCGCACGAGCGAACGCCGCGTTCTCGGCGAGGAAGCCGTAGCCGGGATGAACGGCCTGCGCCCCGGCCCGCTGCGCCGCGTCGAGGATGCGGTCGATCGCGAGATAGCTCTCCGGCGCCGGCGTCGGCCCGAGGAGGAACGCCTCGTCGGCATAGGCGACGTGCAGAGCGGCGCGATCGCCTTCCGAATAGACGCCGACCGTGCCGACACCCAGCTCGCGCAGCGTTCGGAAGATGCGGATCGCGATCTCCCCCCGGTTGGCGACGAGAACCTTGTCGAACATGAGCGGGCCGTATTCTCCACGCCGTGGACATGACGGCGGCAGATCAGCTCACCGTCGCACGCGCCGCATCGGTCCCGATCGTCGTCGTGCTCTACGCGTGGGGCTTCTCCGGCCACAACTACTGGGCCACCGCGGTCTTCTGTGTCGCGATGACCACCGACTGGCTCGACGGGAGGCTCGCGCGCAGGCAGGGGCGCTCCTCCACGATCGGCACGCTCCTCGATCCGATCGCGGACAAGGTGCTCGTGCTCGCGGCGCTCGTCATGCTCGTGGGGCAGGGAGTGGTCCCGGCGTGGATGGTGGCGGCGATCGTCGTGCGGGAGGTGCTGATCACCGGACTGCGGCAGGCGGCGATCGAACGCGGAGTCGTCCTCGCCGCACGCGACCTCGGAAAGCTGAAGACGTGGGCTCAGGCGGTCGCAGCCGCCGTGGCAGGCTTCGCCGCCGCGGGCGCGTGGACTCAGCGCGCCGCCTGGTGGACGCTGCTCGTGGCGGTGGTCCTGACGTGGCTGTCGGGCCTCGACTACGCGCGCAGCGCGCCGCGGCTGCTCAGCCGGGCACAGCCGGAACCGGAGTAGCGGCTTCGGTCAGGCCGCGATGTTCCGGGCCTCGCACCATTCGTCGAAGCGGGCCCACGCGCGAAGGTACTCGCGCAGGGCGTAGAAGCCCTCTTCGACCTCGGCCCGGACGGCCCAGTGACAGTGACCGCAGTAGCCCTGGTCGTCGACCGCAGGAGCCTCGTTACAGCGAATGCACTCCTCCCACATGTGGTGGGAACGGCGCTCGGCTCGGCGCGGTTACGGCTGCTCTTCGTCCCGATCGCGTGCGGGCAGGGCCGCGGCGGCCCACTCGGAGACGGCCGGTTGCTCCGCCGCCTCGGCCGCGAGAGCTGTAAGGATCGCTCGATGCTCGAACTCGTCGGGCTCCGGCGTGATCTGAACGGGCATCACCGAAAGAGGCTAATGCCTCGGAGGTTGCCGGTCGATGACGGAGTCGTGGGTCAGCGTCTCGCCATGCTTGCGGCTGCGTGCGCAATTGCCGCCGTCTCGACCGGTGCCGCGGCCGGGTCTTCCAGGACCCTCCCGAACTGGGCGGCTCCGCAGATCGCCACCGTCGTGGCGCACAAGCTGATGGGAGCGAAGAGCACGCGCAAGTTCCGGCCCAACGCAGCCCTGACCCATCAGACGCTCGCGGATCTCGCCACCGACCTGAAGGAACAGCTCGGATCGGAGGCCCCACCGCCGCCGGACCCGGGCTCGACGACGACCGGCACCACGGACACGACCACGACGACCACCACGACGACGACCACCGGCGGGACGACCACCACGCCGGTCTCGAATCCGAGCCTGCCCGAGACGATGGCGCAGCTCGACCGCACGCTCGTCCAGGCGATCGGCCTCGGCAAGGCTGCGAAGCAGTTCGTGCAGGGCGCGCGCGCCGACGGGCTCACGGTCCCCGGTCGCTTCGGCTTCGAGGTCGTCGCGCGACTGCTCGGTCTCCGCATCAACCATCCGGCGGCGCAGGACTTCCTCGAGCTGCGACCACAGGACAGGGCCACCCGCGCGGAAGCCGCGTACTCCGCGGCGCAGATCCTCGGCTTCGGCCTGCTCGACGACAGCTGGCAGATCGCGCAGGTGAAGTACCTGGCGAAGACCTTCTCGCTTCCGGAGCTCAGCGACTGGCAGCGCCAGATCCTCACCGTCGCGTTCTCGAAGATCGGGATGCCCTACATCTGGGGCGGCACGAGCGACAGGAAGGAGGTCGACTTCGGCGTCACCGCGCGCGGCGGCTACGACTGCTCGGGCTTCGTCTGGCGCGTGTACAAGCTTCAGAGCTACGCGGACGAGGGCAATCTCGCCTCAACGATCCTGGGCCGGACGACGTACACGATGAGCGTCGAGGTGCCCCGCTCGAAGCGGATCTCCTTCCAGAAGCTGCAGCCCGCGGACGTGATCTTCTTCGGCACGAAAGGGCCGAAGTCGCGCGGCCCGCAGATCTTCCACACGGGGATCTACGTCGGCAACGGCTGGTTCATCCAGTCCTCCGACGAGGGCGTAGCGCTCGCACAGCTGACCGGCTGGTACAAGAAGCGGTTCGCCTGGGGCCGCCGGCCGCTGCGCGAAGCGGGTCTCGAGCCCTAGAACAGGCTCGGCGCGGCGCACAGTTACCCCCTTTTAGTGAGGCCGCTAACCCCTTCGGGTGATTCCCGCTCGACGGCCGCGCCTCCACAATTTCCCTGTCTGGCGTCCCTACGATTTCCGTCCCTGGAGGCACAATGCTCGAGTGGAAGTCTCGCCTGGTGATTCTCCTCGCCCTCGCGGCCATGGCCGTCGCGGCGCTGGGGAGCTTCATCCCGCTCAGCCCGCACAACTACGGCTGGTAAGCACCGGACCGAAACCTCGTAGGGGAGGAATCGGTGGCAGGTGACCAGCAGCAGGCCGTCGCCGAGACGGCCTCGGCTGGGATCCCCGCGAAAGTCCTGGCGGTAGTCGCTCCCGTGATCGTCGCGGGCGCCGGCGCCGTCGGCTTCGCGATCTTTCGCTACGCCGACGCTCCGCGTTCCGTTTCCGACGTCGCGGCGCTCTTCGGCTTGCTGGCGAGCATGGCCCTCGCCGAGCGCTTCCCCGTCCCGGTGGAGGGAATGGGCGCCGGCGGCGTCACGCTCGGCTTCGTCTTCTCGGTCTCCGCGATCATCCTGCTCGGCTGGCCCGCCGGCGTGATCGTCGCGGCGGGCGGCCCGACGTTCACCCACCTGCTCCAGCGCCGCCCGCTTCTCCGGGTCGCCTACAACGGCGCGATGTTCGCTCTCTCCGCGCTCGCGGCGGGGCTCGCGGTGGAGCGCGTCCACGGCAACTCGGTCGGGATCCTCGTCGCACGGGTCGTGCTGTGCGGGTTCGTCTACTACTGGATCGTCAACCTCGTGCTGATCAGCGCCGTCCTCTCGGCCGACTCGGGGCGCTCGTTCTTCGCGATCGCCCGGGAGAACATCACGCAGACGACGGCGCCGTTCGCGTTCATGGCCTCGGCCGCGCTGACGCTGATCGTCCTCTGGCAGCGCGAGCCTGCGCTCTCGATCGCGCTCGTCGGCCCGCTGCTGGCGATCGCCCTGTACCAGCGCTCGACATTCAAGGCGATCCGAGCCATGCGCCTCGCGTTGACCGATCCGCTCACCGGTCTGGGCAACCACCGCAGCTTCCACGAGCGGCTGCAGCGCGAGCTCGTCGTCGCCGAGGAGCACGGCGCGACGCTCGCGCTCTGCCTCGTCGACTTCGACGACCTGAAGAGCGTCAACGACCGCTTCGGGCATCCGGTCGGCGATCTCGTGCTGGGCCAGGTGGCCTCCCGCCTACGGCAGGGCGGCGAGTCGTTCCGGCTCGGCGGAGACGAGTTCGCGGTGCTCCTGCCGCGGCACGACGAGCGGCAGGCGACGGCGGTGGCCCGCTCGATCGTCGAGCGCGTGGCGGCCCTCGACGTGGAGGGAGTCGGCCCGGTGACGGTGAGCGCCGGTGTCGCGACATATCCGACGCACGGCACCGGGCGCGACGAGCTGATCCGGCTCGCCGACAGCGCCCTGTACTGGGCGAAGAAGGACGGCAAGAACCGCGTGCGGGCCTATGCCGCGGAGTCCATCCTCCGCGCCAATCTCGAGGAGCTCGTGGACACTCCCGACCGCGCCGCGCAGTACCGGGCGGCGGAGAGCCTCGCGAAGGCGGTCGACGAGCGGGACGCCTACACCGGCAGCCATTCCCAGCGCGTCGGCGACTACTCGGCGCGGATCGCGCGCCGCCTCGGTGCCGACGAGCCGGCGGTCGAGCTCACCAGGCTCGCGGGCAACCTCCACGATCTCGGCAAGCTCGCGATTCCCGAGGAAGTCCTCCGCAAGCCGAGCGCGTTGAGCGAAGCCGAGCGGCTGATGCTCGAACGGCATCCCCAGATCGGCTTCCGGATGCTGGAGAGCCTCGGCGTGCAGCCGGTCGCGGACTGGGTCCTGCACCACCACGAACGCTGGGACGGCGCCGGCTACCCGAACCGGCTCGCCGGCGAACAGATCCCACTGGGCGCGCGAATCATCTTCGTCGCCGACGCATACGACGCGATGACCTCCGATCGGGCCTACCGGCAGGCGATGGCGCAGAGGGACGCTCTCGCCGAGCTCGCGCGCTGCTCGGGCACGCAGTTCGACCCCGCGGTCGTGAAGGCGCTCGCCGACGAGCTGCTGCCGGCAGGCGACGAAGCCGTCGCCGTTTAGAAGCCGCTCCGCCCGCGCACGACGGCGGTATGGCAAAGAAGCAACCGCGCGTGCCCGAGATGCGCGAGACGAAGCCGAACCGTGAGCAGCGCCGGCATCCCGAGCCGCGGCCCGAGGACGAGCCGCTCGCTCGCGAGGAGCGCCCGTCTACGGATCTCCAAGTCCCGGACCCGCGCCTCAAGAACAGCGGTCACAAGAAAAAGACCGCGGACAACTGGAACCAGTAGCCGCCGTCAGGCGATCTCTTCGATGAGCCGGATGAGCTCGTCACGCCGGTAGCCCTGCTGCCGCGCGAAGCGGACCAGGTCGCGCGCCCGGACGATCACCGCGCTCTTCTCCGGCGTTCCTGCGACGGTGACGCCGCGCCCGCGGCGGAACTCGAGCAGTCCCTCTTCGCGCAGCAGGCGAAGGGAACGCAGCACGGTGTTCGTGTTCACGTCGAGGACGGCGGCGAGGTCGCGCGCCGGAGGCAGCCGCTCGCCCGGCTTGGCCTCTCCGTCGGCGATCGCGCGCCGGATCTCGGCCGCGACCTGCTCGAAGAGCTCGGTCGGTTCCTGTCTATCGATCTTGACACGAAGCATTGCGCTACTCATACTAGCACCACGATGATCGCTCCGCCAAGGCGGCCGTCACACGACGAGCTCGAGGCTCTGATCAAGGAGGCTCGAGAACGCCAGCTGCGGAGAAGGCTACTCGGCGCGGCAGGGGTTGCGATCGTGGCAGCCCTCGGCCTCGCCGTCTACGCGCTCACGATCGGCGGCAATCGACCTGCCAGGAGCGCACCGCAACGAGGGTCGGCGAGCGTCCCCGTGTGCCGGTCGGGTCAGCTCTCCGGCTCGGTCGCCTTCCAGGGAGGCACTCAGACGATGCTCGGCGGCGTGACGCTACGGAACACGAGCGACGCGGCGTGCTCGCTCCCTCCGCGCCGGCCCCTCGTCACAATCCGGTGGCGCGGCAAGACCGTACCGACGGCAGAGCGCGACATGGGCGCGGGCCCGCCCTGGCCGCCGGCTCACGTCCTCGCTCCTGGCGTGAGCGCAAGCGTCTTCTTCCAGTGGTGGAGTTGCGGCGGGGCTGGGCCGAAGGAGGCCGTCCGGCCGACGTTCGTGCTGCGCTTCGGCCACGGTCTGGTCGTGGTCGCCCGGTCCGCCGGTGCGACTCCTCCGTCCTGCGGCGGACTCGGAGCCAGGCGTACCCTCGACGTGAGCAGTCCGCTCACGGAGCCGTAACGAATGTTGGCCCCACCCAAGACATCGAAGGACGCGCTCGAGGCCCTTATCAAGGAGGCTCGCAGGCGCCAGTTGCGGCGGCGCATCGCGGGCGCAGCCGCAGTTGCCCTCGCTGCGGCGGCCGTCTCCGTAAGCTATTCCCTCATCGGCGCGAACGGTCCGAGCAGGGCGACGAGCTCGGACTGACGGGAGCCGGAACCACGAGCGCGGAAAACGCGTGCAGGAGCGGCAAGCCTCGCCTTCTGCTTTCCGCGCAGCTCCGGCCCGCCGGGAGCGGTGGTCTCGGTGACCGGCTGCGGCTGCACCCACCCGCATGCCCAAGCGGACACGCTCGCCTGGCACAACGTCCGCTCCCTACGCGAGATCGCGAAGCGCCCGCCCGTGAATGTCTGGCGCAGAGTCCCCCTCGCCCGAACATCGCGTACGACCGCAAGAGCGCTCTTCGTCGTGCGTGCGTCCGATCCGCCGGGCAAAGGGCTCCTCGACATGTTCTGCGGCCCGGCGAGCCCGGGCAACGCCATCGCCTACTTCACCGTGATGCGCTGATCAGAGCGGGATGTTCCCGTGCTTGCGGCGGGGCCTCGGCTCCGCCTTCGTCAGCGCCGTCTCCAGCGCGTCGATCAGAACCGGCCGCGTGCGCCGCGGCTCGATCACGTCGTCGACGTAGCCGCGCTCGGCCGCGCTGTACGGGTTCGCGAACGTCTCCTTGTACTCGGCGATCAGCGCCGGCCGCTCCTCTTCCGGCCGGTCGCGGTAGATGATGTTGACGGCGCCCTCCGGCCCCATCACGGCGACCTCCGCCGTGGGCCAGGCGAAGTTGAAGTCGGCGCGGATGTGCTTCGAGCTCATGACGTCGTAGGCGCCGCCGTACGCCTTGCGCGTGATCACCGTCAGCTTCGGCACCGTCGCCTCGCAGTACGCGTAGAGGAGCTTCGCGCCGTGCCGGATGATCCCGCCCCACTCCTGCGCCGTCCCCGGCAGGAAGCCCGGGACGTCGACGAACGTGACGAGCGGGACGTTGAACGCGTCGCACGTGCGGACGAAGCGCGCCGCCTTGTTCGAGGCGTCGATGTCGAGGACGCCCGCGAGCGAGCGCGGCTGGTTCCCTACGACGCCGATGGGATGGCCGCCGAGCCGCGAGAAGCCGCAGACGATGTTCTCCGCCCAGTGCTCGCTCACCTCGAGGAACTCGCCGTCGTCCACCACCCGCCGGATCACCTCGTGCATGTCGTACGGCTTGTTCGGATTGTCGGGGACGAGCGTGTCGAGCTCGGAATCCTGACGGTCGGCCGCGTCGGTCGGCGCGCTCCACTCCGGCCGCTCGGCGTTGTTCTGCGGCAGGAACGAGAGGAGGTAGCGCGCGTCCTCGAGGCATGTCTCCTCGTCCGGCGCGGTGAACTGCGCGACGCCCGACTTCGACGCATGCGTCGCCGCCCCGCCCAGCTCCTCGAACGTCACCTCCTCCCCCGTCACCGTCTTCACGACGTCGGGGCCGGTGATGAACATGTACGACGAGCCCTCGACCATGAAGATGAAGTCGGTCATCGCGGGCGAGTAGACGGCGCCGCCGGCGCAGGGGCCCATCACGAGCGAGATCTGCGGGATCACGCCCGACGCCTGCACGTTGCGCCAGAAGATCTCGGCGTAGCCGGCCAGCGAGACGACGCCCTCCTGGATCCGAGCGCCGCCCGAGTCGTTGATCCCGATCACCGGGCAGCCGTACTTGACGGCCAGGTCCATCACTTTGCAGATCTTCTCGGCGAAGACCTCGCTCAGGGAGCCGCCGAAGACGGTGAAGTCCTGGGAGAAGACGAAGACCTTGCGGCCGAACACCGTGCCGTAGCCGGTGACGACGGCGTCGCCGTACGGCCGACGGTCCATCATCCCGAAGTTCGACTCGCGGTGGCGGACGTAGCGGTCGAGCTCGACGAACGAGCCCGGGTCGCACAGCTTCTCGGCGCGCTCGCGGGCGAGCAGCCTGCCCTCTTCGCGGCGCCGGGCGACGGCCTTCTCGCTGCCGGCATGGAGAGCCTGGCCACGCAGCTCCTGCAGCCACTCGAGCTTGCCGGCGGTCGTTTCGTGTCCCTCAGCCACCGTGGCGGAGCCTAACGTTCGCGCTCGTGAGGCACCGCCTGCCCCCCGCGCTGCGGCTGCGCAACTTCGCGCTGCTCTGGACGTCGTCGCTCGCCAACGGCCTCGCGTCGCAGATGCTCGTCGTCGCGATCGGCTGGCAGGTCTATTCGATCCACCGGGACCCGCTCGACCTCGGCCTGATCGGACTCGCGGAGTTCGTGCCGCTGCCGATCCTCGCCTTGCCCGCCGGACAGCTCGCCGACCGCGTCGAGCGGCGGCTGGTCGCCGCGGTGGGCCTCGCCGTCCAGGTGGCGATCGCGGCGGTGCTCGTCGTGATCACGCTCGCCGGCGCGCACGAGCTCTGGCCTTTCCTCGCGATCGCGGTGACGGCGGGAATCGCCTCGGCGGTGACGAACCCGGCCGGCCGGTCGCTCACGCCGGAGATCGTGCCACCGGAGCTCCTGGCCGGAGCGGTCGCGCTCCGCAGCGTCGCGAGCCAGCTCGGCGTCGTAGTCGGCCCGGCGATCGGAGGCGTGATCTTCGCCGTCGAGCCGGTCGCGGTCTACATCACGGCCGCAGCACTCCTCCTGCTCGCCTGCATCACGATCCTCGGCGTCACGCATCGGGTCGCCGTCGCGCCGGCGGCGGAGCTCAACTGGCAGAGCCTCTCCGCCGGCATCGGCTTCATCGTCCGCACGAGGATGCTGCTCGGCGCGATCTCGCTCGACCTCGTCGCCGTGCTGCTCGGAGACTCGATCGCCCTCGCGCCGGTGTTCGCGCGGACGATCCTCGATGTCGGCCCGATCGGCCTGGGCGCGTTGCGGGCGGCGCCGTCGGTCGGAGCGCTCCTCGCCGGCCTGCTCCTGGCGCGGCGCCCGCTGCCCTACCGTGCGGGGCCGACGCTGCTCACGGTCGTGGGCATCTTCGGCGCGACGATGATCGTGTTCGGGCTCTCGCGCTCGCTGCCGCTGTCGCTCGCCGCGCTCGCCGTCAGCGGCTTCGCGGACATGATCAGCATGAACATCCGCGCGACGACCGTTCTGCTCGTGACGCCGCCCGAGCTGCAGGGCCGGGTGAGCGCGGTGGAGTGGGTCTTCATCAGCGCCTCCAACGAGATCGGCGCCTTCGAGTCGGGCGTCGTCGCGTCGCTCATCGGGGCGACGGCCGCCGTCGTCGCGGGAGGCGCCGTGATGATGGGGGTCGCGGCCTCCTGGCGACGACTCTTTCCCCCACTCGCGCGCATGGGCCGCCTCGACCAGCTCCAGGCGGAGCCTGTATAGGGTCGGCGCATGTCCGAGCCGCTCGACCGCTCGACCATCTGGCCATATGACGGCGAGGGCCAGCCGCGCGACTTCTACTACCAGCGCTTCGGCAGCCCGACCGTCGCCGCGGCCGAGGCTGCGCTGGGGGAGCTGGACGGCGGCGCCGCGCTGCTCTTCCCGTCCGGCGCCGGCGCGACGACCGCGCTCGTTCTCTCGCTGCTCGAGCCCGGCGGCACGATCGCCCTCGCCGGCGGCGGCTACTACGGAACCGGCGTCGCGTTCGCCGCGCTCGCTCCGTGGGGGCTCCGCGTCGTCGAGTTCGACCAGACCGGCTCGCCGCCGGAGGGGGTGCAGCTCGTCTGGGTCGAGGCGCCGTCGAACCCGTACCTGACGATGCCGAACCTCGAGGCGGCGGCCGCTCACCCCGCTCCGGTCGTCGTCGACGCGACCGTCGCCACTCCCGTCCATCTCCGGCCGCTGGAACACGGTGCCGACTTCGTCCTCCACAGCGCGACGAAGTACCTTGCCGGCCACGACGACGCGCTGCTCGGCGCCGTCGTGTGCCGCGACGAAGCCCGAGCCGAGGAGCTGCGCATGTTCCGCGGGCGGACCGGCATCGTTCCCGCGCCCGACCCCGCGTGGCTCATGCTGCGCGGCCTGAAGACGCTCGAGCTGCGCGTCCGTCGCCAGACCGACACCGCAGCCTTCCTCGCGGGGCGGCTGCGCGGACATCCGGCGGTCGAGACCGTGCGCTATCCCGGGCTCGGCGGCGTGCTCTCGTTCGACGTGGCCGACGCGGAGACGGCACGCAAGGTGGAGACGTCGACCCGTGTCCTTGTCAACGCCAGCTCACTCGGGGGCGTGACGACCCTGATCGAGAGCCGCCGGCGCTGGGAGGGCGAGCGCGTCCCACCGGGACTGCTGCGGATCAGTGCGGGGCTCGAGGATCCGGCGGCGCTCTGGGCGGATCTCGAGCAGGCGCTCGGCTAGGGACGGCTTTACCATCCAACCGCCGCGGGTAGTCGGCTCCTGACGCGACAGGAGGTAACAACTGGCCCGACCGTTCCGGATTCTCGTCGCCGAGGACGACGAATCGTTCCTCGACACGATCGCCCTCGTCCTCGAGCAGGACGAGCGGTTCACCGTGGCCGGGCGGGCGTTCAACGGACAGCAGGCGGTGGACCTCGCCGAGCGAACCGATCCGGAAGCCGTCGTCATGGACATCGAGATGCCGCTGCTCGATGGAGTGGAGGCCACGCGGCGGATCCGCGCGGCCGACCCGGCGCTGCCGATCGTCGCGGTGAGCTGTCACGACTACGAGGAGCGCGTGCTCGAGATCCGGCAGGCGGGCGCCAGCGACTACGTGCGCAAGGCGCGGCTGGCCGACGAGCTGCCGCGGGCCCTCGCGGCGCTGCTCTCTCCGGCGGCACGCGGTGCAAGATCTCGGTCGTGACGAAGCAGCGGATCCTGGCAGCCGTCCGCGAGATCGGCCTCTCCCTCCCCGAGACGAGCGAGCGCCCGTCGCACGGCGAGCCGACGTTCTTCGTCCGGGGCAAACGCTCCTTCGCGACGGTCTGGGACAGCCATCACGGGGACGGACGCTTCGCCCTCATCTGTGCGGCGCCCTCCGGCATGCAGGCGACGCTCGTCGAGGCCGACCCCGAGCGATTCTTCGTCCCGGCGTACGTCGGGCACCGCGGCTGGATCGGCGTCAGGCTCGACCGCGGCTTCGACCGCGACGAGATCGCCGGCATGCTCGAGGACGCCTACGCGGAGGTCGCGCCGGCGAAGCTCGTCGAAGCGGCGACCCGCCAGGGAGCGTGAGTCAAAGAGCCGGAGGTCGGACTCGAACCGACGGCCGCCTGATTACAAATCAGGTGCTCTACCAGCTGAGCTACTCCGGCGGGCAACCAGCGTAGCGACCGTCAGAGCAGGACTTCGCGCCCCTTCTGGTGCGCGAGGATCTTGCGCTTGACGCGCTGCAGCGCGTTGTCGATCGTCTTCGTGTCGCAGCCAAGCAGCTCGGCCATGTCCTCGTAGGACGAGCCCTCGAGGTAGAGGCGCAGCGCGTCCGCCTCGAGCGGCGAGAGGCCCGTGCCGAGGTTGAAGACGAGGCTCTGCAGCTCCTCGGTCGAGATCACGACGAGCGGGGGCTCGTGCACTGCGGGGCCCGGCAGCGCGTCGCCGAGCGTGCACTCGCCCTCCCCGTCCTGTCCCGCGGGGGTGTGACTGAAGGAGACGTAGGTGTTGAGCGGCGTGTGCTTGAACCGTGTCGCCGTCTTGATCGCCGTGATGATCTGGCGCGTGACGCAGAGCTCGGCGAAGCTGCGGAACGAGGTCTCCTTGTCGGTGCGAAAGTCCCGCACAGCCTTGTAGAGGCCGATCAGCCCTTCCTGCAGGAGGTCGTCGTTGTCGCCGCCGGCGAGGAAGTATGAGCTGGCCTTGAGGCGGACGAAGCCCGTGTAGCGCCGGATGAGCGCGTCCATCGCGACGCTGTCTCCGTTCCGCGCCTTCAGGACGAGCTGCAGATCCTCCAGCTCTCGTTGAGCTTTTTGCGGCGAGTACGCTGTCGCGGTGCGCGCAGCCATGGCGCCTCCCGGGCGTCTTGAGGGTGAAGTCTCACCCTGTGGTCGAGGCGAAGATAGCAAGCGGTCCAAGGTTTTACAAGTCCAATTGCTGTGGACCCAGCTTGTCGTGGACCTAAGAAGCTAGGGAGATCTAGCGTTCGCCGCGGCGTAACCGCTCGAGCTGGGCCAGCGTGTCGGGGTCGAGGCGGTCGCGAAGGTCTCCCCGCCCGGAAGGCGGCCGGCTCGGCCGTGTCAGCTCGGAGACGAATGTCTGGGACGCGACCTTGCGCACCTCGAGGCCGGCCGTGCTGCGAACCGCCGCGTCGGAGGATACGATCGCGACCTCCCCCCCGCTCCGGTGCTCGGCGGCGAGCCGCTCCAGCACCGCGTCCGCGTCCTTCGCCCAGCGCACCTCGAGGGGGCCGAGCCGTTCGTTGGTCCCGTCGCCGTCGAACACGAGCACGCCGCGCGCTCCCTGGGCCGCGACCCAGCTGGCGAGCAGGTCTCGCAGCTCCTCCGGCGAGCCGAAGCCGCCGGCGTGCAGGAGGTTGAAGCCGTCGAAGAGGTAGAGAGTCGGCTCGGACATGCCTTTCCTAGTAACAGACTGTTACTAGCTTCGCTGCCGCCTCGCCTCGTAGAGGAGAAGCGCGGCGGCGACGCTGACGTTGAGCGACTCGACCCGGCCGAGCTGCGGGATGGAGACCTCGAGGTCGCACGTCCGCCGCACGAGCGGTCGCAGGCCCTTGCCTTCGGCGCCGAACACGAACGCGATGCCGCCGGAGAGATCGGCCCGCCACATCGGCGTTCCCGACTCCCCCGTCGCGCCGGCGATCCAGAGGTTGCCGCTCTTGATGTCCGCGAGATAGCGCGCGAGGTTCGGTACCACGGCGAGCGGTAAGTGCTCGACGGCCCCGGCCGAGGAACGGCAGACGGCGGCGGTGACGCGCGCCGAGCCATGGGCGGGCACCACGACGCCGCTCGCTCCCGCCCCCTCGGCGCTCCGGATCACGGCCCCGAGGTTCCGCGGGTCGCTGACCTGATCCAGGCACGCGAGGAGGGGAGCCTCGCCCGCGGCGAGCTCGAATGCGTCTGCGTAGCGAAACGGCTCGCACCAGGCCACGACGCCCTGGTGGTCGCGCGTCCCGGCCGCCTCGGACATGCCGCGCTCGAGCTTCGTCTGCACGCGCGGCCGCTCGACGTCGCGCAGCCAGGCCTCGCTCCGCACCGCCCGCTCGCTAGCCCAGAGCTCGAGCACCTCGCGCGGCCCGCGCAGGGCCTCGCACACCGGGCGCCTCCCGTAGACCAGATCGCGCGTCACGAGCGACGAACGAGCCGGTACCCGGGAGGCTCTGCGACGTCGCGCACCTCCCAGCCCGCCGAGGCGATCTCGTCGCGCAGGCGATCCGCACCCGAGAAGTCCTTCGCGTCGCGCGCCTCGCGCCGCCGAGCGGCGAGCTCGGCCACCTCCGCGGGCGCCTCCTCGACCTCGGCGATCGACTCGAGACCGAAGATCCCGAACGCACGCCGCAGCAACTCGTGATCGCGCCAGCCGTGCATCACCGCCAGCGCCTCCGGAGTGTTGAAGTCGTCGTCGAGCGCCGCCTCGAGGTCCGCCCAGTCCCCGACCGGCTCGCTCGGCGAGCGAAACACGTTGCGGAACGTCTCGAGCTGTGCGCCCGCCTGTTCGAGCGTCTCGTCGGAGTAATCGAGCGGCTTCCGCCAGTGGCCGGTCATGAAGAAGAAGAGGAGCCGCTCGCGCCCCCAGCGGTCGAGCGCGTCCGCGAGCGAGACGTCGTTGCCGAGCGACTTGTGCATCTCCGAGCCTCGCATGCTGAGCATCCCGTTGTGCATCCAGATCCGCGCGAAGCCGTGGCCCAGCGCGCGCGACTGCGCGATCTCGTTCTCGTGGTGCGGGAACTTGAGGTCGAGCCCGCCGCCGTGGATCTCGAAGCTCGTGCCGAGGTACTTCTCCGACATCGCCGAGCACTCGATGTGCCAGCCGGGGCGCCCACGCCCCCACGGGGAGTCCCACGAGGTGTCCTCGCCCGGCTTGTTCGCCTTCCAGAGCGCGAAGTCGCGCGGATCCTCCTTGAGCGGGTTCGGCTCCTGCTCCTCCATCTGATCGAGCCGCTGCCTCGAGAGCCGACCGTACTCGGGGAATCGGGCGACGCGGTAATAGACGTCGCCCTCGACCTCGTACGCGAAGCCGCCCTCGATCAAGCCCTCGATCAGCGCGATCTGCTCCGGGACGGTCTGGGCAGCGGTCGGCTCGACGTCCGGCCGGCCGAGCTCGAGACGATCCGTGTCCTCGAAGTACCAGCGCGTCGCGTCGGCCGCGAGCGCGGCGCTGGCTCCGGGCGCAGCGTCGTAGATCTTGTCGTTGATGTCGGTGATGTTCACGACGACCTTCGTCTCGTAGCCCCGATGCTCGAGCCAGCGCTTCAGCCAGATCGGCAGGACGTTGACCGCGAATCCGTTACCGACGTGGATGCGCTGGTAGACGGTCGGGCCACACCAGTAGATCCCGATTGGGCCGGGCGGCGGAGGCAGCTCGACGAGCGAGCCCCTGTAGGTGTCGTAGACACGCACGGCCTTCTAGCCTAGTGCGGTGCGTCGCAGCAGCTCGTCGCGCGGGAGCGCGGCGATGACCGCCGCGAGCTCCGGCCCCCGCTCCCGGCCGGTGAGCGCGAGGCGGACGGCCTTCAGGTCGCCGCCGACCGCCTTCAGCTCACGGACGAGCGCCCGCGGCTCGAGACCCGACTCGACGAGCTCGCGGAAGCGCGCGAGCGTCTCGGGCGCTTCCACCTCCGCTTCCGCCGGCTCGAGCACGAGCGTCGCGTAGTCGCGCGCTTCGGCGAGATCGCGCGCACCGCGCAGCACAGGCGCCACTGAAACAGGCACACCGACCCGGGTCGCAAGCTCGCCGTCGCTCAACGCCGCGAGCGCCTCCGTCGAGAGCCGGCGCAGCCGCACGAGGTCGAGGTGAACGTCGTGGCGCGGCAGCGCGAGCTCCTCGAGGTAGGCGCGAACTGCCTCGGCCGGAATCCCTTCGTCCCTGAGCGACGCGACGCTCCCGCCGGGGGCCCGCTTGGCGAGCTTGCGTCCGTCGGGCCCGAGGATCAGGCCGTGGTGGACGAACGCCGGCGGCGTCGCGCCGAGAGCCTCGAACAGACGGCGATGCAGCGCCTCGTTCGGACGATGGTCGTTGCCGCGGACGACGTGCGTGATGCCGAAGTCGATGTCGTCGACGACGGACGCGAGCTGGTACGTAGGCGAGCCGTCCTCGCGTAGGAGGGTGACGCCTTCGAACCGATCGCCGAGCGGCGCGCCGACCTCACGATGTCGCTCCGCGCGTTCGCTCTGACGCACCGGGCCTTCGTCCCAGGCGATCCCGAGCCACTCGAGATCCTGGACGATCGCCTCCTCCCCTCCCGGCACGTTCCGCGCGGGATCGGTGTCGTCGATCCGGAGGAGCATCCACCCGCCCAGCCGCCGGTTCGCGACCGCGCTCAGCGCGTTGCCGAGGTGGAGCGACCCCGTCGGGCTCGGCGCGAAGCGGACCCTCAGCATGCGGCGAGTGTAAGCTCCGCCCCGCGATGGAGTCCTGGCGCGCCACTGTTCTCCGCCAAAACGGCTAGTCCGCCGCTTCCCACCACAGCGTCCTAGGGAAGCGGCGGGACGCGACGCGTTCCGCCCCGAGCATCCGGAGGTGTACGTCGCGATGCCGATGCCACATCGCACCCAGCAGCAGTTGATCAAGCGCCGTCTCGTCGGCAAGGACGGCGCAGAGCGGATCCGCGAGCTCCGCGCGATCCTCGCCGAGCTCCCCGGCTACCGGAACGGCCCGTACGCGGACCTGCGGAAGTGGGTCGACGGCGAGCTCACGGCGACGCGGACGCGGAAGAAGGTCGTGCATCGCGACTCGATCGCCGTGCGCCGAGAAGGCGCCGCGCAGATCGCTCTCGTCGGGCCGCCGAACGCGGGCAAGTCGTCGCTCCTGCAGGCCCTCTCGGCGATCCAGATCCGCACCGGCGACTACGCGTTCACGACGACGCGGCCGGTCGCGGCGACGACGCGCCTCGGCGGCGTGCTCGTCCAGCTCGTGGAGATCCCGGGTCTGATCGAGGGCGCGGCGGACGATCGCGGCGGCGGTCGCGCGCTGCTCGGCGTGCTCCGCAACGCGGACGCGATCCTCTTCTGCCACGCCTGCGACCGGCCGATGGCGGAGCTCGAGGCGATCAGGGACGAGGTCGCCGCGGCCGGGATCGACCTGCCGGCGCTCCTCGCGGCGACGAAATGCGACGAGGCGCCGCCGCCCGATCATCCGGAGCTGCGCGTGCTGCCGGTGTCCGTCCTCGACGATGCGAGCCTCGACCGTCTGCGCGACGAGCTGTGGACGATGACCGGCCTCGTGCGCGTCTACCTGCGGGACGGCGGCGACCCGGTCGCTCTCGAGCCGCCGGCGACCGTGCTCGACGTCGCCGACACCATCCACCACGAGCTGCGGGAGCGTTGCACGGGCGCCCGCGTCTGGGGGCCGTCGGCGCGGTTCCCGGGCCAGCAGGTCGGGCGCGAGTACGAGCTCGGCGACGGGGACACGGTCGAGATTCTGGGGCGCTAGGCGCCTGGAGGTTTGGCTTCTCCGGCGGTCGGAAGATCGAGACCATGAGCGACGTCGTCGTCATCACCGGCGCCTCCGGGGGGATCGGCCGCGCGACAGCGCGCCGATTCGCCGAGGACGGCGCGAAGATCGCGCTCCTCGCCCGTGGTCGGGCGGGGCTCGAGGCGACTGCGAAGGAGATCGAAGAGCGAGGCGGCAAGGCCCTGATCCTCCCCACCGACGTCGCCGACGCCGACCAGGTCGAGAAGGCGGCGCAGGCGACCGAGGACGAGCTCGGGCCGATCGACATCTGGATCAACGACGCGATGGCGACGATCTACTCGGAGTTCCTCGATCTCGAGCCGGACGAGTACCGGCGCGCGACCGACGTCACCTACCACGGGATGGTGTGGGGCACGAAGGCCGCGCTGAAGCGGATGGCGAAGCGGAACCGCGGCACGATCGTCCAGGTCGGCTCGGCGCTCGCCTTTCGCGGCATCCCGCTGCAAGCGCCATATTGCGGTGCGAAGCACGCCTGCAAGGGCTTCACCGAGTCGGTCATCACCGAGATCCGTCACAACGGCTGGGACGTCCACGTCACGATGGTCCACCTCCCAGGCGTCAACACGACACAGTTCACGTGGGGACGGACGAAGCTGCCGAAGCAGACGCAGCCGGTGCCTCCCATCTACCAGCCGGAGGTCGCGGCGAACGCAATCCACTGGGCCGCGTATCACAAGCGGCGACAGCTGTACGTCGGCGTGCCGACCGTTCTCAACGTCCTCGGCGAGCGGACGGCGCCGTGGTTCCTCGACTGGTACCTCGCTAAGACGGGGTACGGCGGGCAGATGACGAAGCAGCCGCTCGACGGCGGCCCGAACCACGACAACCTCTTCGAGCCGGTCGACGCCGACAAGGACCGCGGCTCAC
The DNA here is from genome assembly GCA_035252585.1 of Gaiellaceae bacterium. Classification (GTDB taxonomy): domain Bacteria; phylum Actinomycetota; class Thermoleophilia; order Gaiellales; family Gaiellaceae; genus Palsa-739. Next base: position 34,356 of record DATFCX010000059.1, read on the forward strand.
ACGGGCCGTTCGACGAGAAGGCGCACGCGCACAGCTTCCAGACGACGCTCTCCAAGCACCGCCGCCTCGCAGGCTCGCTCGCCGCGGCCGGAGTCGGCGCAGCGACGTCGGCCGCAGCCCTCCTTCGGAAGCGCTAGGCAGCGGCTCGGCGCAGCTCGGTGCCCGCGGGGCCGAAGCGGTCGGGGTGCTCCTCCTCGAGCACGGCGCACAGCGCCCGCACATCTCCCCGTCCGAGACTCACGCGTCCCGACTCGAGTCCGCGGCCGAGGAGCAGAGACAGGTCGCGGTGGCGCTGCGAGACGCCTGCGCGGGCGGCCGCCGCGGCGGCGAGCATGCTCACGACGTCCCGCGGGACGGCAACGAGCTTGCCGTGAAGGTCGATCTCGATCATCTCCTCCTGTGCCATACCTGTTTATGACCCCGAGTCGGCAGCGTGGAACGTGCCGCGGGGACTGAACGCGTACACCTTCCCCCAGCCGACGACGTAGAGCCGCTTCCCGTCCGTCACGACCGGAGTGAACGCCCCGTCGGGATACGTCCAGAGCTCCTTGCCGGTACGCGCGTCGAGGCCGTACGTGCGCCGCTTCAGGGTGGCGAAGTAGACGACGCCGTCGACGACGGTCGCCGAGCCCGAGATCGGGCCGTTTGCGCGGAACTTCCAGAGGAGCGTGCCCGTTGCCGCGTCCAGCGCGTAGAACCTGTGGTCGTAGGAGCCGACGAAGACGCGGTGGTGCCAGACGGCGGGCGAGCCGTAGACGAAGCCGCCCGTGAGGTACGACCAGCGTCGCTTCCCGGTCTGTGCGCCGAACGAGTAGACGTGTCCGTCGGTCGAGCCGAGATACACCCGGGAGTAGGCGATGGAGGGTGTCGAGTAGAACTGGCCGTGGCCGCCGAACCAGTCGCGGTTCGACTGCGAGCGCCAGAGCAGCTTCCCGTCGCTCGCCCGCAGCGCATACAGACGGCCGGCGTAGTCGCCGAAGAAGACACGGCCGCGGTCGTAGGCGATCGCCCCCTTGACCGCTCCGCCGGCGTGGAACGTCCAGATCGTCCGGCCGTCGAGGCCGCGGAGGGCGTAGACGTTTCCCTCGGCGTCGCCGACGTAGAGCCGGTTGCCGGCCACGGTGGGCGACGTCTCGCTCGCTCCGATCCGCTTGCGCCAGCGCACGCTGTGCGACGGTCCGGCCGCGACCACGAGCAGCTCGCCGTCCGAGGCCTTCACCGTGCCCCTGGTGCAGGGCTGCCGGTTGAGAAACGTCTCGAAGACCGAGCCGCGGCCGAGACGGGTCACTGCCGGCGACGCCGCCTGGCAACGGCCGACGTGGATGGTCCAGAGCCGGCGGCCGTTCCGGCTCGACACGGCGATCAGGTTCCCGTTGAGGCTCGCGTAGTAGAGGTAGTGGAAGCCGAGCGCCGGCGGGAACTCGATCAGCGACGTGCCGCCCGTGATCCAGTCGAGCTTGTAGGGCGGCCGGACGGTTCCGACCCCGACGTGGAGGTGCTGCGGCACGCCGCCGAACATCGGTGACACGAGTGAGCTCGACTGAGGCGGTGCGACCGTCTGCGTCGGATCGAACTCGGTCGACGTGCCTCGTACGCTGCCCCCGAAGCGGTGCGTCGACTCGTAGTAGGCGGCCCCGATGCCGCCGACCAGGATCAGGATGCCGGCGACGGCGAGGAGGCGGCCCATCCGCCGGATGATGCCTGCGCCGGGCGACGGCCCGGCGCGCCGTCGGGACCTGCGCGAGGCGGCAGCACACCCAGGTCACACGACCAGGTTCGCCGGTGACTCGTCTAGGCTCCGCCACGTGGAGGAGCTTCTTTTGGCTTGGTTCAGCCAAAACGGAAGGGATCTCCCCTGGCGGAGGACACGCGACCCGTACGCGATCCTCGTCAGCGAGGTCATGTCGCAGCAGACGCAGGTGGAGCGCGTCGTGCCCCGCTGGCGGCGCTGGCTCGAGCGATGGCCGAGTGTCGAGGCGCTCGCGGCAGCGCCGGCGGGCGAGGTGATCCGCGAATGGCAGGGGCTCGGCTACAACCGGCGTGCGCTCTCCCTCCACAGCGCCGCGCAGCAGGTCGCCGCCCACGGCTGGCCCGACGACCTGACGGAGCTGCCCGGGGTCGGCCGTTACACCGCGGACGCCCTCGCCTGCTTTGCCTTCGGCCGTCCCGTCCTCCCCGTCGACGTCAACGTGCGGCGCGTCTCCGAACGCACGGGCCACTCGTTCTCTCCGGCGGCCGCGCAGGCGCTGATGGATCTCGGAAAGATCGTCTGCCTCGCGCGTGTTCCTCGCTGTGAGATCTGTCCGCTCGCACGGACGTGTCCCTCGCGCGGCAGGCGGTACGAGCCGAGTCGCCGCCAGGGGCCGTTCGAGGGTTCCTTCCGGCAGCGGCGATCGGCGGCACTACGCGCGGTCCTCGCAGGCTCACAGCCACGGGACGTCGAGGCAGTCGCCTCTCTCGCGCGCGACGGACTAGTCCGACTGGACGGGGAGACCGCGTCGCTGCCGGGTTAGCCGGGTACCATCCGGCCGATGATCGCAACGTCCATCGTCACGCTGCTGATCCCGCTCTGGGTCCTCCTCGGGCTGCTCGCGATCCTCGGCGTCCTCGGCGTGCTCGGACGAATCCAGGGCGGTCGCTATCTGAAGCCGCTGTTCGCGCTGATGTCCAAGGTGCCGTTCCTGCGGCGGATGCTCGAGAAGGCGTCGAAGGCAGCGATCGAGCGCACGAATCCCGAGCTCGCGAGCGCGATGCGCAAGCTGGAGCCGCATGCCAAGCAGCTTCACAATCCGCAGCAGGCGCAGAAGGCGATGTCGCGTCTGACGCGCGAGGAGCGTGCGGCGCTGCTCGAGATGCAGGAGCAACAGGGCGGCCCGGAGCTCGAGGCGACCAACCGCCAGATGCGCAGGCAGCTCGAGAAGCAGCGGAAGCGGGGCCGCTAGCTACAGCTCGTGTCGGACCCAGATGTTGGGTTCGACGTAGACGCCGCGGCCGTTCTTGAAGTGCACCGGGACGAGCGCGCCCGGAACCACGTAGTTGCCGTCCTCGGGGAACACCATGTCCGTCCACTCCTCCCACTCGGTGCGGGTGCCCGAGATCGTCATGGAGCGCGGCGCGGTCGCCAGCAGCTCGCCGCCGAGGCGCTCGTGCGTGCGCAGCCACGGGTCGTACGGGAGGCCGTCGGCGCGCCGCCAGCCGACGTAGCTGTCCAGCGCGACGAGCGGGTAGCGGTCCTTCCAGGTCGGGCGTACCGGCGCGACGAGCGAGTCGAGCCCGTGCCCCGAGGCGATCGCGGCGAGCCGCCGCAGGATGGTCTCCGCGATGCCCAGCCCGCGGTACTCGGGGACGACACCCGCGACGAGCGTGCACAGAGTCGTCGGCGCAGCCTCGACGCCGTCCGTGAGCGCCCAGTCGACGCCGCGTGGCGACGGGCTCCCGTTCCAGCCGACCGGCACGCTGCACGCGTAACCGACGGTCCGGCGCCTTCCGCGGTCGCGGTCGACGACCCAGAGCTGGAAGTCCGGATACTCGTCGTAGAGCCGCGGCCAGAACGACCGGACGACCGAGTCGTGCGCCATGAACTCGGGCCAGATGCTCGGGAACGTCCCGCGCAGCTTCGGGTGCTCGGCATGGGTGACGAGAGCGAGCTTCATCGCACCAGGAGCGCCACGGCCTGCGCCGCGAGGCCTTCGCCGCGCCCGGTGAACCCGAGGCCGTCGGTCGTGGTGGCGCGCACGGCGACGAGCTCCGGCTCGACCTCGAGCGCTGTCGCCAGCCGCCGCCGCATCTCGTCCCTGTGCGGGGCGAGGCGCGGTTCCTGTCCCACGAGGACGACGTCCGCGTTCGCGAGGCTCCAACCGTGCGCTTGCACCCGCTCCCAGGCCTGGGCGAGCAGCTCGATCGAGTCGACGCCCTCGAGGTGGGGGTCGGTGGAGGGGAACAGCGCGCCGATGTCCTCCAGCCCGGCGGCTCCGAGGACCGCGTCGGTGAGCGCGTGTGCGAGGACGTCGCCGTCGGAGTGGCCGGCGAGCCCGCGCGGGTGGTCGATCGGCACACCGCCCAGCACGAGCGGCACCCCCTCCTCGAGCGCGTGCGCGTCGAAGCCGGTACCCACCCGGTACTCAGGCACGCGCGAGCGCCCCCGGTAGCTCGTCGAGCGAGTCGATCGTGACGATGCCGGGCGGGGACTCGGCGTCCGCGTGCGCCCCCCGCCGGATGCGGATCGCGTGCAGCCGCGCTTCCAGTGCGGGGACGACGTCGTTGTCCACGCGGTCGCCGACGTAGAGGATCTCCTCCGCTTGCGCGCCCGCCTCCTCGAGGAGGTGAGCGAAGAAGCCGGCGTCGGGCTTCTCCACGCCCCAGCGTTCGGACGAGCCCACGAAGTCGACGTGCGGGCGGAGGAACTCCTCGTGACGGGCGTACATGTTCCCGGCCGCGCCGAGGCGGAGAGAGTGCGCGCGCAGCGCGGCGAAGCAGGGCAGCGCGTCGGCGTGGAGATCTCGCTCCGCGAACACGAACTCGGTGGCGCCTTCCGCCTCCCAGCGCGCGTACGTGGCCGCTTCGTCGACGAGCGTCTCGCCGACGTCGAAGACGACGACGCTCACCGCCATCCCGCCACCGTCTCGAGATCGGCCGCGGAGGTCACCTTGAGCAGGCGCGGGTCGCCCTCGACGACCTTGACGCGGCCGCCGGCCGCTTCGACGAGGCCGGCGCAATCCGTGGCTTGCAGGAACTCGTTGCTCGGCGAATGCGCCCCGCGGAGCGCCCCGGCTGCAAACGCCTGCGGCGTCTGGATCGCCCAGAGGCCGTCGCGCGCCACCGTCTCCTCGACGCCGCCGTCCGCTCCGACGCGCTTCAACGTGTCGCCGACCGGCAGGCCGGGCACGACGCCGTCCCAGCCCTCGGAGAGCGGCGCGAGCACGCGCTCGACCACCTCGTCGGAGACGAGTGGGCGCGCCGCGTCGTGGACGAGGACGGCGAGCGCGTCGTCGGGCACCTCGGCGAGCCCCGCCCGCACGGAGTCGCTCCTCGTCTCGCCGCCCGTCACGCACGCGTGCACCTTGCCGCAGCCCTCCTCTTCCGCCACGAGGATCGCAGGTTCCTCCCAGTCGTGGGGCGCCACGAGCACGATGCCGTCCACCCAGGGGCAAGCCTCGAGGCGGCGGAGCGGCTCCGCGAGGAGGGGCTCGTCGCCGAGCCTGGCGAACGCCTTGGGTCGATCCAGCCCGAGCCGCTCCCCCCGTCCCGCAGCGACGAGGATGGCCCAGACGGACATGTCGGGAAGCCGGGCGGGCTAGACGGCTGCGGTCGCGGCGGCCTTCTTCTTCGCCGCCGGCTTCTTCTTCGGCGGGCTGTCGGAGGCGAGAACCTCCTCGAGCCATTCGGCGCAGCTCTCCTCGTCCATGTCCTTCGCGTACATCAGCTCGGAGGCGAGGATCTTCTTCGCCTTCACGAACATCTGCTTCTCGCCGGTGGAGAGACCCTTCTCGCGGTCGCGCAGCGCCAGGTTGCGCACGACCTCGGCGAGCTCGAGGATGTCGCCGGTCTTCATCTTGTCGCGGTTGTGCTTGAAGCGCCGGTTCCAGTTCTTGGGCATCTCCGTGGAGACACCGGTCAGCGCCTTGAGGACGACACCGACCTCCTTCTCGCCGATCACCCGCCGCAGACCGACCTTCTCGGCATTCTCGGACGGGACCTGCACGGTCATGTCGTTGTGCAGGATCTTGATCGTCAGGTACTCGCGCTGCTGCCCGAGAACCTCGCGCTTTTCCTTCTTGACGACCGTTCCCGCCCCGTGGTGGGGATAGACCACCTTGTCGCCGACGTCGTACAAGCCCGACCTCCCCTGGCTAAAAGCCGCTCTTCGTCAAGAAAGCCGGCACGCCCTTCTGCGCCGGCAACAGGATGCGAGTGTAGCAGAAAACGGCCTGGATAAGCCAAATCTCGACCCAAATGCGCTGTCAGAGCCGGATTTGTCAGAGCTGGAGGTAGCGGTCGACGAGGTTGTGCTCCTGCAACCGGCGCAGTCCCTCGCGGATCTCGCGCGCCCTCACCGAGCCCACTCCCTCCACCGATTCGAGCTCGCGCTGGGACGCCCGGACGACGGCGTCGAGGCTGCCGAGATCGGACACCACCCGGCGGACGAGCGGCTCCGGCACGCGCGGGATGGCCGAGAGGATCCGATAGCCGCGCGGTGCGATCGAGTGGTCGAGCGGATTGATCGCGCGGTCGTAGCCGAGCACCTCGGCGAGCCGTCCGAACTCGAGCAGGTCCTGGTACGAGAGGCCCGCGAGATCGGCGAGCGCGGCCGTGGCTTCCTCTCCGGCGCCGAGGACGTGGTAGTCGCGGACGATCGCGTCGCGCTCACGCGGGACGTCGCCGACGAGCTCCTCCAGCTGCAGCCGGATCAGGCGCCCCTCGCTGCCGAGCTCGACGCAGTCGCGGGTGATGCGCTGCGCCATGCGCGACGTCATCTCCGCCCGCTGGAGGACGACGAGCACGTCGTCGAACACCACCGCGTTCTGGAACTCGAGCGCGGTCAGGCGGGTGAGCACCTGCTCGAGCCGCTGCCGGTACGTGTCGAGCGTGCCGAGCGCCTGGTTCGTCTTCGCGAGGACGTCGGCCACAGGGTCGAGCTGGTACCGCGCCGGCCCGACGAAGATGGTGACGGTCTCGCGCTGCTGGGAGACCGACACGACGAGTGCGCCGGTCTGCTTCGCGACGCGCTCGGCGGTGCGGTGGCGGGTGCCGGTCTCGTTCGACGGGATCGTGGGATCCGGCATGAGCTGGACGTTCGCCCACGCGAGTCGTTTGATCGCCTCGTCGACGATGATCGCGCCGTCCATCTTCGCAAGCTCGTACAGGAGCTGCGGCCGGAAAGGCGCGTCGAGCCTGATGCCGCCGGAGTAGAGGAACGAGAGCTCGTTCGGGTCGCCGACGACGATGAGCGCTCCCTCGTGCGAGCGGATGACGTCGTCCACGGCCTCGCGGAGCCCGGTGCCCGGCGCGATCTTGGCGATCGCGGGGAGGAGCTCGGGGTTCTTCCGGCGCGGGTCTTCCTCGGAGGGAATGCGCGTGAAGCCGAGATCGCCTAGGCGATGCTCCGATTTGCGCTCAGTCGTCTCCTTCGGGTCGGTCGCCATCGAGCCCCGCCTTGATCGCCTGCCGCAGCGTGTCCGCGGCCTCGACCGTGATTCTGCCAGTGGACGTCGTTCCCGCCGGAGCGACGACGCTGGAGAGGCCGAGCTTCGCGCACTCCTCCAGTCTCCGCTCGGCCTGTGCCGCGGTGCGGAGACGTCCGGTGAGCCCGATCTCGCCGAACGCCGCGACGCCCGGCTTCACCGGCACGCGCCGCGCCGCGGATGCGATCGCGAGTGCCACGGCGAGATCGGCGCCCGGCTCGTCGATGCGCACGCCGCCGGCGACGTTGACGAAGACGTCGGCTTGCCCGAGCGCGACGCGCGCGTGGCGCGAGAGCACGGCGACGATCATCGCCAGCCGTTTCGGGTCGATTCCGGTCGCGACCCGGCGAGGCATCGCGAGCTCGCTCTGCGCGACGAGCGCCTGGATCTCGAGCAGGATCGGCCGGGTCCCCTCGAGCGCGCAGGCGACGGCGGCGCCCGGCTCGCCGGGAACGGTGCGCCCGAAGACCTCCGACGGATCCGGTACGCCCACGAGCCCGGCGCCGGTCATCTCGAAGACGCCAAGCTCGTTGGTCGAGCCGAAGCGGTTCTTGACCGCCCGCAGGACGCGGTGGGCGTGGTAGCGGTCGCCCTCGAACTGCAGCACGCAGTCGACGAGATGCTCGAGGGCGCGCGGGCCGGCGACCGAGCCGTCCTTCGTCACGTGCCCGACGAGGATCGTCGCCACGGCCGACTCCTTGGCGACGCGCAGCAGCCGCGCCGCCGCCTCGCGAACCTGCGCGACCGACCCCGGCGCCGAGCCGAGCTCGGAGGCGTAGAGCGTCTGGACGGAGTCGATCACGGACACGTCCGGCCGCTCCGCCTGCAGGGTCTCGCAGACCGTGTCGAGCTCGGTCTCCGCGAGGATCTCGACGGCCTCCGCGCCGCCGAGGCGCTCGGCGCGCAGCTTGACCTGCGCCACCGACTCCTCGCCCGTGACGAGGAGCGCCCGCCGGTCTCGCGAGATCGTCGCGAGGGCGCTGAGCAGGAGCGTGGACTTCCCCACTCCCGGCTCTCCGCCGAGCAGGACGAGCGAGGCCGGGACGAGCCCGCCGCCCAGCACGCGATCGAGCTCGGGCACGCCCGTCCGGATTCGCGCCGCCTCGGATACCTCCACGTCGACGAGCCGGAGCAGGGGCTGCGGCGGCGCCTTCGACTTGCCGACCTGCCCGATGACCTCCTCGACGAGCGTCCCGAAGGCCGAGCAACCCGGGCACTTGCCGAACCAGCGCCCGGCGGTGTAGCCGCACTCCGTGCAGCTGAACTGGACGGCCGCCGTCTTCGCCATGCGTCCACCCTATGGCTGCCGGCGGACGCGGTTGCGTACGGAGTCCGCGCAACTTCGTGCCGGAACGGAAACGGCCCCCGCCGCGGGGGCCGCTTCCTCGAGGGAGGGAATCGGGAGCCCCCGCCGCATCGGGGCTCACCGAGGTATGTGCTCTACCTCGATCATCATCCTGCGGCGAGACCGGTTCACTCCTCCCCTTTCAGGTGGTTCATCGGGGCGCTTCACTGTGAAGCGCACGTAAAGCCGCCCCTCCGAGTCAGCGAATCGGCACGGAATGCCAGCTTGCGCCTGCGTCGGTCGTCCGCAAGAGCTCCGACCGGTCGTGTGTCTCCACGAGCGCAGCTCCGACCCTCCTCGTGCTGAAGCCGAGCCAGAGCACTTCCTGGAGTTGCGCTGTCCCCGGCACGGCCCGCCAGTGACGGCCCGCGTCGGTCGTGCGCAGCAGAGCGCCGCCGGCGCCACGATCCAAGACCGCAATGTGCGCGGAGGCTGCGGCGATCCGTGCGCTGTTGACCAAGGCCGGCTGCCGAAGTCCGCCCGGCTCGTGCGCCGAGCGTATGGTCGGGAACGATCGACCGCCGTTTCTCGAGAGTGAAAGCTCGCCGAAGTTCCCGGTCGGGCAAACGGCCCAGACGACCCCGCCCGGGGCAGGCGCGAGGGTTCCCCCCAGCTCCGACAGGCATGGACCCTTCCGCGCCGTCGACGTACGTCCGCGATCGGGCGAGAGCTCGATCGTGTCGAAATCGGGACGACGACGCGGCGGCCCGAGCAACCAGACGTCGGACCCCCGAGCCGCCAGCGAAAGAGGCCGGTGCGAGACGGTGAGCGCCAAGCGGCGCCAGGCGTTTCCACCTACCCGCGACCTCTCGACCCGGTGCCGGCCGGCCAAGAGATAGGCGTAACCGCCGCCGGCGGCGAAGGCGGTGACGCTTCGATCGGGTCCCTCGCGGTGCCAACTCTCGCCGCCGTCGCGGGTCACGAACAGAGGAGTCGCGTCCTCTACGTAGGCGAAGCCGTCTCGCGCGTTCGGGAACACGATGGTCGGAACGGTGCCCTGCGCCCGGAACGGCGGCACGGCCACGCGGGCGAAGTGCTTGCCGGCGTCGGTCGAGCGGACGAGTGCGTTGCAGAAGCTCGTTCCGCAGCGATAGCTGCCGAGGATCCAGTAGTCGCGCTTCCCGACGGCCGCTGCGGCCTCCGGCCGGAACCCGTGCGGGATGCCACGAGCCGTACTGCGGCCGGACGCGGTCGCCGCCACGCCGAGGACAGCCGCCACCGCGAGCGCCAGTGCGAATCGCATCGACCGGAGCTTACTCCGGCCGATGCGGCTATTCCTCTTCGCCTGCCGGCTCGTCGCCGTTGGTCGAGGCGGCCGGGTCCTCGGCCGGCACCGTCACCTTCTCGGGCGTGACCTCGCCCGGGATGAAGGTGATGTCCACCTCGTCGCCCGGCTCGCCTTCCGCGGTGACCGTGCGCCCGACGAGGATCGTCGAGCCCGGCTCGAGCTGCCGCCCGAGCACGAAGTCGGCGAGCGGATCCTCGATGTAGCGCTGGATCGCGCGGCGCAGCGGCCGGGCGCCCATCGCCGGATCGTAGCCCTTGTCGACGAGCAGCTCCTTCGCCTCGTCGGTGAGCTCGATCGCGACCTCGTGCGACGCCATCTGCTCGCGCAGTCGCCTGAGCTGCAGGTCGACGATGGTCGTGATCTCTTCCTTCGAGAGCTTGTGGAAGACGATGATCTCGTCGATCCGGTTGAGGAGCTCGGGCCGGAAGACCTTCTTCAGCTCGCCCATCACGCGGCTCTTCATCTCGTCGTACGAGAGCCCCGACTCGTCGCCGACCGAGAAGCCGAAGCCCGTGTTCTTCGAGATCTGGGCCGCCCCGAGGTTCGAGGTCATGATCACGATCGTGTTCCGGAAGTCGACGCGGCGCCCCTGGGCGTCGGTCAGCTTCCCCTCCTCGAGGATCTGCAGGAGGATGTTGAACACGTCCGGATGCGCCTTCTCGATCTCGTCGAGGAGGAGCACGGAGTACGGCTTGCGCCGCACGGCCTCGGTGAGCTGGCCGCCCTCGTCGTAGCCGATGTAGCCCGGGGGCGAGCCGACGAGCCGGGACACGGAGTGCTTCTCCATGTACTCCGACATGTCGACCTGGATCATCGCGTCCTCGTCGCCGAACAGGAACTCGGCGAGCGTGCGC
>DATFCX010000060.1:0-18142 GCA_035252585.1 Gaiellaceae bacterium
GAGGATCCGGCCGCGCCCGGTGCGCCGCGCGCCGGGCATCGCCCTCGCCTCGGGGCGCGCGCCGGTGACGACGGCCCTGGTCGCGATCAACGTCCTGATCTACCTGATCGGGGCCTCCCAGGGCGCCGGCTTCAACAACCCCGGCGGGGCGCTGTACGAGAAGCTCTGGCTCGACGCTCCCGACCTGCACCAGGGCGGCTGGTGGCGGCTCGTGACGACGATGTTCCTCCACGCCTCGATCGTCCACATCGCCTTCAACATGTGGGCGCTCTGGGTGATCGGGAGGATCGTCGAGCAGTACCTCGGCACCGTGCGCTACATCGGGCTCTACTTCGTGTCCGGGCTTGCCGGCTCGGCGGGGGCACTCGTGCAGACGCAGGGCGTAACCGTCGGCGCATCCGGAGCGATCTTCGGGATCCTCGGCGCGATGATCATCCTCGAGTGGCAGGTCACCGGCCGGCTCGCCGGGCAGGCAATGGCCCTGGCCGGGATCAATCTCGTCATCTCGATCCTGATCCCGGGCATCTCCTGGGGCGGCCATGTCGGCGGCCTGATCGGCGGGATCCTGATCATGCTCGGCTACGCGCACTGGCGCGACGGGAGGGCGCAGTACGGGCAGATCGGCGGCCCCGGGATCGTCGGCCTGATCGCAGTGGCGGCCGCGAGCGTCGCGATCGCCTACCTCCGCGTCCGGGGCCAGGTCTAGCTAGGCGCGTCCGACAGGTCGCAGAGCCGCGTCGACGACGACGAGGCCGCGAGGCAGCCGCCGTAGGAGCGCCCGCAGCTGGGGTGTCTCCAGCAGGACCTGGACGGACGTCGTCGGCTGCGCGTCGTCGTTCAGCGGGCCGGTTCCACCGGCTCCGGTGATCCAGCCGAGCTCCGGAGACCGCCGCGACCCCATCAGCCGCTCGAGCCGCCTCCCGACGCTGACCAGCGTGGCCCGGGAATAACGCGCCTTGACGACGCACAGCTGACGCGGCCAGTACCGGCCGAGCACCTGCCGCGTCCGGGCAGGGTGCGACGAGGCGACCGTGAGCACCGACCCGTGGTCGAAGAAGGCGATGCTCACGAGGTCGTGGTGGTGCGCGAAGTGCGAGTAGTGCTCGATTGTCCGTTGCTGGAGCTGCGTTCGGCTCGCCAGGACCCAGCCGCCCCGCGGTGCCGGGCACGGAGGCTTGTCGAGGGACGAGCCCATCGGTTGGGTCGACGGCCCGCGCAGGCGCTGGGACTGCACCGTGAAGACGTCGTCGTGGTAGCTGCCGACGAGATAGAGGTAACCCCAGTGCTCCGTCTTCCCCTGGGCGTGCTCCGTGAGCAGGCTGGTGTCGACGCCGACGACGCGCAGGCCGTCGGCGCACGGCGGTGGTGCCACGGGGCCGAAGTCCAGCGCGGTCGCGAAGTTGGGGCAGATGCGGACGTTGTCGTCCGAGTACCAGACGACCTGCACCTGTCCGGCGAGCAGGCGGCCCTTCGCGGCGACAGGATGCGAGCCGCCGCAGCCGGCCGCCACGAGCGCGAGCAGCAGGATGGCGGCGAAGATCGTGGCTCTCATCCTGCGGACAGGATGGCACGGACGACGGCCGCGTCCGCGCTGCCGAGCCCGTTGAGGTTCGGCCGGGCCACGCGCCAGCAGCCGCCGAGCTCGACCTCTGCAGCGGGCTCGTGCTTCGGGCGGACGGTCGCGAACATCCGTGCATCGCGGCACGCACCGCCGCGCCCGGGCCCGGTCAGAGCCGGCAGCAGGCGCCGGGTCTGCGACGCGTCGAGGTTGAAGCCGCGGATGAAGCTCCCGGTCTCGAAGTCGTTCTCGGTTCGGTAGAGACAGACACGGAGCGTCTTCGGGACGGTCGCGAACAGCCGTCCCCCGGGAGCGGGATCGAGCCGGCCCGCGCCGCCGGCGGGCTCGTCCTTGACGGCCTGAGCGCAGTGCGTCGCGAGCGCGGCAGCCGAGGTCATCAACCTCAGCTTCCGCACTCCGACCACGTGCCAGCGGATCGCACGCGTCAGCGGCCCGTGTCCACCGAGCGGCTCGTGGCAGCCGTCGACCGGAATCCGCGGGACGAGCCAATGCCCGTGGCCGTCGACGAAGGTCGGGACGACGACCGCGTGACCGACGTCGTCGCAGAACCCTCCTTTCGGCAGGTTGGGCTCGTCCGGCTGCTCGAAGTACTTCTGCAAGGCGACGATGCTGCCCGCAGCTTCCCGCCGGATCCGCACCCACCACTCGCCGTGCCCGGGGTAGATGCGGGTTCCCTCGACGCAGCTCACCGCGGTGACGGCGTGAAAGCGCCGCACGGCGTTCGGGCCGGCCTGGCGCTGGTGGCCGTCGTAGCACGGGACGCTCTTCGTCACGTCGGCGGCGCCGGGTGGAGGCGGGGCGTGGCCGACGGGCCGTGGCTGCGAGTTGCCGCCGAACGCGCCGGCGACAGCGGCGATGCCGATCGTCACCGCTGCGACGGCAGCCGCTGCCGGTCCGAGCCACCTCATCCTGCGGTTATACGGCGCCGGGGCGCCGATTCGTCACCCGCCGGCCTGGACGTACTCGCCGCGGTGCGCCTCCTTGAGCGCCGCCTGCGCCGCCGCGAGGCGGGCGAGCGGGACGCGGTACGGGGAGCAGCTCACGTAGTCGAGCCCGATCCGGTGGCAGAAGTCGACCGACGACGGCTCGCCGCCGTGCTCGCCGCAGATGCCGAGCTTGATCTCGGGCTTCGTCTCCCTCCCCCGCTCGACCGCGATCCGCATCAGGTCGCCGACGCCGTCCTGGTCGAGCGCCTCGAACGGGTTCCGCTCGAGCACGCCGTCCTCGAGGTAGAAGGTCAGGAACTTCCCTTCGGCGTCGTCGCGCGACATCCCGAGCGTCGTCTGCGTGAGGTCGTTCGTGCCGAAGGAGAAGAAGTCGGCGACCTCGGCGATCTCGTCGGCGCGCAGCGCCGCGCGCGGCAGCTCGATCATCGTCCCGCAGAGGTACTCGAGCCCGGGCGCCTCCTCCTCCATCACGCGCTCGGTCAGCTCGCGCAGCCGGCGGAGCTCCTCACGGAAGCCGACGAGCGGGTGCATGATCTCGACGAGCGGCGCCTCGCCGGCGCGCTTCTGCACCGCCAGTGCCGCGCGTGCGATCGCCCGCACCTGCATCTCGTAGATCTCCGGCCACTGGATGCCCAGCCGGCAGCCGCGGGTGCCGAGCATCGGGTTCGACTCGGAGAGCATGCGGATCCGCTGGCGCATGCGCGAGTCGCGCGCCTCCTCGAGCGGCGGCAGGAACTCGTGCAGCGGCGGGTCGAGGAGGCGAATCGTGACCGGCAGGCCGGCCATGGCCTCGAAGATCGCCTCGAAGTCGGACTGCTGGAAGGGAAGGAGCCGGTCGAGCGCCTCGCGCCGTCCCGCCTCGTCTCGCGCGAGGATCATCTCCTGCACCACCGGGAGCCGCTCGTCGCCGAAGAACATGTGCTCGGTGCGGCAGAGGCCGATGCCCTGCGCGCCGAACTCGCGCGCCTTGGCGGCGTCGTCGGCGTTGTCGGCGTTCGCGCGCACCTTGAGCCGGCGGGCGTCGTCGGCCCATTCCAGGATCGTCTCGAAGTCCGCGTTGATCGCCGGCGGGACGAGCGGAACCTCCCCCACGATGACCCGGCCGGTGCCGCCGTCGATCGTGATCACGTCGCCCTCGCTCAGCTCGTGGCCGCCGATGCGGACCGTCTGCGCGCCCGTGTCGATGTCGAGGCCCTCGCAGCCCGCGACGCACGGCTTGCCCATGCCGCGCGCCACCACTGCCGCGTGCGAGGTCATCCCGCCGTGCGCCGTGAGCACGCCCTTGGCCTGGATGAGCCCGTGGATGTCGTCCGGCGTCGTCTCCCAGCGGACGAGGATCACCGACTCGCCCGCCTTGCCGCGCTCCTCGGCGCTGTCGGCGTCGAGGACGATCTTGCCGCACGCGGCGCCCGGCGAGGCGTTCAGGCCCTGCGCCGCCACCTCGAACTCGGCGTCGGGGTCGAGTCGTGGGTGGAGGAGCTGGTCGAGCTGCGCCGGGTCGATCCGCGCCACCGCCTCCTCGCGCTCGATCAGACCTTCGGCGGTCATGTCCACCGCGGCCTTGATCGCGGCCGCCGCCGTCCGCTTCGCGGTGCGCGTCTGAAGGAGGTAGAGCCGGCCCTCCTCGACGGTGAACTCGATGTCCTGCATGTCGCGGTAGTGCCGCTCCAGCGCTCCCATCGTCTCGAGGAGCTGGTCGTACGCCTCGGGCATGCGTTCCCGCAGCTCGGCCAGCGGCTGCGGCGTTCGGGTCCCGGCGACGACGTCCTCCCCCTGCGCGTTGACGAGGTACTCGCCGTAGACGCCCTGCTCGCCGGTCGACGGGTCGCGGGTGAAGCAGACGCCGGTCGCCGAGCCGTCGCCCTTGTTCCCGAAGACCATCTGGACGACGTTGACGGCGGTGCCGAGGTCGTCGGGGATGCCGTACATGTTGCGGTAGACCTGCGCGCGCGACGAGTTCCAGGAGTCGAAGACGGCAGTGATTGCGCGCCGCAGCTGCTCCCGCGCGTCCTGGGGGAAGCCCTGCCCGGTCTCGCGCTCGTAGATCTCCCGGGCCCGTTCGACGGAGTCGTCGACGCTGAAGCTCTCGTGCGGGATGCCGTCGACGGTCTCGCCGAACATCTGGATCAGCCGGCGGTAACAGTCCTGCGCGAACGCCTCGTTCCCGGTCGAGCGCGCGAGCCCCTCGACCGACTCGTCGTTGAGCCCAACGTTGAGGATGGTGTCCATCATCCCGGGCATCGAGATCGCCGCGCCGGAACGGACGGAGACGAGCAGCGGATCGCCGGCGTCGCCGAAGCGCTTGCCCGCCTGCTGCTCGAGCCGTCCGAGGTGCTCCGCGACCTCCTCGTCGAGCGCTGGCACCTCGCCGCCGGACGCCATGAAGGCGCGGCAGGCGTCGGTCGTGATCGTGAAGCCGGCCGGGACGGGGATCCCGAGCTGCGTCATCTCCGCGAGCCCGATTCCCTTGCCTCCGAGCAGGTCCCGGCCGCCGCCGGAGGGCTCGTCGAAGTCGTAGACGTAGCGGGTCATGGGGTCGCAGATGTTGTCATAACGCAGGTGCTTTCCCGCTCAGCGGCGCCTGGCACGGAACTCCGCCACCCAGGCGAGGGTGCGCAGCCCGATCCAGACGGGCGTGAGCAGGACGTAGAACACGAGATCGCCCACGAGCAGCACGACCCACCAGAGCGCCCAGCGCCAGAGCGGGATCCGCGGCTTGGGGCTGCGCGGGACGGCTGCCGGCCCGGTGGTCACCCCGCGGCCTGTGCCTTTGTCTCGCCGGCCCGTTCCTCGACGACGCGGAGGATCCGGTGCGCCGTCTCCTCGATCGAAAGCTCGGAGATGTCGATCACGGGACAGCGGAGCCTGCGGTGGAGCTTCGTCGCCTCCTCGAGCTCCTCGTAGATCTCGGCGAGCTCGGCGTACTGCCGGTTGCGGCCGGGCGCGCCCATCGTCCTGACGCGTGCCCTGCGGATCTCCGCGAGCCTGTTCGGGTCGATCGTGAGCCCGACGACTCTCGCCTGGTCGACCTCGAACAGCTCGGGTGGCGGCGCGATCCCCTTCACGACCGGGACGTTCGCGGCCTTGTGGCCGAGATAGCCGAGGTAGATCGAGAGCGGCGTCTTCGACGTGCGCGAGACGCCGACAAGGACGACGTCGGCATCGTGCAGCCCGTGGGCGACGCCGTCGTCGTAGCGCACGGCGAACTCGATCGCCTCCATCCGCTTGAAGTAGGCGGAGTTGAGCGGCGGCCGCGAGCCCGGCGTCATCTTCGCCGTCTGTCCCGAGACGCGGGCCACGGCGTCGATGGGGTGGCCGAGGAGGTCGCAGTAGTGGAGGCGCGCGCGTCGGCAGAGGGTGCGCATGGCCTCGCGGAGCTCCGGCTGGACGAGGGTGTAGACGACGACGGCGGGCCGGCCGCGCATCCGGTTGACGGCGAGCTGGAGGTCGTCCTCGGACTCGACGCGCGGATGGCGGATCTCGACGAAGTCCTGCTCCGGGAACTGCGCCTCGAGCGCCTGGACGAGGCGCGCGGCCGTCTCGCCGGTGGCGTCGGAGACGACGTGCAGCTCGACCGGCGGGTTCGGCATCGGCGGTCAGCGTAACGGGGCGGCGGTCCAGCTCCGTCCCAAACCCCCACCCACCCACGGGGGAGCAAGCGTACGTGCGGACATGACACGCCGGTTTCGCGCCTTCGTGCCGAAACGCTGAAGTGGCGGGCAGGCAATAGTCTCGCCTGCCGCTAGGCCCCTCGAACGGCCGGGGTAACCTCCGCCCATGACCGAGACGGCGCAACCGGTGACGATGGACACGATCGTCTCCCTCTGCCGCCGGCGCGGCTTCGTCTTCCCGTCCTCCGAGATCTACGGCGGGCTCGGCTCGACCTACGACTACGGCCACTACGGCGTCCTCACGAAGAACAACATCCGCGACGAGTGGCTCCGCGCAATGGTCCAGGAGCGCGACGACATCGTCGTCCTCGACTCCGCGATCATCCTCAACCCGCGCGTCTGGGAGGCCTCGGGCCACGTGGCCGGCTTCACCGACCCGATGGTCGACTGCCGCACGTGCAAGCTCCGCTTCCGCGCCGACCAGCTCGAGCTCGCGAACTGCGGCCGCAAGCCGAGCAAGCGACCCGGCGAGACGTCCGACTGCGACCTCACCGAGCCGCGCCAGTTCAACCTCATGTTCGAGACACAGGTCGGCGCCCTCCAGGACGGGAGCTCAACCGCGTATCTCCGCCCGGAGACCGCGCAGGGGATCTTCATCAATTTCAAGAACGTCGCCCAGCTCGCACGCCGCAAGCCGCCGTTCGGCATCGCGCAGATCGGCGGCAAGACCTTCCGGAACGAGATCACTCCCGGCAACTTCCTCTTCCGGTTGCGCGAGTTCGAGCAGATGGAGATGGAGTTCTTCGTCCCGCCCGCCGAGGCGGAGGAGTGGTACCACTACTGGATCGAGGCGCGCCGCGCCTGGTACCTCAGGCTCGGTCTCCGCGAGGAGAACCTTCGCGTCCGCGAGCACACCCCCGAGGAGCGCTCCCACTATTCGAGCGGGACGAGCGACCTTGAGTACCTCTACCCCATCGGCTGGCAGGAGCTCGAAGGAATCGCGAATCGCGGCGACTACGACCTCACGCAGCACACGCAGGCCTCGGGCACGAAGCTCGAGTGGGTCGAGCAGGACGGGACGCGCTACACGCCGCACGTTGTCGAGCCCGCCGTCTCGATCGACCGCATCCTGCTTGCCTTCCTCTGCGACGCGTACGACGAGGAGATCGTCGGCGACCGGCAGCGCGTCGTCCTCCGCCTCCATCCGCGCATCGCACCGGTCAAGGCGGCCATCCTGCCGCTCGTCCCACGCGACGAGGGGATGGCCCGCCGGGCGCGGAAGCTCTACGAGGAGCTCCGACGGCACCACCTCGTGGAGCACGACGACAGCGGTCAGATCGGCAGGCGTTACCGCCGACAGGACGAAATAGGTACGCCGTGGGCCTTCACCGTCGACGACCAGACGCTCGAGGACGAGACGGTCACCGTGCGGGACCGGGACTCGCTCGCGCAGGAGCGCCTGCCGATCGGCGGCGTGCACGCATGGCTGGACGACGCGTTGCAGCGGGACTGGTCCTCCCCGCAGTCGCCCTGACGGCCGCCGGTTGTCTCGGCAGCGGCACGAAGACGGTGACGGTGACGCACAACCGGACGGTCACGTCCACGAAGACGGTGACGACGACGGGATCCGTGTCCGGGACGAAGCCGTGCACCGGCGCGCAGGTCGCAGGCACGTTCACGCTCGTCCCCAACAGCGCCGGCGCCGGTCAGATCGCGTACGCGCTCACGCTCAAGAACGCTTCGAGCAGCCCCTGCCTCGTCCGCGGCGTCCCGCAGGCGACGCTGCTCGATGCAAGCGGCACGCCGCTGCCGACCCACATCAGGGCGGCGGAAGGCGGGAAGCGGCCGATCCTCCTTCCTCCGGGCGCGTCTGCCCTGGCGCAGGCGCGGTTCTCCCCGGACGTGGCCGGGGACGGCGACTCGCAGACGGGCGCGTGCCAGCCCACGGCGCACACGCTTCAGGTGACGGCTGCCGGCGGCGGGGTGGCCGAGGCGCCGATCAAGCCGCCGACGAGCGTGTGTCAGCAGGGCACGCTCAACTTCGAGCCGTTCGGCTACGCCCGCTAGGCGGTCCGACTCGCCAGCGTCCGCAGCCGGAAGCCGCCGTGGTACTCGTAGGAGGCGGTGACCACGCGCAGCACGTCACGCCGCGCGCGTTCCGAAAGCCCGAGGCCCGGAGCGTCCGCGAGCGGCCGTGCGAGGAGAGCCTCGACTCCTGCGATGCCGTCGGCGGCGAGCGCGAGCGCCTCGGTGGGCGGCGCGCAGCGAGCGCAGACGGCCCCGCCCGCGCGCGTGGAGTAGCCGACGAGCTGCTCGTCCTCGGCACCACACTCCGCGCAGGCCGAGACATGCGGTAGATACCCCGCGAGCCAGAGCAGCTTGAGCTGGAACGCGAGCCCGAGCGGGTCGAGCGTGGGCCGCTCGGTGACGTGCGGCGTCCCATCGAGGAGGTCCAGGAACCGCGTAACGGCGGTGAACGCCCGCTCGTTCGCCTCCTCCTCGCTGAACAGGCGCAGCATCGCCTCCGCCCCGATCATCCCGACCGAGAAGCGGGAGTAGTCCTCGCGCGCCTCGCGGTGGGAGCGGACGATCTGAGCCGAAGTGACCGTCTCGAGCTCGCCACGACCGCGATGGAGCACGAGCTCGACGTGCGAGAGGGGCTCGAGCCGGGCGCCGAAGCGCGACTTCGTCTTGCGCACGCCCTTGGCAACGGCACCGACGCGGCCGTTGGCCTCGGTGTAGAGGTGGAGGATGCGATCCGCCTCTCCGAGCCGGATCGACCGGAGCACGACGGCCTCCGTCCTGTACGCCCGTCCGGCCATGCCCCTCCAGTCTAGGGGCGGTATCGGGCAGGAACACCCTGCCCGGTTTATGCGTTGTAAGGAGGGATGCCTAGAATTCAGATCTATACGACTCGCTGGTGCGGCTTCTGCGTGCGCGCCAAGACGCTCCTCGACTCCCGCGGGCTCCCCTACGAGGAGGTCTCGCTGGACGACGATCCGGCCTTCCGGCAGACGGTGTTCGACGCGACGGGCGGCTGGACGGTGCCGCAGATCGTCGTCGGCGGCCGGCCGATCGGCGGCTACACCGAGCTTTGGCGTCTCGACCGGGAGGGGCGTCTCGACGAGCTCCTCGCCGCCTGAGCCGGCTGTTCGGGCTGGCACGTGGGGCAGTACCACGTCGTCCGGCCGGCGACGCGCGTGCGCGCGATCGGCGTGCCGCACCGGTCGCACGGCTCGTCGCGGCGCCCGTAGACGCGGAACTCGTCCTGCATCGAGCCGCCGCTGCCGTCGGGTAGCCGGTAGTCGCGCAGGGTGGATCCCTGGCGTGCGAGGCCGTGCTCGAGCGCCGCGCGGATGGCGCGGTGCAGCCGTCTCAGCTCGGCGCGGTCGAGGTCGGCTGCGGGGCGCAGCGGACTGAGCTTGGCTCGCCACAGCGCCTCGTCCGCGTAGATGTTCCCCAGGCCGGCGAGCGTGCGCTGGTCGAGCAGCGCCGCCTTCAGCGACATCCGGCGACCGCGCAGCCGCTCGCCGAGCCGGGCCGCCGTGAAGAGCGCGTCGAGCGGCTCGTCTCCGACGCGAGCGCCGAGGTACGGCTCCGCCTCCCCCGGCTCGAGCAAGAGCCATGTTCCAAAGCGCCTGACGTCTCGGTACGCGACATCCGATCCGTCTTCTAGTCTGACAACAGCACGTCGGTGCGGATCGTCCTGGAGCGAGCCGCGCGGCGCGTGTAACAGGCTCCCCGTCATCCGGAGGTGGATCAGGAGAATCCGACCGCTCTCGAACCGAACAACCAGATACTTGCCACGTCGCTCCACCGCCGCCACGCGCTCGCCTTCGAGCTCGGCAGCCACCTCGGCCGGTTCGTATGGACGCACGAGGCGCGGGTCGTCGATGCGTACGCGCTCGAACCGTCGACCCACCAGCGCGGGCTCGAGCTGCCTGCGGACGGTCTCGACCTCCGGCAGCTCCGGCATGCCGTCAGCGTAGTCGTGCGTCCGTGGCCCGCAGGGCGCCTTACGGCGTCACGATGGGTTGCCCCGGGATGCCGCGCGACGGAGCCTTGCCGCCGAGCCACGCGTTCACGGTCGCCCCCACGTCGGCGAACTCCCCCTCGTGGATCCTGCCGGCCGCGTTTCGCCCCTCGACGTAGGCGAGCAGTAGCGCGTGCTCGCGAGAGTGGTCGGTCGACGGCGTCGTCGGGTCGCAACCGTGGTCCGAGGTGATGATGAGCAGGTCGCCCGGCCTGAGCGCGTCGAGCAGATCGGAGAGGCGATAGTCGAAGTCCTGGAGGCAACGGTGGAAGTTGACCGGATCGTTCCGGTGCCCCCAGAGCATGTCCGTCTCGACGAGGTTGACGAAGACGAAGCCGTCTTCGAGCTCGCGGAGCAGCCGCTCCGTCTGCTGGATTCCCTCGATGTTGGACTTCGTCGGCAACGACTCGTCGATGTCACAGCCCGCGAAGATGTCGCCGATCTTGCCGACCCCGTAGACCTTCTGACCGGCCTCGCGAACGAGCGTCAGGTAGTTCGGCCTCCGTGGCTCGAGCGAGAAGTCGTGCCGGTTCGGTGTCCGCACGTAGTTGTCCGGCTCACCGGTGAACGGCCGCGCGATGACGCGTCCGACAGCGTGCTTGCCGGTCAGGATCTCTCGTGCGGCGCGACAGGCCGCATACAGCTCGTCGAGCGGGACGGTGTCCTCGTGAGCGGCGATCTGGAAGACGGAGTCGGCCGATGTGTAGACGATCCACTTGCCCGTCCGCTGGTGCTCCTCCCCCAGCTCCTGGATGATCTCCGTACCGGAGGCCGCCTTGTTGCCGAGGACGCCGCGTGCAGTGCGGTGCATGAACGGGTCGATCACGTCATGGGGAAATCCGTGTGGGTACGTGGGAAACGCCTGCGCTGTCACGACACCCATGAGCTCCCAGTGTCCCGTCGTCGTGTCCTTGCCCTTCGAGCGCTCGAACAGGCGCCCGGCGACCGCGGGCGCGCCGGGCTGTGGCGGACAACCGTCGAGCGGCTCCACGTTGCCGAGGCCGAGCGCCTCGAGGCTCGGCAGGTCGAGGCCGCCGACTGCTCGCGCGACGTTGCCGAGCGTGTCCGAGCCTTCGTCGCCGTACTTTGCAGCGTCCGGCAACTCGCCGGCCCCGACGGCATCGAGCACGATGACGCACGCCCTGGGCACCGGGCTATTCTAGGGAGGCCGTGTCGACCGCCCTCGGCCTCCTCGCTTTCGTCGCGTACGCCCTCGCCGTCGTCGGCGTCGCTGCGGCCGTGACGTGGGTGGTCGTCAGGCTGACGCCGACACGCAAGCCGGGCGGACAGGCGCGCAGCTAGACCGGCGCCAGGGGAAGGACGTCCGCGAGCGGCGTGTAGTCGAGGCCGTGCGCGTCTGCCACCGCCTCGTGCGTGATCTTGCCGTCGAGGACGTTGACGCCGTGACCAAGGGAGGGGTCGCGTCCCACCGCCTCGGCGAGGCCGTGGTCCGCAATCGCCTCGACGTACGGGAGCGTCGCATTCGTGAGCGACTTCGTGGAGGTGACCGGCACGCCGCCGGGCATGTTCGCGACGCAGTAGTGGATGATCCCGTCGACCTCGTACACCGGATCCGAGTGTGTGGTCGGATGGGCCGTCTCGATGCAGCCGCCCTGGTCGATGGCGACGTCGACGATCACGGCACCCGGCTGCATGTCGCCGAGCATCGCCCGGCTGATCAGCTTCGGAGCGCGTGCGCCCGGAATGAGGACGGCTCCGATGACGACGTCGGCGTGCGCGATCGTCTGCTCGACCTCCAGGCTCGACGACATGAGCAAGCTGACGCGGCCGGAGAGGATCTCGTCGAGGTGCCGCATGCGGTCGATCGAGCGCTCGAGGAGGGTGACGCGAGCGCCGAGCCCGAGCGCGATGATCGCCGCGTTGTACCCGACGATTCCGCCGCCGAGTACGACGACGTGCCCGGGCTGCACACCGGGCGTTCCGGCGAGAAGGACGCCGCGGCCGCCGAGCGGTCTCTCGAGGAAGTGCGCCGCGGCCTGCGGCGCTAGCCTGCCCGCGATCTCGCTCATCGGGGCGAGCAGCGGCAGTCGGTGATCCTCCGTTTCGACGGTCTCGTAGGCGACGGCCGTGATTCCGCTGTCCACGAGCGCGCGCGTGAGCGGCTCGTCGGCGGCGATGTGGAGATACGTGAACAGCACGAGCCCCTCGCGGAGCCGCGCATACTCGGGCTCGATCGGCTCCTTGACCTTGAGCACGAGGTCGGTCTCGCCCCACGCCTCGTCGACCGAGACCATCCGGGCGCCCGCTCGTTCGTATTGCTCGTCGGCGAAGGCGCTGCCCTCCCCCGCCGTCGACTCGACGAGCACGTCGTGACCGCGCTGGATCAGCTCCCGGGCCCCGGCCGGGGTGAGCGCGACGCGATACTCGTCGGTCTTGATCTCCTTCGGGACGCCGATTCTCAAGGCCCGGAGACACTATCTCGCGGACACCGCAAGACGAAGCCGCGACGGACTTGCGCACGATTCGCGACGCAACGGCTCAGCCTTGTCACAGTTTCGGCGATAGCGTCGCTCTCGAGGGCGGAGGGACGGCTCCCCACCCTTGGGTGGGGGGTTGCGCGGCCCTGTCCGGCCGGGATTCGTCCTCAGGGAAGCTCTCCCAGGTAGAGCAACAGCCCCGCGAGGGTCTTCGCGTCCTCGATCTCGTCCAGTCGCTCGCCGATCTCGGTGACGCGCCAGCGGACGAGCTCGAGATCCTCGTCTGCCGCCGGCGAGGCCTCGCCGCGCTCGACGCCCTCCGCCGCGAACACGTGCATCCGCTCCCGGCAGAACCCCGGCGTCGTCCAGAACGCCGTCAGCTCGCGCCACTCTCCCCCGGTCAGGCCGCACTCCTCCTGCAGCTCGCGCCTCGCCGTGGCCAGCGGCTCCTCGCCGGCCTCGGCCGTCCCGGCCGGCAGCTCGAGCAGATGCCTCCGGGCCGGCTCGCGCAGCTGGCGCACGAGCGTCACACATCCCTCGCCGTCCACTGCGACGACCGCGACGGCGCCCGGATGCTCGACGATCTCGCGCTCGTTCTCTCCCCATCGCTCGACCGTCAGCCCGAGGAGCGCACCCTCGTACACGCTCCGCGCTGAGTCCGGAGCGAGGCTCATTCCCGGGCCGCCTCCGCGAGCCCGACCGTCACGTCCACCATCGTGTCGAGATCGCCCACCGAGACGTGCTCGTCCGGGGTATGGAAGCCGAACACGCCGTGCGAGAGGTTGACGCAGCGTCGCCCGCGCTCGTTGAAGACGTTCGCGTCCGCGCCGCCGCCGGAGAGGCCGTAGCGCGGCTCGATGCCGCACCGTGCGAAGGCCGCCGCCGCCAGTGCGACGGCCGGCTCGTCCCGCTTCAGGCGGTAGCCGTCGTAGCTCTTGCGCATCGTCGTCTCGACGTCGCAATCCGTCTCGGTCGCCGCGAAGGAGAACGCGTCGAGCATCTCCTGCACCAGCTCGCCGAGCTTCGCCTCGTCGTGACAGCGGGCCTCCGCGAGGAACGTGCACCACTCCGGCACCACGTTGCCGGCCGTCCCGCCCGAGATCGTGCCGACGTTCGCGGTCGTCAGCTCGTCCACACGACCGAGCCGCAGGTCGGCGATGGCCTTCGCCGCCGCCTGGATCGCGGAGCGCCCCTCCTCCGGCGCCATCCCTGCATGCGCCGAGCGCCCGTGGAACCGCACCTCGAGCGCCCGCGACCACGGCGCGCCGAGCACGACCTCGCCCAGCGCGCCCTCCTGGTCGTAGACCCAGCCGATCTGTGCGCGGAGCCGGTCGTGGTCGAACGCGTTGGCGCCGACGAGACCGACCTCCTCCTTCGGCGTGAACACGAGCTCGATCCCCGCATGCGGCACGCCTTCCGAGCGGACGCGCCGCACGCCCTCGAGCATCGCCGTGATCGCCGCCTTGTTGTCGCCGCCCAGGATCGTTCCGCCCGAGTTCCGGATGACGTCGTCCTCGACGACGGGTTGGAGCCTGCCGTCCGGCGGCACCGTGTCCATGTGCGCGCAGAGGAAGATCGGCGTCCCCTCCGCCGTGGGCTCGATGCGCGCGTAGACGTTGCCGGCGGTCGAGCCGATGCGCGGCCCGCAGTCGTCCTCATCCGGCTCGAGCCCGAGCCCACGCAGATAGCGCAGCACGACGTCGGCCACGCCGCGCTCCTCGCCGGGCGGGCTCGGGATCGCAGCGAGTTCGAGGAGGAGGTCGACCGCGTCGGACACGCGGCGATCCTACGGGCGACGACCGACCAGCGCGCTGTCGACGACGCGGACGTTGACCGGCGACGTGTCGGCGCCGGCGAGCGCAGTCCGCACGTCCGCCTCGAACGCGGCCCGGCGGCCGCCGAGACGTGCGAGCACGTTGCCGAACGAGTAACGGAAGCCGACCGCCGCTTCGATCGACGGCTCGACGACCAGATCGTGCTCGTAGCTTCACGGCCCCGGTCAGGTCGCGAAGCTCGGTCGCCGGCCCGCGTAGATCGTCGGAGCCTCCGACGACGAACGAGAGGTCCTCGGACCGCGGGCGGCCGCAGCGCGGCGCCGGCCCTCCTCGATCATCGCCTCCTCGGGTCCATGGCCACGACCTCGCCGACGAGACCTGCGAGCGGCAGCGAGAGGTGGGCCGGCCCTGCGCCGAGGTCGAGGATCCGGTCGGGAGGCGACCAGCCGAGATGCGAGGCCAATAGCCGCAGGAACGCGTCTGTCGGCCGGGAGCGGTACTCAGCGTAATGCCACGCCGCATCCCGATAGGGACGCTCGCCCGGCGCGAGGCCACGCCACGGACCGGCGTCCCTGCTCATGCTGTCGAGCGTAGGAGGTTCGCTCTACACGGCGACGCGCTCGCCGGCCCGCGTACGCGCGCGGTCGAGCGCGGCGCCGACGAAGCCGCGGAAGAGCGGCGCCGCCCGCGTCGGTCGGGACTTGAACTCCGGGTGAAACTGGCTCGCGACGAACCAGGGATGGTCGGCGAGCTCCACGATCTCCACGAGCCGCCCCTCCTGGAAGGTCCCGCTGACCACGAGCCCGGCCTCGACGAGCCGGTCGCGGTACGCGTTGTTGACCTCGTAGCGGTGCCGGTGCCGCTCGTGGATCGTCGCCTCGCCGTACAGCTCGCGGGCGCGCGTGCCGTCGCCGACCTCCACGGCCTGCGCACCGAGGCGCATCGTGCCGCCCAGGTCCTCGATCCCCTTCTGCTCCGGCAGGAGGTCGATCACGGGATACGGAGTCTCGGGATCCATCTCCGTGGAGTTCGCCCCCTCGAGTCCGACGACGTGCCGCGCGAACTCCGACACGGCGACGTGCATGCCCAGACAGATGCCGAGGTACGGGATGCGCCGCTCGCGGGCTACCTGGCAGGCGAGGATCTTCCCCTCCCAGCCGCGGGAGCCGAAGCCGCCCGGCACCAGCACCCCGTCGACGTTCTCGAGCAGCTCCGCCGTCTCCTCGTAGGACATGTCCTCGGCGTCCACCCAGCGCACGCGGACCGCGCAGCCGTGCTCGAGGCCGGCGTGCTTGAGCGCCTCGTGGACGGAGAGGTACGCGTCCTGGAGCTTCACGTATTTGCCGACGAGCGCGATCTCCACCACCTCGCGCCGGCTGTGCACACGATCGAGCAGCTCGTCCCAGTCGGACAGGTCCGGCTCGCCCAGCTCGAGGCCGAGCCGGTCCGCGACCAGGCGGTCGAGTCCCTCCCGCTGCAGCACCCGCGGCACCTCGTACACGTCCGGCACGTCCGGGCTCGCGACCACGGCGGCAGGGTCGACGTCGGCGAAGAGCGCGATCTTGTCCCGGATCTCGCGCGAGAGCTCCTCGTGCGACCGGCACACGACGACGTCGGGGTGGATGCCGATCCGGCGCAGCTCGTTCACCGAGTGCTGCGTCGGCTTCGTCTTCAGCTCGCCGGCCGCCTCGATGAACGGGACGAGGGTCACGTGGATGTGGACGACGTTCTCCGGGCCGACCTCCCGCCGGAACTGGCGGATCGCCTCGAGGAACGGCAGGGACTCGATGTCGCCCACCGTGCCGCCGATCTCCGAGATGACCACGTCGGTGGGGCTCGCCTCGGCTGCGCGGCGGATGCGCGCCTTGATCTCGTTCGTGATGTGCGGGATCACCTGCACCGTCGCGCCGAGAAAGTCGCCCTTCCGCTCCTTGCGGAGGACGGTGTCCCAGATCGCGCCGGCGCTGTGGCTCGCGCTGCGCAGGAAGTTCTCGTCCACGAAGCGCTCGTAATGGCCGATGTCGAGATCGGTCTCGGCGCCGTCCTCCGTCACGAAGACCTCGCCGTGCTGGAACGGGCTCATCGTCCCCGGGTCGACGTTCAGGTACGGGTCGAACTTCTGCAGCTGGACGCGCAGGCCGCGCGCCTTCAGCAAGCGACCGAGCGAGGCGGCGACGATTCCCTTCCCGAGCGCGGAGACGACTCCACCCGTGACGAAGACGTACTTCGGGGCCCGCGCGCTCACGGGATTTCAGGGTAGCACCCCCTACGGTCGACCACCCGGCGGGCTAGTCGGCAGGAGGACGGACGGCCGCGGCGAGCTTCGCGAGCGCGTCGGAGGCCATCGTCCTCCGGACGCCGCCGAACCGCGGCACGTCGACCGCGAGCGTCGCGACGGTCTCGCCGTCGCCGGTCACCGGCTCGAGTTCCAGCTCGACCTCGATCCGGTCGCTCGGCAGCTGAAAGGCGACGCGTCGCAGCGGCACGACCTCGAGGATGAGCAGGGCGCCGCCGCTGAGCGGGCGACGGAACATGGCCGGGCGGCCGGCGCCCTCGATCTGCCATAGGGCGCCGGGTGCGAGCGCTCTCCGCACCGTCGGCTCGGCCAACTCGAGATCGGGCCACCACTCGGTCCAGCGCGCGGGTTGGGCGAGTACCTCCCAGACCGTCTCGACCGGCGCCGGCAGCGTCCGCCTAGCCGCGTACTGCGGCAAGGAACTCCAGTCCACCGAGCATCCGCTCGAGCTCGGCCTTGCGCTCGTCGTCGCCGAGCTGCTCGATCCGCGTGTGCGTCGGGTCGCCCGGTGTCTTCTCGACCCGGAAGTGACGGTCGGCGCGCGCGGCGATCTGGGGCAGGTGCGTGATCGTCACCACCTGAGCGTGCTCGGCGAGGCGCCGCAGCAATCCCCCGACTGCATGCGCCGTCTCGCCGCCGATGCCGGCGTCGATCTCGTCGAACACGAGCGTGTCTCCGCCGGCGACGGCCGCGATCGCCAGCGCGATCCGCGAGAGCTCCCCGCCGGAGGCGGTCTCGGCGACCGGCGCGAACGGAAGGCCCGCGTTCGGGCGGACGAGGAAGACCGCCTCGTCCGCTCCGGTCGATCCGGGCTCGTCTCGCTCGCGTAGCTCGCAGACGAACTCGCCCTCGCCCATGCCCACACCGCGTAGCTCGGCGGCGACTGCGTCGGCGAACGCCGGGGCGGCGGCGTTGCGCTCCGCTCGCAGCTCGAGCGCCAGCGCCTGTACCTGCGCCTCGGCCTCCGCGAGCTCGCGCGCGGCGACCGCCGCAGGGTCGGCACCGCCGTCGAGTGCCGCCAGCTCGGCTCTCGCCTCATCGCGCCGCGCGAGCAGCTCGTCGTACGTCGCGCAGCGGAAGCGTCGCTTCGCCTCGGCGATCCGGTCGAGCCCGGCCTCGAGCTGCTCCAGCCGGCCCGGCTCGGACTCGAGCGACGCGAGGAAGGCGTGGAGATCCGAGGCGGTCTCGCGCAGCCGGAGCTCGACGTCGCGCAGCTCGTTTCCCGCTCGCTGCAGCTCCGGTGCGAGCCGCTCGAGCGGCGCCACCGAGCGTTCCGCGAGCCCGACGAGTCCCGTGGCTCCTTCCCCGTCGTCCGGAGCGAGCGCGGCGGCGGCCTCGGCCGCGCCGGCGGCGAGCTCGGCGACGTGCCTGTGCCGCTCCCGCTCGGCGCGCAGCCGGTCCTCCTCCCCCGGCTCCAGACCATCGGTGTCCTCGACGAGGGCCCGCAGCTCCGCGAGCCGCGC
>DATFCX010000061.1:0-35433 GCA_035252585.1 Gaiellaceae bacterium
TGCTCGGTCCCGACTCGACCGTGCCCGGGCTGAGCGACCCGCGCCGGACGCTCGCCGTCGCGGGTGCGCCGGCGCAGTGGGCGTTCCCCGCCGCCGACACCCTCGCCGGCGCGCGGTATGCCGGCCATCGATTCCTCCGGAGGATCCAGGCGTGTCGTACACGCTGAGGGGACGCCTCGAGACACGGCTCGCCGGGCTCGCGCCGGTGCTGCTCGCCGCGTGCGTTCTCGCGGGTGTGCTCCACCGCTGGTGGCCGGTCGAGCTCGTGGCGCTGATGGTGGCGGTGGGCCTCTTCCTCGACGCCGAGGTCTGGCACAGGCTGCTCCCGTACCAGCCCGCCTGGGCGACTGTGCCGCTCGGCGCCTTCGAGCTCGGCGCGCTGATGGCGATCGTGTACGGCTTCGGCCTGCACGCGCCGCTCCTGCCGGCGCTCGCCCTCTTCGGCGCCGGCTGGCTGAGCTCGTTCGTGCTCGCGCAGGCCGGCTTCCCGCTGCTCCGGCTCGGCTATGCGGAGGACGGCGGCGAGCTGGGGCGGGTAGGCCTGGTCGCGGCGGCCGCGATCTTCCTCGCCTTCGCCGGCTCGGCGGCGACCTACGTCGTCCGCCTCCCGCCGGTCGTCCGCCTCGGCGCCGGCGTCCACCAGGGTCCGCTCGTGATCACGCGGCGAGAGGTGCTTCAGGGCGCTCCGGGCGCGATCGTCCGCGGGGGAATCGTCGTCGCGCACGACGACGTCCGGATCGAGAACGTCACGGTGGTCGGCGGCGAGAACGGGATCACCGTCGACGGCGTCCGCGGAACCGTCATCGACGGGGTGACCGTGGAGGGAGCGAAGCTCGACGGCATCCACGTGCGCCTCGCCGGCGTCGTCATCCGCAACTGCACCGTCGACATGCTCGGCAACCGGCTCGGCCAGGGGATCGACATCTCGTTCAACATGGACAAGGGGATGAGCATGGTCGAGGGCTGCACTGTCGTGGGCGGGCAGCAGGGGATCACGACGCACTCCTCGGCGACCGACATCATGGGCAACCGGGTCAGCCGCACGACCGGCCAGGCGATCGCCGTCGACGAGATGTCGATGGGAATGGCCTCCCACAACACCGTCCGCGACGCGCTCGGCATCGGGCTCTACTGCGGCGATCGCTCGATGTGCATGTTCGACCACAACACGGTGATCGGGACGCGTCCCGACACGGCCTCGGGCCTGCGCAACCGGCGTGGCTTCGGGGTCTTCGCCGACTTCCAGTCGGAGGCGGACCTCTGGCGGAACTCGCTCTCGGCGAACCCCGTCGCAGCCGGGGCGTTCACCGGCGCGACGCTGGCCACGACGTCGGCGCCGGGCTGGTGAGCGGCGCCTACAACTACGAGCGCTTCGACGAGTACGTCGAGAGCGGCGTCGACGAGCGCGAGTTCGGCGCCTTTCCGAACATGCTGCACGCCGGGGAGCGCGCTCCGGACGGCGAGCTGGCCCTGCTCGACGGCGAGGGCGTCCGCCTGTCGGACCTGTGGAGCGGGAACGGCGTCGTGCTCGAGTTCGGCTCCTTCACCTGACCGTACTGCGCAGCGGAGGGTCCTCTGCTCGATCAGCTGGCGCAGGAGCATCCCGAGTACGGCTGGTACTTCCTCTACACGCGCGAGGCGCATCCGGGCGAGCACCTGGGCGCGCACGCCGGGTTCGAGGAGAAGCTCGCGGCGGCGCGGCGGCTGCGGGACGAGCTCGGCATCGCCCGGCCGATCCTCGTCGACGACCACCAAGGCAGCGTGCATCGCGCCTACGGCCTGCTCCCGAACATGTCCTGGGTGCTCGACCGCGGCGGCACGATCCTCTACAAGGCGATGTGGACGTCCGCGGCGCGCCTCGGGGAGTTTCTCGAGCGACGGCGGGCACAACCGGGCGGCCCCGCCTCCGCGACCTTCTACGCCGAGCAGCTCGAGCCGGTCGCGCGCGACCGCGACGCGTTCCGGCGGGGCCTGGAGCGAAACGGCCCGCGCGCGGGAGCCGAGTTCAGCCGTGCGGAGCAGATCTGGGCCGAGCGAGCCCGCGCCGCCCGGCGCGAGTAGCAGAGTTTCGGCGCGAGCCTGGAACCCGAGACTGTCCAGCTCGAGACCTGCATCGTCCGGCGGAGGGCCTCCCTCTCGCACGTTGTCGGTCACCCAGCTCGGCACGGCTTGCCGGCCGAGGACCGGTACCCGGTAACGCGCCTTCAGAGCGCGGACGTCCACCGCAGGCCCGGCCTCGGCCAGTGCGATCTGCACCAGCTCCGCATGCTCCGCCCGCACGCCGCGCCTGTCCACGAAGACCCGTCCGCCTGGCCGCCAGCGCGTTCGCGTCGCGAGCCAGAGCAGGGTCGCGACGACGATCGCCACGACGGCGACGCTCGCCGACGGGTGGTTGGCTACGCATGCCGAGGGCGGCGGCCGGCGTCGCGGCGTCGAAGTCGAGCTGGATCAGCTCCCAATCGCCCTCGTGCTTGTTGTTGAAGTCGTTGTAGACGTAGAAGAACCAGTACTGCAGGGCGAGCTCCCCGGACTCGGTCGCGACGTCGGCATAGACGGTCGATGCACGGCGGGCCGTGATCCGCCGCTGCCACTGCTCGTACGAGCACGCCGACGACGACAGCGCGTTGCCCGGGAAGTCGAGCGCGTAGCCCTCGTGGTCGGACGAGACGTCCGTGAGGCTGGGTGCGACCTTGACGACGCCCGAGGGCCCGCGGAGCGTGACCTCGTCGTTGTCGAAGATCGCCTTGACGTCGATCGGCTCAAACGACTCCCCACGCGCACACGGCGCCTGCTGCTCCGAGAGCCGCACGACCGGCGCGTACCGCGAGGCGAGCTCACGAACCGCGTCGCCGGTTCCGGCCGACGCTGTCGGCGGGTGGGCGAGCCAGACGGCCGCGGCGGCCGCGAGGGGGAGAAGGATGCAACGGCGCACGGCTCAGATCATGACGCTGCGCCGACCGCGCAACGAGCGGCGCGGTCGCCTCGCCGTGCGAGGAACGACGGATCTCTGCGAACAGCTCGGGAGACTCCCAGGCGGGCTCGCCCTCCTCCTGCCAGCGCTCGAGATCCGGTCGCTGGAGCCGCGTGCCGCCCGCGGCGAAGACGAGCACCGCGGCGATCACGCCGGCCGCGCAGACGCCGAGGCAGATCCAGACCGCGTCCGAGATGCCCGCGGTCGTCTCCGGCGCGAGGATCCCGGCCAGGTAGAGCACGATCGGCCCGAAGAGGAAGGCGGTGACGCCGCGCAGGAGCTCGATCAGCGCGAACACGCGCTGGATCTGGGCGGATCCGAGGGAGAAGCCGGCGATGAAGAGGCCGGGCGAGACGGCGGCACCGACGCCGAGACCGAGCAGGCCGGCGCCGATCGCGATGCGGAGATCGCCGCCGGTCGCGACGCCGGTCAGGACGGCGGCCGCCGCGCAGAGCACGACCAGCCCGCAGACCGCGTAGAGCGGCGTGAAGCGCGTGCGGAAGATGGCGCCGAAGATCCCCGCCGTCACCATCGCGGCCGCGAGCTCGGGCAGGAAGAGGAGCCCCACCTGCGTCGGGTCTCGCTGCTCGAGCGCCGTGAGCGAGAGGTCCATCAGGCCGAAGGCGGCGGCGCTGGCGGCGAGCGCGACGAGAATCCCGACCACGGGGAACGTCGTCGCCAGCTGCTCGACCGGCATCAGCGAGTTCCGCTTGCGGTACTGGTGGACCACCATCACGACGACGAGAGCGAGCCCCGCGCCTAGCGTCGCGAGCGCGAGCCCGGTCGCGTGCATGCGGATCTCGAGCTCGGCCGCGCCGAAGAACGCCGCGACGCAGCCCGTGAGGGCCATGGCGACCGCGGCCCAGTCCCACGGGGCGTCCTCGTCCTGCGGCTCCGCATCCTCGAAGGTGAGGAGCGAGAGAATCCAGGCAGCGACCGCGATCCCGGCGACGACCCAGAACAGCGTCCGCCAGTCGTTCGCGCCGGCAGAGAAGCTGCCGATCGACGGGCCGGCGGCGACGGCACCGAAGATGCACAGGTTCATGACGACGCCGGTGGAGGCGACCTTGTCGGCGCCGAAGCCGATCACGAGCGGGGGCACCGCGGCGATCAGCATCAGGCTCGTGCACAGCCCTTCGAGCACGAACGCCGCAATGAAGAGCCCGCGGGTCGGTGCCGCGGCGGCGACCACGGCGGCGACGACGAACACCGTCACGTAGAGCAGGAGCATCCGCCGCTGGCGCAGGTGCTGGGCGAACTGGACGGAGACGACGGTTCCCACCGCGTAGCCGGCGTCCGACATCGCCGTCGTCAGCTCGAGCGCTCCCCGGCTCAGGTGGAGGTCGCTCGCGATCAGCTTCGTCAGCGGCGCCAGCGACGCAGCGAGCGCCAGGAACGGCACGAGCGCGCAGACCACGAGCGCGACGGCGGCCGCGTAGCTGTCGGCGAGGGGGCCTCGGCGGTCCATCCGCCTCCTCTAACCACGCCGCTGATCGGGAAACAAGAGGGCCGCGCGAGCTGCGCGGCCCTCTGCCGGGGGAAGTTCGTGACGTCGAAGGCGCGGAGTCTCAGCCGTCGTTGCCGTGGTCGTCGCCAACGTCGTGGCCGGCGCCGTCGTCGCTGACCCGGGCTCCGGCCCGCGGCGCCTTGCTGGAGGCGGTGCAGGTCTCACCGGAGCGCGTGGCTCGCGCGCTGATGCGGCCGCTTCCGGCGATCACGCGGCGGATCTCGAACGACCCGCTGGGAGCGTGCGTGACCGCGCGGAGCGAGGCGACACGATGGCCGTTGCGGCGGAGCGTCACCTTCCACGGGACGGCGTTGCGGTTCTGGTCGACCTCGAACTCGATCTCGAGGCCGCGGTCCTCGCGGCTCACCTTCAGCTTGCTCGTCGACTGCTGCGTGCAGGCGCCGCGCACGCGGACGGCGCGGTGGTGGCTCCCCTTCGCGAATGCGGCCGGAACCGCGAGCAGCGCCGCTGCGACGAGGGCGAGAGTGAGCGGGATGAGCGAGCGGGTCATCTGGAATCCTTTCGTCTACTTCGTGACCGGGCCAGCGTTGCGATCTCCCGGTCCGAGTCGCAATGGGACATTGGTCGGAGTGAGGTCCGGACCCACTCCGAAGCGCCGGTCGAGTCAGATCCAGTCGGTGCCTCCCGCCGTATGGGGTTTCAGGCGTAATTCTCCGGAGAGGCGGGAGCAGGGGATTGAGCGAGGGGACCGCAGCGGCGTACAGCGCTTCGACGCGCCAGGCGCTCGGCGAGGTGCATCAGGCACTGGTCGTCGCCGGGGGAGCCGACACGACGCGCGCCGTGACGCGCGCGCTGGCCGAGGCCGGCTTCGAGGTGACGGTCGAGAAGAGCGGCGCGGCCGCGTTGCTTCGCCTGCGGCAGCGGGGCTTCGACCTCGTCGTCCTCGAGGTGACGTGGTCCGGCGCCGGAGGGATCGACCTGATCCAGAGGATCCGCGCCGACGGCGACGACGTGCCGATCATCGTGCTCGGCGCCTGGGATTCCGAGGCGGAGCTCGCTCTCAGTCTCGATCTCGGCGCCGACGACTACATGGCGAAGCCGGTCTCGCCGCGCGAGCTGGTGAGCAGGAGTCGCGCGATCCTGCGGCGTGTGAGCCGAGATCCGGTCGAGGACGGATCGATTCGCAGAGTCGGCCGGTTGCGGATCGACCTGGCCCGCCACGAGGTCTTCCTCGGCGACCGCCCGGTCGACATCACCGCCTCCGAGCTCCGCGTCCTCGAGCTGCTCTCGAGCAGCCCGAGCAAGGTCTTCACGCGTCAGCAGATCATGGAGCACCTCTGGGCCGGGCCCTACTACGGGGACGGCCATCCCGTGGACACCCACATGCTCAACCTTCGCCGCAAGCTCGAGGACGATCCGACCCGTCCGAGCCGGTTGCTGACCGTGCGCGCGGTCGGATTCAGGCTCGTCGTGCCGGCCGGCGAGGACTGACGAAACGCTGATTCAAGGCTGAGGGAACTCTGACCGCCGAGCGGGAACACTCCGGGTGTGCCCGCAGCGATGCAGCGCCTCCTGAAGAAGCTGTCCGTGACGGTGGCGTCGGGCGTCGGCATCTACGTCCTCGGCAGCCTGCTGCTGACGGGCGGTGTCAACGGGCTCGCCTCGATCGCCGCGCACGAGGATTCGAGCACCGAGCGGACGATGCAGCTGGTGGACCAGGGCCGGAACGTCTTCCGCTTCGACACCTTCGGAGACCAGGCGGTTTGGGGCGGAGTGCTCGGGCTGCAGAAGGCGATCGAAGGCGCGAAGCTCGGCGGCGTCGGTCCGGGCGTGAGCCCGAAGACGGCGCTGGCGCTCGGCCTCAAGGTCGACTCGAACGCGATCCCGCCCAAGGTCGCCGCCGCGATCAAGGCCGGCAAGGTGAACCTCGACGATCCTGCGGTGACGCTGACCTTGCTGAAGCTGAATGCGGTCGTCGGCGTCAAGGGCTTCTTCAACAGGCACGGCACGCTCAGCTCGATCGGGATCACCTGCGCGGTCTGCCACTCCACGGTCGACAACTCCTTCGCGCCCGGCATCGGCCACCGGCTCGACGGCTGGCCGAACCAGGACCTGAACGTCGGCGCGATCGTGGCCGCGGCGCCCAACCTCACGCCGCTCGAGCAGTCGCTCGGCGTGAACGAGGCGACGCTGAAGCACGTCCTGCTCGGCTGGGGCCCCGGCTTCTTCAACGCCGAGCTCGATCTCGACGGCAAGGCCATCGGCCCCGACGGCACGCCGCACAGCGCGGCGACGCGGATCCCGAGCGCCTTCGGCAAGGACGGCCAGAACCTCCACACCTGGGAAGGCGGCTGGGGCTCGATCACGTACTGGAACGCCTTCGTGGCGAACCTCGAGATGCACGGACAGGGGAACTTCCTCGACGCCCGCCTCGACAACGCGTCGAAGTTCCCGCTCGCGGCCGCGGCCGGGTTCGGGCACACCGTCCCGTACGTCGGCGAGGGCGTCCTCCCGGTGCCTTCTCAGCCGCAGGGGCCCGACCTGATCACCGAGGCGCTGCGCCCGCTCGACTTCTACGAGCATTGGCTGCCGGTCCCCAAGCCGCCGGCGAACAGCTTCAACCACGCGGCAGCGGCGCGCGGCAAGGTCGTCTTCGACGGCGTCGGCAAGTGCTCGTCCTGCCACATGGGCTCGCTCGGCACGGCGCCCGGCTACAACGCGGTCAAGCCGTCCCAGATCTGCATCGACTCCTTCCAGGCCGACCGCGGCCCGGACGGCACCTACACCATCGCTCCGCTGCAGGCGCTCTTCACCCGTTCGAAGCGCGGCTTCTACCACGACGGCCGCTTCAAGACGCTGCTGGACGTCGTGAAGCACTACAACAGCTGCTTCGACCTCGACCTGACGCGCGGGCAGGAGAGCGACCTCGTCCAGTACCTGAAGAGCCGGTAGCCGCCTCGCGCTAGCTGCGGCGGCGTCCAACGAGGCGCGCGCCGGCGGCAGGAAGGTCACCGCGGGCGATCGCCTCCTCCTCGATCGCGCGGAACGAGTCGCCGAGCTTCCAGTAGTGCAGCCACGGACCGCGTACGGGCGGGCCGAGCTCGAACCACGGCTCGAGCGCCGCAACGACCCGCTCGAGCGGGTGCAGGTGGTCGCGGTGCTCGTGGACGAGCTCCTCGGCCGTCTTCGGCTGCGGCTCGCCGAGCACGCGACGCTGCTCCAGCCACCAGGCCGCCGCGGTGACGTCGAAGGCGGCGACGTCGAACTCGTCGACGACGAGCGCTCCGCCCGGCTCGACGAGCTCGCCGAGCCGTCGGCAGGAGTCCTCGAGCGGGTCGACGTGATGGAGCGAGACGACCGCGACCGCGGCTGCGAACGAGCCCGCGGGCTCGTCCAGATCCACGAGTGCGACGGGGCGGACGTCGTCGCTGTCCGAGCCGGGGTCGATCGCCAGGACGTCGTACCCCGCCGTGCGGAGCGCGCGGGCGAGCCGGCCGGAGCCCGCGCCGATCTCGAGCACCCTCGCGGGCGGCTCCGGCAGGTTCGCGCGGGCGAAGGCCCTCAGGTCGGCGGATGCCACACGGCGAATTCTTTACGGTGTCGCCATGAGGATGCGGGCCGCAGTGCTCGAGGAGTTCGGGAAGCCGCTCGTCGTGCAGCAGGTCGAGCTGGCCGAGCCGCGGGCGGGAGAGGTCCTCGTACGGCTCGTGGCGTGCGGCGTGTGCCACACGGACCTGTACACGGCGTCGGGCGCCGATCCGTCCGGCTACGCGCCGACCGTGCTCGGGCACGAGGGCGCGGGCGTCGTCGAGCAGGTCGGAGAGGGCGTCTCCTCCGTCGCTCCCGGCGACCACGTCGTCACGCTGTTCTCGCCCCAGTGCCGGGAGTGCGTCCACTGCCGGAGCCCGAGGACGAACCTCTGCCTTGCGATCCGCGAGCAGCAGAACAAGGGGTTCCTGCCGGACGGCACCACACGCCTCGGGCGGGACGGCGAGCCGATCCGCCACTTCATGGGCACCTCGACGTTCGCGGAATACACCGTGATGCCGGAGATCGCGCTCGCGAAGATCGCTCCCGAGGCCCCCTTCGAGCATGCCTGCCTCTTCGCGTGCGGCCTTTCGACCGGGTTGGGAGCAGCGATGTTCACCGCGCAGGTCGAGGCGGGATCGACGTGCGTCGTCTTCGGCGCGGGCATGGTCGGGCTCGGCGCCGTCGCGGGCTGCCGCCTGCAGGGCGCCGAGCGGATCGTCGTCGTCGACCTCTCGGAGGAGCGGCTGGCGCTCGCGCGCGGCCAGGGAGCGACCGACACGATGATCGGCGGGCTCGACGCGGTCGAGCGCATCGCCGAGCTGACGGACGGGTTCGGCGCCGACTACACGTTCGAGGCGACCGGCAACGTCGGGGTGATGCGCCAGGCGGTCGAGTCGGCACGCATGGGCTGGGGCCTCTGCACCGTCGTGGGCGTCGCGGGAAAGGGCGAGACGCTGGACATCGTCCCGAGGTTCCTGATCACCGGCCGCCGGGTCTGCGGGTCCTCCTTCGGCGGCGTGAAGGGCCGCGATCAGGTGCCCGAGCTCGTCGAGCGCTCGCTCGCCGGAGACATCGACGTGGCGCCGTTCGTCTCCCACATGCTGAGCCTCGACGAAGTGAACCGGGGCTTCGAGCTGATGGAGGCCCAGGACGGGATCCGCAGCGTGATCCGCTTCAGCTGATCGGTGAGCGGCGAGACCCTCGCCGGCCTCGTGCTGGCGTTCGTTTCCGCCGTGCTCATCAACATCGCCTACCTCCAGGAGCACGACGCCGCCGCCGACCTGCCGGCCCTCTCCATGCGTCGTCCGATCCAGTCCGCCCGGCTGCTGCTCGGGGACTCGAGCTGGCTGCTCGGATTCGCCATGGAGTCCGGCGGCTTCCTGATCTACGTCGCGGCGCTCGCGCTCGCACCGCTCTCGCTCGTGCAGAGCATCGCCGCGGGCGGGATCGGTGTGCTCGCCTTTGCCTCGGCCCGAATGGCGAGGCGGCGGCTCGCGCCGGCCGAGCTCGCCGGCGTCCTGCTCTCGGTGCTCGGCCTCGTCGCGCTCGCCGTCTCGCTCGTCGGTGGCAAGGCCCGGGAAGGGGAGGGAAAGCTCGGGCCGATCCTGCTCTGGCTCGGCGCGACGGCGTTCGTCGCGATCGTCCTCGTGGTGGTCGGTCGCCGGCGCTGGGGAACGGCCGTCGCGAGCGGCGTCGCGGGCGGCCTTTTCTTCTCGATCGGCGACATCTCGACGAAGCTGGCCACGCAGGGCGGCCCGCGTATTGCCTTCGGCGTGCTGCTCCTCATCGGCTACGCCGCGGGGACGGGGCTGCTCCAGGTCGGCTACCAGGCCGGCGGCGCGCTCACCGTCGCCGGTCTCGCGACTCTCGCGACCAACGCCCTCCCGATCGCGGCCGGCACCGTGATCCTCGCCGAGCCGCTGCCGACCGGCGTGCGCGGAGCCATTCGGCTGGTCGCGTTCGTCGCCGTGGTAACCGGAGCGGTTCTACTCACGCGCGAGCCGACGGCCGGGAGAGCGGCTCCGGCGGAGGGATGATCGACGGCCGGACGCTAGGAAGGCCGGTCCGCCCGCAGCTGACGTAGCGCTGCCGACAGCGACTGCCCGCCGTGAAGCACGGGCTCGAACAGGTCGCCGTGTCTCTCCACCCGCTGCAGCGCCTCACGCCTGCCGAAGTCGCGCGGGCGCACCTTCTCGCCGAGCTCCTCCCAGCGCAGCGGCGTGGATACGGGCGCGCCGGGCTTCGGCCGGACGGAGTAGGCGGAGGCGATGGTCTTCCCGTGCCCGTTCTGGCGGTGATCCACGAGAACGCCGCGCCGCTTCTTCTTCAGCCATTCCGTGGTCACGAGGCCGGGGTTGGCGGCCTCGAGCCCCCGGGACACCAGCTCCGCGAAGTCGTAGGCGTCCCGGTAGGACGACCGGCGCGTGATCGGCACGAGCACGTGGATCCCGTCGGCGCCGCTCGTCTTCGGATACGAGCGCAGCTCGAGCTCCTCGAGCGCCTCGCGGATGAGGTGCGCCACGCGAATCGCCTGCGCGAAGCCGTTGCGCGACTCCGGCGGGTCGAGGTCGAAGACGACGTAGTCCGGACGCTCCGGCTTGTCGACCCGCGAGTACCACGCGTTCATGTCGATGCAGTTCATCTGCACCATCCACACGAGCGCGGCCGTCTCGTTGACGAGCGTGAAGTCGACGAGCCGTGACTCACCCTCGCGCGGCCACGTCCGGAACTGCCGCGTCGGGATCCACGCGGGCTTACCCTTCGGCGCCTGCTTGTGGAAGTACGGCTGGCCGTGGATGCCGTGCGGATAGCGCTTGAGCGTGAACGGCCGCTCGCGCAGGTGCGGGACGATCACGTCTCCGATCTCGGCGTAGTACCGCGCCAGCTCGCCCTTCGTCACGCCGTCCTCGGGGAAGAGCACGCGCTCGGGATGGGTCACGCGGACGCTCCGGCGCCCGATCTGCATCTCGTCGGCCATCTGGTGCATCAGTATTGACTGCCGATGAGCGAGCAGTTCATCCTCGACACGCCGGTCGTGCGCGAGTTCGTCGCAGACGTCCGGGCCACGATCGCCGCGGCGACTTCTCCGGAGCGGGCGTGCGAAGCCCTCGAGCCCAGGTTCGCGGAGTTGCTCGCCGACCCGGGCTGGCTGCCGGCCGAGTTCCGGTCCGCCGCTCCGGACAGCGG
Source organism: Gaiellaceae bacterium (assembly GCA_035252585.1). Classification (GTDB taxonomy): domain Bacteria; phylum Actinomycetota; class Thermoleophilia; order Gaiellales; family Gaiellaceae; genus Palsa-739. The sequence continues at coordinate 11,157 of DATFCX010000061.1, forward strand.
CATGGGCGGAGGCATCGGCCAGTGGCTGCTCTACCGCGCCGAGGACGGAGCGCTGTCGCTGTTCTCGCTCGTCGTGCCTCCGGGCTCCGAGACGCCGATCCACGACCACCTCGCCTGGGGTCTCGTCGGTCTGTACCGCGGCGAGCAGGACGAGGAGATCTACGCGCGGCGTGACGGCGCGCTCGAGCTGGTCGAGCGGCGTTCGCTCGTGCCGGGCGACTTCTACGTCCTGATCCCGCCGCGCGACGACATCCACCGCGTACGCACGACGTCCGCCGAAACGTCGGTCTCGATCCACCTGCTGACGAACGACACGGGCTGCGTCTGGCGCCACTCCTTCGACGCCGACTCCGGCGAGGCGAGGCCGTTCCGCTCGGGCTACGTCAACGTGCTCTGCGAGGACGAATGACGCAGCCGGCGAGATGAGGAGGCCAAGCCTGTGAGCGTCGTCAGCATCGATCGCGCAACCGGGGCGCTGGTGGTGGAGGGGAGCAAGGTCTTCCCGCTCGTGCTCTCGAACGGCCCGCCGCCCGGGGCGAAGGCGCCGAGCGGACAGGATGCCCTGGCCGAGGTCGCAGCCGGGGGCGCCGGCTTCATCCGCGTCGGTCGGCCCGATTGGAGCCTCGAGTCGCTCGCCCAGCAGATAGCAGCTGAGCGCGAGGTCCTGGATGCGGCCGCCGCGCAGGGGCTGCACTGCTGGCTGCAGCTCGGCAACGTGCCCGATCTGCCTGCGCGCACGCTGGCGGCCAACGAGCAGCTGCTGTCGAGCATCGTCGGGGAGCTCAAGGGCCATCCGGCGCTCGGCGCGTGGAAGGGCCTCGACGAGCCTGCGAATCCCAACCGGCCGAGCCGCGTGCCGGTCGCCGGGCTCGTGCGCGCCTACCGCAAGGTCCGGGCGACCGATCCCAACCATCCGGTGGTGATCACACAGGCTCCCGTCGGCACCGCGGCGAAGCTCAAGCCGTACCGGCCCGCCTTCGACATCACCGGCGCCGACATCTATCCGGTCTCCTATCCGCCGGGAAAGCACGCGGGCGGCCGCCGCCGCGACATCGGGGTCGTCGGGGACATCACGCGGAAGATGGTGCAGGCGGCCGCCGGCAAGCCGGTCTGGATGACGCTGCAGATCGCGTGGAGCGGCGTCATTCCGTCCAAGCAGCATTCCGCGAACATCCCGCGCTTCCCGACCCTGAACCAGGAGCGGTTCATGGCCTACCAGGCAATCGTGAACGGGGCGCGGGGGCTGGCCTTCTTCGGTGGTCACCTCACCCAGATCGCGCGACCGGCCGACGCTGAGGCCGGCTGGAACTGGACCTTCTGGGAGCACGTCCTCCGGCCGCTCTTCCGGGAGCTCACGTCCACCGCGCTCGCGCCCGCGCTCGTCGCTCCCAACGCGCGGACCAGGATCAAGGCGAGCGCCAAGGATGTCCAGCTCGTCGCCCGCGAGGCAGGAGGCTTCCTCTATGTCATCGCCGTCAGGACCGGCAGCGCGACGAGCAGGGTCGCCTTCAGCGGATTGCCGCACAAGCGCAACGGCCGGCCGCTCACGGGCGGCGAGGTCCTGTTCGAGTACGTCCAGGATCCGCTGCCTCCGCCGATCGAGGCCGGCCACCAGACGTTCCGGACCGTCGGCGTCGCCAACGGCGGGTTCCGCGACTGGCTGGCACAGCACGACGTCCGCATCTACCGCTTCCGGCGGTAGCCGGGACGACGGCCTACGCGCGATGCGCGTGGAGCTCGTGCGCGACGGCGTGGCCGCGTCCGCGGCCGATCAGCCAGCGGTTGACGGGAACGGTCAGGACGAAGGCGATCACGAGGCTGAGTGCGAGGCTCCACCAGAACAGCCCGTCGGCGAGCCCGGCCGCCAGTGCGCCGGGCACGATCAGGATGAAGGCGTTGTCGACGATCTCCATCGTCGCGATCGAGACGGTGTCGCTGGCGAAGGCGACGCCGGCGGCGCGGCGGAGACCGACGCCGGCGCGGAGCACGGGCCGGATCGTGAGTGCGTAGCCGAAGAGAAAGGCGAGCGCCACCGAGACGGCGATCGATGCGGCGTTGCCCCACCCGAGGGCCGTCGCGAGCACCATGCCGAGCACCTCGCCGATCGCGCAGCCGGTCAGGCAGTGCAGCGTCGCCTGGACGGCGCTACCCGTCAGCGAGCCGGACCGCTCATGCGGATGACCGTGCTGCCGATGCTCCATTGCGGATCTCCTTCCGGGCCGAAAGCCGCCTCTGCAGCCAACGTAGAGGTCGCGTCAAGGCACGGGATCCGAACTCGGCAAGAATGATCGCCATGCACGGACAGCCGGGCCACTCGCACGCCGAGCACGCGCACGTCGGGACGGACACCGACATGCGCCGGCTCGGGATCGCGCTCGTGCTGATCGTCGGCTTCATGGTCGCCGAGGTCGTGACGGGAATCCTCGCCGACTCGCTGGCGCTGCTCTCGGACGCGGCGCACATGCTCACCGACGCGGGCGCGCTGCTCATGAGCCTGGTCGTGATCCGGCTGGTCGCGCGTCCCGCGCGCGGCAACCTCACCTTCGGCCTGAGACGGTCGGAGATCCTGTCCGCGCAGGCTAACGGCGCGACCCTGCTCGTCCTGTCCGGCCTCGTCGTCTACGAGGCGATCCGCCGACTCGTCGCGCCGCCGAGGCCCGCCGGCCTCGCGGTGCTGATCGTCGCGCTGGCGGGGATCGTCGTGAATCTGCTCGCGACGCAGCAGCTCGCGAAGGCCAACCGGGAGTCGCTCAACATCCGCGGGAGCTACCTGCACCTCCTGACCGACCTCTTCGCGTTCATCGCGACGGCGATCGCCGGCGTGATCATCGTCACCACCGGCTTCGACCGCGCCGACCCGATCGCCTCGCTGCTCATCGCCGCCTCGATGCTCTGGGCCGCCTATGCCCTGCTCAAAGCGTCCGGCCGCGTGCTCCTCGAGGCCGCGCCGCAGGGGATGGACGTCGAGGAGATCGGCCGGGCAATCGCCGCCCACCCGCACGTCGAGAGCCTGCACGACCTCCACGTCTGGGAGGTCTCGTCGGGCTTTCCCGCACTCTCGGCGCACGTGCTCGTGCGTCCCGGCGACGACTGCCACGGCATCCGCCGCGAGCTCGAGGCCATGCTCGACGAGCGCTTCCGGATCGGCCACACGACGCTCCAGGTCGAGCACCGCAGCGACAGCGCACTCCTGACGATCCCTTCCAGCAAGGGCGCGGACTAGCGGTCCCGGCGAGGGGCCCCCAACGGCTCGACCCGGATCCCGCCGACCTCCTCGGCGTACCGCAGCGCCAGCTCCTCGAGCTCCGCGTCGGTCGTCGCGCACGCGTCGGCGAGGATGGTCGCCTTCAGCCCGTGCTCGCGCGCGTCGAGCGCCGTCTGCACGACGCATCCTTCCGTCGCCGCGCCGACGACCAGGACGCGCCGAACCGCCTCGGCCTCGAGCAGCAGCTCGAGCGCGGTGTGGTCGAAGGCGGAGTAGCGGTGCTTGAGCAGGACGCGATCCCCTGCCCGCGGCAGAAGCCGACGGATGACGTCGCCGCCCCGGCCCTCCGCGGCGTCGCGGGCCAGGGCCGGCGCGTCACCGTCCCAGCGATCCCGGTCGTCGTTGACGTAGATCACCGGGACGCCCGCGTCGCGCGCCGCCGCGATCGCGATCGACATCGACTCGCCGCGCTCGCGGAACGACGCGAGCAGCGCCGGCCCGCTCTCGTGGTCGAACTCGTCGAAGACGTCGACCACGAGCAGCGCGTCGCCGGGCTCAAACTCGACGATCGTCCACCTCCTCGAACGCGAGACGCCGCAGTCCCACGCAGCTCAGCGGACGCCGGTCTCGCGTAACGCGGCGTCGGTGGCCCGGTCGAAGGACTCGGCGAGCTTCGCGGCGGCCGCCCGTTCCTGGAGCAGGATCTCGTCGGCCGTCCGCACGGTCTCGGCGTCGCCGGCTCTCTCCGCGACCCGCTTCAACTCCTCGTAGGCGGCGATCTCCAGGTGCTCGAACGCGTACGCGAACGCGACCAGCTTGCCCGGGGTGTCGGGATGGGTCTCGAAGAAGGTCGCCCAGCTCAAGGCGCCGGCGCGCATGGCCGTGTCCTTGAGGCTGGAGGAGTCGCCGCCGCGCGCCTCGAGCCTCCGGTCGACGAGCTGCTGGTGGCCGCGCGTCTCCTGGAGGTGGCTCTCGAACAGCTTCGCGAGCTCCGGATCGTCCACGCTGCCGGGAGCGTTCTCGAGCAGCTTGACCGCCTGCGCCTCGATCGCGTGCGCGTCCTGCAGGTACTTGTCGAGCTGCGCGCCGAGGTCGTCGGGCGCCTTCTCGGCGAGTGCAGCCTCGACCGCCTTGTCGAAGCAGGCCGCGAGCCGCTCGCCCATCGCCCGCTCCTCATCCCGGATTCGCTGCGCGACCTCCACCGTCTCGACGTCGCCGGCGCGCTCCGCCACGCGGATCAGCAGCTCGTAGGAGGCAAGCTCGAGATGCTCGTACGAATAGGCGTGGGCGACGAGCTTGCCCGGCGTGTCCGGCTGGGCCCGCGCGAAGAGGAGGAAGCCGGCGCCGCCGACGCGCATCAGGAGGTCCTTGAAGCTCGACGATCGTTCCCCGTACGCCTCGAGCCGGTCGCCGATCGCGCGCTCGTGCCCCTCCGTCTCGACCAGATGCCGCCGGAAGATCTCCGCCAGCTCGGGATCGCGGGCGGCGTCCGGCGCTCCGCGTAGCTGCTGCAGCGCCTGCTCCTCGATCGAGTGGGCGTCGGCCAGGTACTTGACGAGTTGCTCGTCGAGGGTGTCCGCGGTCATCGCTCATCCTCCAGGACGGATTGCATTGCGGGGCTACTTCCTCCAGGCCCGAACGCCAATCCCGGTGCGGAGCGCTAGCGGGACGGGTCTTCGACGAGCTCCCCGATCTCGTGTCTGGCGAAGGCGTCGCGTGGTTCGCGTCCGGGCACGAGCAGCCCGAGCAGGACGCCGAGCGCGGGGGCGATCGCGCACGCGGCGAAGGCGGCGGTGAAGCCGTTAGCCGACGGATAGCCTCCGGCTCCGACGGTGCCGGCGAGGATGGACGCGACCGCGGCGCCCCCGAAGGCGCCGCCGACGGTGCGGGTGACGGTGTTCATGCCGGTGGCGATGCCGGTCTCGGCGGGGCCGACGTTCTCGATGATCAGGTTGACCATCGCGGCGAAGGCGAGCCCGATCCCGGCGCCGAGCAGGGTTGCGGCGAGGTAGATCTGCCAGGGCTCGGTGCGCGCGGCGGCGAGGAGCGTGTAGGCCCCGCTCGCCGCGAGCGCGCCCGCGAGCAGGGGCGGCTTGGAGCCGAAGCGCTTCTCCAGGCGGCCGGTCTGGGCGCCGAAGACGAGCATCGCCAGGGTCGCCGGGACGAGGAAGAGGCCGGCCCCGGTGACGGACGCGCCGAACCCGTAGCCGATGTGGGAAGGGCTCTCGACGTAGTCGGGGATCAGGATGAAGGACGAGTACATGCCGAAGCCCAGGAGGGCGGCGACGGCATTCGTCGTCCAGACGCCGCGGATGCGCATCATGCGCATGTCGACGAGCGGCTCGCGGGCGCGGATCTCGCTCCGCACCCAGGCCGCGAGCGCGATCACGCCGCCCACGAGTAGAACCAGCGTCCTCGTCGACCCCCATCGCCAGACCGGCGCCTCGCTCACCGCCACCAGCAGGCCGGCGAGGCCGATCGACATCAGTCCGGCTCCGGCCCAGTTCGCGCTTCCCTGGACGCGGACCGGCGATTCAGGGACGAAGAAGTAGATCGCCGCCGTGGCCGGCACGAGCGGGATCAGCGGGAGCCAGAACAGATAGTGGTAGTCGAGGTGGTCCACGATCGGGCCGGCGAGGACGATGCCGGCGCCGCCGCCGACGCCGAGCAGCGCCGACATGAGCCCGATTCCGCCGGCCACCCGCGCACGGGGAAACTCGTCCCGGATGATCCCGAAGGCGAGCGGGAACAACCCGCCGGCCGCGCCCTGGATCACCCGACCGACGAGCATCAGCGCCAGCGACGAGGCGACGGCCGACACAACCGTCCCGACGCAGAGCAGCACGAGCACCACCACGAGCAGCCGCTGCTTGCCGTGCATGTCTCCGAGCCGGCCGATCAGCGGCGTGGCGATGGACGCGCTGAGCAGATATGCCGTCAACACCCAGCTGACCGAGTTCACCGACGCATGCAGCGCATGCTGGAGGTCGGGAAGCGCGGGCGCGACCAGCGACTGGAGCAGCGCATACGCCGCAGCTGCCGCGGCGAGCAGCGCGAACGTGACGTTGTAGTGCTGCCTGGCTTCTGTCATCGGAAGAGAGGCGGGCGGATCCGGGCCGGTCACCCCTTCTTAGCATCGCGCGACGACTACGGCGTGGCCCGGCGACTCCCGGCGTCCGCGTCGGAACAGAAGCCGAGCCCGCTCCCCTTGAGGCAGAGAAGCCCGAGCAGCTGCCCGTCTTCGTCCACGACTGCGAGCCGACGCCGGTCCGTGCGCTTCATCGCCTCGAGCGTTGCGTCGGCGCCGGCTTCGCGCCGGACGGTTCTTCCGTCGAGAACCGCGAACGAACTCGCGGGTGCGTCGTCGTCGAGGTCGCCCGCGAGGTCGGCGCGTTCGACGACTCCGATGAGCGCGCCTGCGTCGACGAGCACGGCGGCGTGCACGTGGGAGTCGCTGAAGAAGTCGCGCAGCTGTCCGACCGTCACCGACGGCCCGTGGACGGTCGGACGGGTGACCATGGCGTCGGCGACCCGCGGACGCCCGGGCAGGCCCGGCGGCCGGCGCCGACGACGACGACGAGTGTCCGCGGCGAGGGTTGCTTGACGTGTGTCTTGAGCCACTTGATCCGGGTGAGGGTCGCGCCGTGGAGCCCTCTACGAGCGCGCCAACTCGTGTCGCTGGCCGCGTGACCTGCGAGTTCCTCGCGGAGGAGACCGGAAAACGTTCGCGCGGCTTCTCGTCTGCGGAAGCCGGCGGGCCGAGGCTACGAGTGCGTCGACGCCGGCCGCGCTGCGAGCTCGCGCAGCCGCGATCGCGACCGCTCCGCCAGGACCAGGTTCCCTTTCCTCTCGTAGAGAGCGAGCGCGCGCTCGAGCGCCGTGGCGGCCTCCTCCGGCGAGCCGGCGAGGAGGAGCACCTCCGCGAGATCGGAGTAGGCGTTGGCGCACCAGTCGATCTTGTCCGTTCCGTCGGCGATCGCCACCGCCTCGCGCGCCAACCGCTCGGCCTCGGGGCAAGCCCCGCGGCGGGCCAGTACCTTCGCCTTCACCTGGCGCCACAGCATCTGCGTCGCGGCGTCCTCGCCGCCGCCGAGCTCGGCCGCCCTGTCTGCGCTTGCCTCGGCGTCGTCGAAGCGGTCGAGCGCATAGAGCGCCTGGCCGAGGAAGCACAGGCTCGTCGAGAGCAGCCCTTGCTCCCCGGCCCGCTCGAGGATCGCGCAGCCCTCCTCACCGAATCGCGCCGCGGCCTCGGCATCGCCGGCGAACAGCTCGACCCAGAGTGCGTTCTGCGACGTCAGCCCGCCGAGACGCGCGAGGACTCCCCGCTCGGCGTACTCGTGGCGCAGCTCGGCGAGCAGGGCGCGGGCCTCGTCGAAGCGGCCCACGAACGTGAGAGCCGCGGAGAGATACGTCTTGTGGGTGACCGCCGGCAGGACCGGCTGCTGCTCTTCGAGCCAGCGGAGCAGCTCGGGGATCGGAGTGGAGCCGTAGAAGCGCGGACCGGCGAGCCACCGGAACGATTCGGCCTGCAGGTGGGGTCGGCCCGAGGCGCGAGCGTGGTGGGCGGCTAGCTCGGCCTGCGCAAGCTGCTCGTCGTACCGGAGGCGAAACTGCGCGAGCCGGCAGCGGATCAGGTGCACGTGGTAGAGCGCGACGTCGTCGCCCGCCGCCTCAAAGAGCGGAAGTGCCTCCTCGGCGAGCGCTGCGACCGACTCGGGTGATGCCTCCGGATCGAAGTGGAGCTTCAGGAACGCGGCCGCGAGGCGCAGAGCAGGGGCGCCGATCCGGTCGCCTGCCGCGGCGGCCCGACCCGCCGCGGACTCGGCCATGGCGAGGGCCTGTCTGGGACCTGCCGCGGAGTGGACGGCGTCCACGAGGTCGAGCTCGAGTGCGTAGTCGGACGTCCCGGCCGGGACGAGTTGGAGCGCGCGCTCGAAGAAGTTTCGCGCCGCGGCGTAGTCATGTCGCATGAGCGCGCGTCGGCCGGCGTCGGCGAGCCTCGATCGCGCCGCTCGCTGCAGCTCCTCGTCGGGCTCCAGCCCCAGCTCCGCGCGGTAGCGGCACGCCCGCTCCAGGTGATAGCCGAGGATCTCGTCCAGCTCGACAGGCGCCGCGCCGCGGCCGATGAGCCACTCGGCGAAGCGTGCGTGGAGCTCGGCCCGCGTCGCCTTCGGCAGCGCGTCGTAGGCGGCGTCGCGGATCAGCAGATGCCGGAAACGGAAGGCGTCGTCGCTCGGGAGCTGCGACTTGTCGGGACGGATCAGCTCCTTGCGAACGAGCGCCGTCAGCCGCGCCGGCACCTGGTTCGCGCCGGCCCCGAGCGCCTCGACCGCGCCCCGGTGGAAGAGGCGCCCCTCGATCGACCCGCGCTGCAGCACGTCGCGCTCCTCCGGGTCGAGCTGGTCGAGCCGTGCGGCGAGCAGGGCCTGGATCGTCGGCGGCACGGCCACGTCGCCCTCGGGCGACTCGCGTAGCATCGCGACCATCTCCTCGACGAACAGCGGGTTGCCTTCGGATGCCTCGCGGACTCGCGCCCGGACGCCTTCGTCGAGGTCAGCGAGGCTTTCGAGCAAGCGGTCCGTCTCGTCGTCCGCGAGGGGCTCGAGCAGCACGGTCGTCGAGTTCACCTTCCCGCCGCCCCAGGCGGGACGCTGGTCGAGCAGATCGGGCCGTCCCATGCAGAGGAGGAGGATCGGCGCGTCGCGCGAGAGGTCGGCCACATGCTCGACGAGGTCGAGGAAGGTGTCCTCGCCCCAGTGAACGTCGTCGAACACGCAAAGCAGCGGCCGTACGGCAGCGGCCGCCTCGAGCGCCTTGCGGAACGCCCACGCGATCTCGTCGCTCGACGTCGGGAGCTCCTCCTCGCCGAGCAGGGCCCGCAGCGTCCCGGCGGCCGCCTCGTCGAGCTCTGCCTCGCGTAGCTGCTTCAGGACCTCCACGACCGGCCAGTACGTGATCCCCTCGCCGTACGAAAGGCACGAGCCCTGCACGAGCTCCGCGTCCGTCGTGTCGGCGATGAACTCGGCGCAGAGGCGCGACTTCCCGACTCCCGCCGGCCCGAGGACCGTGAACAGGTGGCACGAGCGCTCGGCACGCACGCGCTCCCAGGCGTCGGCGAGCAGGCGCCGCTCGCGCTCCCTCCCGACCATCGGCGCTTCGTGCCGCCGCGGCGCCGCGCCTGCGACCGCGAGGAGGCGATACGCCAGGACGGGCGCCTGCTTGCCCTTGAGCTCGAGCGGCGGGACTTCTTCGACGTCGACCGCGTTGCGGACGAGCGCCAGGGTCGGCGTGCCCAGCAGGACCTCTCCCGGTCGCGCCGCCTGCTCGAGCCGGGCCGCGACGTTGACGGCGTCTCCGGTTGCGAGGCGCTCCGCGGTCCCGGTCACGACCTCGCCGGTCATGATCCCGATCCGGCCCGAGATCCCCAGATCGCCGAACGCATCGCGCATCTCCGCGCCGGCGCGTACGGCCCGGAGGGCGTCGTCCTCGTGCACGACCGGGACGCCGAACACGGCCATCACCGCGTCGCCGATGAACTTCTCGACGCTCCCGCCGTGGCCCTCCACGATCGCCTTCATGCGCTCGAAATAGCGGGCGAGCAGCGACCGCAGCGCCTCCGGGTCGAGTTGCTCGCCCAGGCTCGTCGACCCGGTCACGTCGCAGAAGAGCACGGTCACCGTCTTCCGCTGCTCACGGGGTTCCTCGCTCCGCTCCCGCAGCGCGGCCGCGCAGAACGGACAGAACGAGAAGTCCTCGGCCAGTTCCCGCCCGCAAGCCGGACACATCGTCATCCGTCCGAGTCTAGGAGCGCGCTCGGCGAGCGACAAGCCGCACCGCAGGCAGTCGGTCGCGCTTACCATCGGATCGATGCTTCCCGAGGGCGTGCACCACTGGACCGCGACCCATCCGGAGTGGGAAGGACCGGTGTCCGCGTACGCGATCGACGACGGCGAGCGGCTGATCCTCGTCGACCCGATCGCCGTGCCGGACGACGTGCGCGCGTTGTTCGCGTCGCGAGAGGTGGTCACGGTGCTCACCTGCGCGTGGCACGAGCGCGACGCGGCAGCGCTCGGCTTTCCCGTCTGGGCTCCGGCGCCCGATCGCCCCGAGGACCAGCTCGTCCCGGCGACGCGCTACGCGATCGGCGACACGGTGTTCGGGATGGAGGCGTATCCCGGCCGCGAAGGTCAGCTCGACCTCGTGCTCTGGAGCGAGCGGGTTCGCGCGGTGATCGCCGGGGACACCCTGATCGATCTCGGCGACGGGCTCGAGATCCGGGCGAGCTGGCTGCCGGACGGCGTCACGGTCGAGCAGGTCGCCGCCGGGCTGAGGCCGCTCCTCGCCAAGCCGGTGGAGATCGTGCTCCCGACGCACGGCGACCCCACCGACCGCGCGGCTCTAGAGCGCGCCCTCGTCTGATCCTCCAACTCCAGGTCGACGCGAGTCGGCGGCGAAGAGGCCGCGACCGGCCCCTGGTGGGAGAAATCCGACTGTCGTAGGCTTCGGGAATCGCTGCGGAGCGGTTGCCGATCAAGCCGATGAGTGCGGCGGAGTTGCGCGCTCTTGCGCATCCCCTGCGCCTGCGGCTGCTGCAGATCCTCTACGCCGAGGGGCCGGCGACTGCCTCGCAGCTCGCACGGCGTCTGGGTGAATCCAGCGGGGCGACGAGCTACCACCTGCGCGCGCTCCATCGGGTCGGCATGGTCGCGGAAGGGGAGAGACGGAACGGGCGAGAGCGCTGGTGGGAGCGGCCGACGGGGCCGGTGATGATCCCGAACTCGGCCCCCGTCGAGGCCTCGGACGCCGAGCGTGCCGAGCTGCGGGCGGCGCACGCCCAGATCGAGAGCATCCTGCTCGAACGCGACGAGCAGGCGCTGGGCCGCTGGATGGAGATCCGCTACGACCTGCCGCTGGACTGGCAGGATTCGCAGTGGTTCGGCAACTTCCGTATGTGGGCCACCGCAGCCGAGCTCCGCGACTTCGGGGCAGCAGTGGTCGAGCTGGCCAGGCCGCTCAGGAAGCCGCCGGAGCGGGCGGATGACGAGCGGCGGGAGATCCACTTCACGCTGCGCCTGCTGCCGCAGGAGCCTCCGGCGTAGCGGGCCCGATCGAACACCGAACGCTAAGCGGCTGGTCGACGACGATTGCAAAGAGCCTTTGCAGTCCGTCCGAATGGAGGCTGTCAACCTGAAGGAGGGCCGCCTGCCCAAGCACACGCTGTTCACGCAGGACGTCAAGGACGTCCGCTGTAGGGCCAGCGGCGACATTAGTCACGCGGACCGCCGACGCGGTAGCGCACGTGCGTCGCCAGCGGCGAATGGATGACCTCTACCGGCTCGAGGCCGGGATCCGGGACGCCGTCGAAGATGGCCTCTCCGGCACCTAGGAGGACGGGGACGAAGTCGAGGACGAGCTCGTCGATCACGCCCCCAGCAAGCGCCTGCCGCACGGTGGAAGCACCTCCGGCGATGTCCACTCCACGCTCGCCGGCGGCCTCCTTCGCGCGCGCGAACGCAGCGTCGAACCCGTCCGTGACGAAGTGGAACGTCGTTCCGCCCTCGAGCTCGATCGGCTCGTGCTCGTGGTGCGTGAGGACGAAGACCGGCGCGTGGTACGGCGGCTCGTCCCCCCACCAGCCGCGCCAGTCGTCGACCCACGAACCGCGAGTCGGCCCGAACATGTTGCGGCCCATCACGTACGCGCCGCGTGGGCGCAGGAGCAGGTCACGCGCGCGGGCGTCCGCCTCGTGCAGCGGCTCGTCGAGGTGCCAGTGATGGAGCTCGACGCCGCGGCGGCCGAGGGGATGCTCGAGGCTCTGGTCCGGCCCGGCGACGAAGCCGTCGAGCGAGATCGACATGTGGCAGGTGGTTGCGCTCATGTTCGAGTAGACGGCGCCGCTGCGCAGAAATCATCGCACCCTTCGAGCCGCCCGAGACGCCTCGTGTCGGGCCCCCGGCGCGACCGTCAGAAGCCGGCGGTCCCGCGGGGGGTGCCGATGCCGGTGGGCCCGTCCCAGCCTGGGCCGGCGTTGCACAGCGCGCTGGAGCAGGCTCCTTCGGGGAATCGGGTGACGTCGAAGATGGCGTCGCGGTGGCTGTAGGGGAAAGAGCCGGCGGTCACCGAGGAGGCGTTGCCGGCAAGCGCGTAGATCGCGGCAATCGCGGGCGTGCTGACGCTGGTTCCCGAGGCGGCCATCCACCCGCTGCGGCCCTCGAACCCGGCGCTGTCGTAGACGGACATGGCGGTGGCGTTGAAGGCGACGTCGGCGCCGGCGCGACCGCTGCAGGCGGCAGCGATCTTTGGCAGCCCGGCCTGCCAGGCGGGTTGAGGCTCGTAGGGACTGCATCCGCTGCCTGCCGAGTCCCAGGCGAAGTCGCTGAGCTGCTCGGTGGAGAGATCGGTGGCGAGCGAGGTGCCGCCGACGGCGGTGACGTAGGGCGAGGCGGCCGGGTACCAGAGATGGGGGTAGCCGCTGTCGCCGGAGGCAGCTGTCACGGCGACGGTATGGCCGGCGGCGTTTCGCTGCTGGAAGTGGCTGTCGTAGGCCGTCTCGCCTCCGAACTCGTCCGTGCCCCAGCTGAGACTGATCTCGTCTGCGCCCAGCTTGTAGGCCTCGTCGACTCCGGCAAACTCGTCCTTGAAGGTCTGGCTCCTGGTCTCGATCAGCAAGATCCGGCATTCGGCGCAGAGCGCCGACACCATCTGCGTGTCGATCGAGATCTCGAATGCCCACAACTCGTCGAACCGCGGGTAATGGCCCGCGCGGCCACGCTGGTCGACCTTCACGAAGCACCCGTTGCCGCTCGTGCAAGGCAGCAGCCCGAACTGGCTGCGATAGGTGTTCAGATCGGCCTCGGCGGCGGGATCGTCGAACGCGTCGACGAGCGCGACCGTCTGGCCGTTCCAGGTCCACTTCGAGCCGGTCTGCGGCGGCAGGTCGTAGACGGACCAGAAGTCCGGCGGGTTGAAGCCCGTCGGACTCCCTTGGGCAAGCGGCTTACCGCTCTGGTCCACGCCGACCAACGCCGCGCATCGTCCGCCGGCCGATCCCCGACAGACGCGCGCAAGATGCACCGAGCGAGTCGCCCCCGCGCTTCCCGTAAGTACGAGACCAGCCACCAGAACCGCAGCACACCCGACGACGAGGCGCATCCGACCCTCCCGCTCTTGGCTTCACATCGTGCAGCGATACGACTACCAGCCGGACCCGGCGGCGATCCATTAACAGACGCTGAAATCGGAGCGCGGCTCAGCGCCGTGCGACGTACGCGCCGCCGGCGACGAGCAGCCCCGAGTGGCGCGCTCCCGATCGGGATGCGGCGGCGCTACGGCGGTCTCGACACGCCGTCCTGCTCACCGATCGTGCTGGACGTGCGCCGTCCGCCTGATCTCTGAACCGGCCATGCGGCGGGTTTTGCGAAGCCTGCGGCGGGAAGCGGGGCGCGAAGGGTAAGCGCACGATCCGAGCACGTGAGGGGGTCTCCATGAGGTCGGCTCGTCTTGTTCTGTTCGCCGTTGTCTTCGCGGCGGGTTTGAGCGTCGCGTTCCTGGGCCTTGGCGGCAGCAGTTCGGCTGCCAGCTGCCACGCACATCACGGCCGTTGCCCGACGACGAGTACGACGGCCACGACGGGCACGACCACGACGCCGGGCAGCGGCTATAGCCATGTCGTGTGGATCGTGATGGAGAACCACTCCTACTCGCAGATCATCGGCAACACCGCGTCCGCCCCGTACATCAACTCGCTCGCCCAGACGTACGGGAACGCGGAGGAGATGTTCGCCGAGGCGCATCCCTCGCTTCCGAACTACATCGCCATGACGTCGGGCTCGACGCAGGGGATCACCGACGACTCCGGGCCGAGCTCGCACCCACTCGACGTGCCGAACATCTTCGCCCAGCTGGGAACCGGAGCGCGGGCGCTCGAGGAGTCGATGCCGTCCAACTGCTACAGGAGCAACAGCGGCAACTACGCGGTGCGCCACGACCCCGCCGTCTACTACACGAACTTCGCCGCCTGCTCGACTCAGGTCGTGCCGCTCGGCTCGACCCCGAACCTGTCGGCCAGGTTCACGTTCATCACCCCGAACCTCTGCCACGACATGCACGCCAACTCGTGCAGCGGGTCGAACGACGAGATCGCGCAGGGCGACACGTGGCTGAAGGGGTTCGTTCCGGAGTTGCTGTCCACGCCCGAGTACACGTCGGGATCGACGGTGATCTTCATCACCTGGGACGAGGGCGAGTCCTGTTCGGGCTGCACGAACCAGATTCCCACGATCGTCATCTCGCCGACGACGAAGGGGATCCGCTCGACCACGACGTTCAACCACTACTCGATGCTGCGCACGACCGAAGAGATCCTCGGCCTGCCGCTGATCGGAGGGGCGGCCACCGCGACATCGATGCGTGCCGCCTTCGGGCTGTGAGTACGGAGCGAGCTGACTGACCAGTCAGTCGAAAAACGCGGTGTTTGCAGGGTCTTCGCTCGGGTTATAACTCGGGCCGCTCTGCGCGCCCAGGCCTTGATTTCGGGTTGTGCGAATCCTTCGAGGGAGGACGATCAATGAGACGATTCTTGCTGCTGGCGATCGTTGCCACCGCGGCGCTCGCAGTTTCGCTTGCGGCGTCTGCCGCGCCGCCGAGTAAGAGCGGCAGCGGGAACTTCACCAATTACCCGCTGGCCGAGACGACCGGGACGACCTGCCCCGGCTCCTCGGCCTGTTCGAACATCGCGGCGGAACCCGCGATCCGCGCGGACGCCGCCGGTCGCTTCTTCGGGAGCTCCGAGAACGGCCTCGGCGGCGGCACCGTCGCCTTCCGCTCCACCGACAACGGCCTGCATTACACGACGCTCGCCTCGCCGGACGCCGGCTCGTCGGCGAACGACACGGGCTTCGCCCCTGGGGGCGGCGACACCGATCTCGCGGTCGCGCCGGTGCAGAACGGAGCCGGCTTCTACAACGTCTACGTGGCCAGCCTCTCGCTCGCGAACGTCGACGTCTCCACCTCGGCCGACGGCGGCGCGACCTGGTCGCTCAACCCGATCGGGGCCCTCATCTCCGGGGACGACCGCGAGTGGATCGCAGCCGACGGCGCTTCGAACGTCTGCGTCTCCTACCACGACGTCGCGACCTTCAACATCGACGTCAACTGCTCGAACGACGCCGGCGCCACCTTCACGCAGCTCGGCGAGGCGATCGACTCCAATCACAGCTACGCGATCAACGCCAACGAGATCGGGAACCTGATGATCGACACGAGCCCGACCTCGCCCTACCAGCACACGATCTACCAGACCTTCAGCGCCGTCGACAACACCAGCGAGCAGGCGACCTGCGTTTCGACCGGGCCCTGCAACTACCGCGACGTCTTCATGGCGGTCTCCACCGACGGCGGCAAGACCTTCACCGACCATCTCGTCCACAGCGCCCCGCCCGGGACCAGCTACGGGCACCAGTTCGTCAACGTGTCCGTCGATCGGGCCGGCAACGTCTACTCGGTCTACACCGACGACCACCACGTCTACTACTCGTTCTCCACCGACCAGGGCCGGACCTGGAGCGGCCCCTACCTGATCACCACGACCAGCGGCACCCAGATCTTCCCCTGGTCGACCGCGGGCGACGCCGGGAAGCTCGACGTCGTCTACTACCAGACGTCCTACTACGACGGGGTCAACACGCCGGACAACTACCCGGACACGGCCGCCTGGACGGTCGGGTTCGCCCAGAACCTGAAGGCGACCACACCCGGCTCGGCCTGGGCGCGGCAGACCGCATCGCCGACGAACCACTTCGGCGGCGTGTGCGAATCAGGCGTCACCTGCAACGGCAACCGCGACCTGTTCGACGACTTCGGCGTCGCAGCGAGCCCCACCACCGGGCTCGCCTCGATCATCTACAGCGACGACCAGTTCGACCCGAACGGACCGAACACGAGCGGCTGCGACGCGAGCACCAACAACAGCTCGAGCTGCGACCACACCGCGATCGCAACCCAGGTCAGCGGCACCGGCGTCTACACGGTCAAGAAGAAGAAGTAACCGCCCTGCCGTGGGGAGCGGCCACCCGCCGCTCCCCACCGGGCTCCGCCGGAGCCGACCGGCCACCTCGCTCCCGCGGGACTCGCGGGGCGTGGACGGGCTCATCCATGGACATGCAGGGTGGGCCGATAGGTGAGCTCCTGGATGTTGCGGTCGAGCGTTCGAGTCTCGAGCAGTTCGAGGTCGAAGTCGGCCGCACCCTCAAAGATGGGATCCGCTCCGTTCTGGCCGGTGATCACGGGGAAGAGCGTCACCTGGACGCAGTCGACCAGGCCGGCGGCCATCAGCGCCCGATTGAGGGACAGGCTTCCGTGGGAGCGCAGCGGCACCTCCGACTCCGCTTTGAGGCGGGCGACGACATCGACGGCGTCGCCGCTCACCACGATCCCGCTCGGCCAGTCGACGGGTTCCTCGAGCGTGGTCGAGACGATCGTCGCCGGGAGGTTCACCATTCGGGTCACCCAGGGGTCCCTCACCTCGGAGTCTTCGGGCTCCGTGGCCAGGAAATGCGCGAACAGCCGGTAGGTGTTGGCTCCGAAGACCATCCGCTGCTCCTCGCTGTACAGCGCTAGGCGGCGGTCCAGCAGCTCGGGACCCTGCTTGCCCCAGTAGCCGCCCCAATCTCCGCCGCTGACGGAGCCGAAGCCGTCGAGGCTGGAAAAGACGTCGAAGGTGTAGGTAGCGGCCATGATCCTCTCCTCGGGTGCGTTGATCGGTCGTGGATACAGACCGGAACGCCCGGGCGGACTCATCGCGTCGCCGCAACTCGGCGCCGCCCGCCTCCGAACCGTGTCCAGGCGGTGGTGCTGGCCCGCACCTCCGCAGGCTCCGTTCCCAACCGAGCTCCAGGGCACGAGGGCCGGGTGGCTCGACGATCTCGGCGACGACGCGATCGAAACTCTCGTCCGGCACGTCGAACGCATCTCCTCGCCGCTCTCCCAGGTCATCCTCGCGCGCATGGGCGGTGCCGTCGCGCGAGTGCCCGGGGACGCGACGGCGTTCCCGCACCGGCAGGCGCACACCCTGCTCTGGATCATCGGTGCGTGGCAGTCCGAGGAAGACCCACAACCGCACCAGCAATGGGCGCGCGCAATCGGCGATGCGCTACAGCCGTACGCATCAGGCGGTGTCTACATGAATGCGCTCGGGGACGAGCCGGTCGAACGGGTCCGCTCCGCCTACGGGTCGAACTGGCTGCGGCTCACCGAGATCAAGCGGGGCTACGACCCCGACAACCTCTTCCGCCACAACGCGAACATCCAGCCGGCAACAGGCTGACGAACAGGACGGACCGTCAGAAGCACGTCCTACACGCGAGCTTGTCGATAAGACGCTGCGTCTACCTGGTCGCCGATCCACATCGGCGCGTGTTCCTCGACGCCGGCAGCGCGAGGGCTACGCGCGTTTGCGGCAGCTCCATGTAGTCGCGGTACGCCTCCGCGCACTCGCGCAGCTGGTTTTCGATCGCAGTGGCTCGGCGTCCTAGTCGCGCTTCCAGTCTCGGAACTGAGCAACGATCTCTTCCCGCAGCGCGGGCGGAAGCGACTTCTCCCGCGGGACCATGCCGGTCTGCCTGATCGTCTCGCGCATCTGATCGAGGTAGGTGCTGCAGCCGGCGCAGTAGGAGAGGTGTCGCTCGAACCGCTGCCGCTCGTCGGGCGGCAGCGCATCGTCGAGGTAGTTGGTGACGACCTCGATCATCTCCCGGCAGCTGAACTCGTCGTTCACGGGGACTCCGTGGTCAAGTAACGCTCCAGGGCGGCCCGGACCTTCGAGCGCGCGCGGTGCAGAAGCACTCTCTGGTTAGTCTCGCTGAGCTCGAGAACGCTACAGACCTCGCTCGAGTCCCAGCCTTCGACGTCGCGCAGCGAGATCACGATCCGCTGGCCGTCGGGCAGGCCCGCGATCGTGTCGGCGATCAGCTTGCGTGTCTCCGCGGAGAGGACAGCGTTGTCGGGCTCGGTCGACCATGGCGTGGGGAACGAGACCCAGCGGCATGGATGCTGCTCGTCGGGGCCCTGGAAACGGTCGGCGGGAAGGGCCGGCTCGCGTTCCGCCGCCTCGCGTGCGAGCTCCAGTGACGAGAAGGGCACGGCGCGCGCCTCGCGAACCGCGTGGGTTCGGGCGACGTTGGCCACGATCCGCAGCAGCCACGTCCTCAGGGAAGACCGGCCTTCGAACCGGTCGAGGCCGCGGAGCGCGCCGAGCCACGCCTCCTGTACGACCTCGTCGGCGACCGCGCTCGAGCGGACGAACGTCAGCGCGACCCTGTGCATCACGGCGCCGTAGGCGTCGACGAGAGCGCCGAACGCATCCTCGTCACCGCAGCGGAGGGCCGTGAGGAGCGCGGTCTCGCTGCTCAAGGTCTCGGGACCTTGCATCCGCTCGGAACGTACCTGCCGACGAGTGCGTAACGCCACGGGCGCATCGCGAGACGGTACGAGGGATGACAAGAACAAGCCCGCAACGAGAACCGACGAGCGTCGCTGAACCTGCTCGACGTTGGCCTCCCATTCCGGTGCTTCGAAACCTCGCCTGGCAGCTGCCGGCGAGTGAAGTGCCCCTGAGTGCTTCGCGCGAGGGCGAGGGCTTTCGGTGGTGAGGCGCCGTGTCTCCAAGCTCGTCGCGGGTTGGCGTACCGGGCTCCCTCGTCCTGTGCTCATCCTTCAGGCGGGGGACGCCCTCAACTATTTCGGTTACGGGCTCGTTCTGCCCTTCGAGATCATCTATCTGCACCAGGTACGTGGCTTCTCGACGTCGACAGCCGGATTGGTGCTGGCGACGACGATGGGGACGACGGCAATCGTCACCCCGGCCGCGGGAGCGCTGCTCGACCGGTACTCCGCCAGACCGCTGGTGGTCGCAGGAAGCTTGGCGAGCGCGCTTGGTTACGCCGGCTTCGCCTTTGTAGAGCGTCCCTGGCAGGGCTTTGCCTGCTCGATCGTCAGTGGGGCCGGCCTCGGTGTCGCAGGGTCGGCCAACCGAACATTGGTCGTCAGGCTGGTCACGGAGGAGCAGCGAGCGGCCGCCTTCGCGCTCGACCGTGTCTCCGGCAACTTCGGTATCGGTTTGGGTGCGACCGTCGGCGGCTTCATCGTCGCGTCCGCACAGCGGCTCAGCTCATTCCAGGTTCTCTATTTCTTCGACGCTGTCACGTACGGCGGATTCGCACTGATCGTGCTCGCCGCCGTGCCGAGCTTGCGAGCCGAGATCGCCACGATGACAGACGCCAAGGGAGCCGGCTTTCGCGCCGTCGCTCGAGACCGCGTCTTCCTCATTGTGATCGCAGCCAACGTCGTGCTCGTCGTCGTCGGCCACACGTTCTTCTCCAACATCCTGCCGCCCTTTGCGAAGGCCCATACACAGGTCGGCCCCGCCGAGATCGGAATCATCTTTCTGTTCAACACCGCCTTCGTCGTCATCGCGCAAATCCCGGCAGTGCGTGTGGTGGGACTGATGCGACGCACCCACGCGTTCGCGGCGGCAGGCGCGCTCTTTGCGGTCGCCCTGCTCGGGGTATTGCCGGCGACCCTCGTCCACTCGGAGCTTGCTGCGACCAGTCTCCTCGTCGGCGTTGCGATCGTCTTCGCACTCGGCGAGATCGCGCACACTCTCGTTCTCGGGCCGCTGGTCGCCGACATGGCTCCGGCCCGTCTGCTCGGCCGCTACCTGTCGCTCTACAGCCTGACCTTCAGCGGGTCACTGGCTCTCGGCCCGGCGGTCGGGGGTCTCCTCCTGCAGACCTCGCCAGACGCAATCTGGTTGGGCGGCGCGCTTGTCGCGGTGCTGGCGGGAGCCGTCCTGCTTCGACTCGGCGACCGCATTCCCGACCCACTCCATGACGCGCCGTCAGGTCTTACGTCGGCGCCGGAGGCCGCGTGAGTCCCTCACTCGGCCCCCCAATCCAGAGCAGAAAAGCCTGTCCCAAACAGCGAGAGGAGGACGCGGTGGGTTCATATCAGATGATTGACGTGAGTGAGGTAGAGGCGCGGAACGGGGTCTTTCGTGCGTTGACGGATCAGCTCGGCGTCGCCGGTTTCCGGATCAATCAGCTCGAGTTGGCAGCGGGCGCAGAGGGACTCGAGCACGATCACCTCGGGAACGATCAGGAAGAGGTGTACGCGGTAGTTATGGGCGGCGGCGTACTGCGGGCAGGCGGAGAGGAGATCCCGCTGCGCGCCGGCCACTTCGTCTATCTCGCGCCGGATGTGCGCCGACAGATGGTGGCAGGCGACCAGGGGCTGACTTGGATCGGGATCGGCTCGGCCACCGACTAGAGGACAAGCCCTATCAGCTGCGCGGCCGTTACGGCCGCGCAGCCTGCCCAACAGTTCTCAGCGCCGAAAGGAGGAGATCCGATGGAGAAATACGACATCCGCTACGACGACAAGTACGGTCAGCTGGCCGGATCCGGTCCTGCCGAGAACCCAGCTGTTACGGGGGCGGGGTCACGCCGCGGCGCGTCTCGAACACGTTGTCGAGTGCCGCGTCGAGGCCCACGGCGAGCGCGCCCGTGAGGACGGCGGCATCTCCTAGGCTGGAGATCTCGACCTGCGGCGGGTAGGGGAGCCAGCGCGCAAGAAGCGGCCGGACAGCGTCTCTGAGCTCGGCGTGTGCGCCGATGCCGCCGCCGAGTACTACGAGGCCGACATCGCTGACAGCCGCGAGGGGGACGACGTGTAGCGCGATCCGCCGCGCCTCCTCGGCGACAACCTCGTGCGCAACTTCGTCGCCGACCGCTGCGGCTGCGAACACGTCAGGCGGCCGGAAGGGGGAAACGAGGACTGTCTCGCGGCCGTTGGCCAGGCGCTCCGCGAGCGCTGAGAGAGACCCGGCGGCCTAGCTGCTCGTTCGTACTGTACAGCGCGATTCGACGTAGATCCCAATGGGCGGTCGATCCTCGCGGCATCCGGTCGGGCGGACAGCGCCCCCGAGGGGGGCGAACGACGGAACGCGCACGTCGTTTCTCGACGCGAAAGCTCCATAAACAGCTCCATACCCACCGCAGGCACGACGAAGAGCAAGTCGTCCTGAACGGGAAAGCGTCGACGTGCGGCGCTTTTGCAGAGCCCTCTGACGGACTCGAACCGTCGACCCCCTCCTTACCATGGAGAGTGGCACCGCGACAAGGCGCGTTCCGATCGCGCTCTACATCGTGCTTTGCCTGCTAATCGCGCGATTCGAGGCAGCGACGATGAACCTCCTGACTTGCCCTGAATGGGCCTGCGACACCCGGAACCTGTCCCCAAAACCTGTCCCCGATGCGCCTGCCGTTGAGGCGTAAGGGCGGCCGTAGAGGACCCAGAGTGCTAAGAATCGGCTCGTGGCCGGCGCGCCGATCGATGCACTGCGTCGCGTTCCGCTGTTCGAAGATCTCGACGTGGCGGAGCTGCAGTCGATTGCCGACTCGATGAACGAGGCGAACGTCCCCGCGGGCGCGATCGTGACCGCTGAAGGGGGCCCCGGTGACGGCTTCTTCGTCATCGAACGGGGCGAAGCCGAGGTTACGATCGAGGGACAGGCACGCGCAACGATGGCTGCGGGCGATTACTTCGGGGAGATCGCGCTGCTGCTCGGTTCGAACCGCACCGCGACCGTGACCGCGACCTCGGATCTCCGCTGCCATGCCCTCACGCCGTGGGACTTCCGCGAGCTCGTCGAAGGCGCTCCCTCGATTGCGTGGAAGGTGATGCAGTCGATGGCCGCGCGGCTCGGCTAGCTGTGTCCTAAGCACGTTGGTTCATCCGGGCCTCCTTGGAGGCTGAGGGCTGTCGAGGCAGCTCAGTCGAGAGGAGACCCGGATGAAGCTTCACCCTAATGCGGCGCTCAGCTGGAGCGGACGGCGGCTGCTGGCTGAGCGCGTTGTAGTCGAAGGCTGGACAGTGACCGCGGCGGCCGAGGCCGCCGCGGTCAGCGTGCGCTGTGCTCGCAAGTGGGTTGGCCGCTACCGGGTCGCTGCGGCGGATCCGTGGCGGAGCCAACCACTACCAGCCGACCGTCACCGACAAAGACGGCCACCGCCGCGCGACCGTCGGGTGGGAGTGCGTGCACATCGCGATCGACGATCACAGTCGCCTCGTCTACGCCGAAGTCTTGCCCGACAAGACGGCGGCAACAGCCGTCGCCTTTCTCCGCCGCGCCCTTCGCTTCTTCGCTCGCTACGGGATCGTCGTCGAACGCATACTCACCGACAACGGCTCGGCCTATCGCGCGACCACCCACGCGCTCGTCTGCAGAGCGCTCGGCGTCCGCCATATCCGCACCCGGCCGCGACGCCCACAGACCAACGGCAAAGCCGAGCGCTTCATCCGCACCCTCATCAACGGCTGGGCCTACGGCGCCGTCTACGCCTCGAGCGCCGAACGCACCCACGCCCTTGACGGCTGGCTCTGGCACTACAACCATCGCCGAAGACACTCAGCACTCGGCCACCGACCGCCCGTCAGCAGAACCAACCTGCTTGGGTCCTACAGCTAGCTCGCCCGGGGAAGCTCCTAGACCGCACCCGCAACCCCGTTTACAGTGCGGATGGCGATGCTTAGAACGGCGAGCGAGGTACTCAAGCCCGCGAAATCCGGTCATACGGAGCCTTCCGTGGCCGACGCGCGTCCGCTCGAGATTCCGTACGCGATCCGGTGGCTCGTGCCGAAGGGCGAGCGGTTCGCGAACTTCGACATCCTCAACGACAACGACACACAGCTCGACTATTTCCGCCGCTTCGGCCACGTCTACGCGGTCGGGATCCCGACCAAGAAGTGGCGGCTCGTCGTCGTTTCCGACCCGGAGCTCCTCGACGAAGTAGCCGGGAACGAGGAACGGTTCGGCAAGCCGATCGAGGAGATCAACTTCTTCGCCCAGCTGCAGAACAGCCGCGGCGCGGGCATCTCGGTGATCGGCGATGGCGAGCACTACGAGCGCGTCCGCCGCGTGATGCTGCCGTGGTACTCGCCGCAGCACCAGCGAACGCAGCTCCCCGTCATGAAGGAACAGGCGCAGCGGCTCGTGGCCCGCTGGGCGGAGCTGCCCGACAACGAGCCGCTCGACGCGCGCTCGTGGATGGAGCGCTACACGATCGAGGTCTCCGGCCGCGGCGCGTGCCGGTACGACTTCGGCCTGCTGGAGGAGGATGCGTGCCCGCATTCGCTCGCGCAGGCCCTGCCCGAGAGCACGAAGGAGAGCATCGCGCGCGTCGCCGATCCCCGCCCCGACGTCGCGCTCTCCCCGAAGCGGCGAAAAAAGCTGAAGCGGTACCGCGGCCAGAACGAGGAGCTCTTCAGCGTCGCTGACGCACTCGTGCGCGCTCGCATGCACACGAAGCCGCTCGGCGAGCAGACGGACCTATTGAGCCGCCTCGTCTCGACGCCGGATCCCGAGACCGGCGAGTTGCTCGACGCCGAGACGATCCGCGACCAGATCCTGATGCACCTCTCGAACGGCTTCAACGGGCCCTCGATCACCGGCGCCTGGCTCGCGTACGTGCTCGCGACGCGCCCCGACGTGGAAGAGAAGGTGCTCGCCGAGATCGACTCGATCACGGGCGGCGACCCGGACTACGACCTGCAGTACGAAGACCTGATGGCGCTCCCGTACACCACGCAGGTGATCAAGGAGACCTTGCGGGTCTATCCGCCGATGCCGATCACGATTCGCCGCTGCCTCGCGGACGGGCTGCTCGGCCGCTACCGAGTCCGCAAGGGCGACATCATCCTCGTCGGCACGCTCGCCGCGCAGCGCGACCCTCGTTACTGGGGGCCGACTCCCGACGAGTTCGACCCCGAGCAGTTCTCGCCCGACAAGGTCGTCGACCGCCCGCGCCACGCCTTCATCCCGTTCTCGATCGGGAAGCGGCAGTGCATGGCGCAGGAGGTGACGTTCATGATGCTGCGCGTCGTGCTCTTCGAGATCTGCAAGCGGTACCGCCTGCGGCTCGCGCCCGAGGCGACGGTGACGAAGAACACGATCGTGACCACGAAGCCCGCCTCAGTACCGATCGTCCGCGTGCCGCGCGAGGCCGTGGCGCGGCGTCC
>DATFCX010000062.1:0-11125 GCA_035252585.1 Gaiellaceae bacterium
GGGGGGCGGCGGCGTCCCGGATCCGGATCCTCCGCCCGACTTCGGCGGCGGCGTGTGATGACTCCCGCCCTGAGCGGGCCGGTGCGTCGGGCGGCTCACCGGCTGCGCTGCCGGACGATTGCGGGCCGGCGTCGACGTGCCGACGGCAGCCGGCGCCGACGTCGACGGATTCGCCGGCGCCACCGAGCGACGGTGGGCGTGCGTGGCCGGCGGCGGCGGCACTGCGACTCTGGCGGCCGGGGGCGAAGGCGGCCGGGAGCCCGACCCGGAGCCCGAACCGATCCCGATCGAGCGGAGATGCGCCGGCAGACCTCCTGTGCCCGAGTCGAGGATCAGGGCCATTGCCGCTCCCCCGAGCACGAGCGCGACCAGCGGCGCCGCGGCCAGACGAGCGAGTACCCACATTGCGCGCCATCTGCCGCGTTCGTTGGCCGACAACGGCCCTTCCTCCCCTTTCCGGACGGCCCTCCTCGGCCTCGACCCAGAGATATAAGAAACCGGGCCGGACGGCAACCCGGTCGTGTTGTCGACGTTCGCTGTTTCCGCGGGAATCTTTAGCGCCGCCGCCCGGACCTTGCGGCAGGCCCGTGGAGGGCCGACACTGCGCGCGTGACGCCTGAGATCCGCTACGCACAGTCCGGTGACGTATCCATCGCCTACTCGGTTCTCGGCGAGGGACCGTTCGACCTCGTCTGGACCCCCGGCGCGCTCTCGCATCTCGAGCTCCGATGGGGGGACGAGGCCATTGCGCGCTTCTACCGGGAGCTTGCCTCCTTCTCCCGCCTGATCACCTTCGACAAGCGGGGCACCGGTCTCTCCGATCGCGTTGCCGGCATCGCCGATCTCGAGACACGCATGGACGACATCCGCGCCGTCATGGACGCAGCCGGGAGCGAGGCGGCTGCGGTCTGCGGCGTCTCCGAAGGGGGACCGATGGCGCTTCTCTTCGCCGCGACGTATCCCGAGCGAGTGCGCGCGCTGCTGAATTACGGCTCGCTGCCGCGCTTCGTCCGGGGACCGAACTTCCCGTGGGCCAGGCCGAAGCACGAATACCTGGCCGAGTACGAGGCCGATGCCGCGCGCTGGGGGAGCGAGGAGAGCGCTCGCGAGTTCCTGGAGAGCCAGGGACTCGAGGCGACGCCTGAAGCGATCGAAGACCGGGCGCGGCGGGACCGCCTGGCAATCAGTCCAGGGGCGCTGGTGCAGCTGGGGCGCATGAACGCCGAGATCGACGTGCGTCCGATTCTCTCCACGATCCGTGTGCCGACGCTGGTTCTGCATCGCCGCGAGGATCCGATCCCGATCGAGGGCGCACGCTGGATGGCCGAGCAGATCCCGGGCGCTCGCTTCGTCGAGCTGCCCGGCGGGCCCCACATGCCGTACTACGGCGACTGGGAGTCGGTGATCGCGGCGGTCAGGGGGTTCGTGGAGCTGGTCTGCCTCGGGTCCGCGCATCCCTATGACAGCGTCCTCGCGACCGTCCTCTTCACCGATCTCGTCGGGTCGACGGCGAAGGCGGTCGAGCTCGGCGACCGCCGCTGGCGTGAGCTGCTCGAGCAGCACCACGCTCGGACGCGCGCGCAGCTTTCCCGGTTCCGCGGCGTCGAGCTCGACACCGCCGGCGACGGCTTCTTCGCCCGCTTCGACGGCCCCGCGCGCGCGATCAGGTGTGCGTGCGCCGTCCGCGACGCCGTCTCCGAGCTCGGCCTCGAGGTGCGCGCCGGGCTGCACACCGGCGAGTGCGAGGTCATGGACGGCAAGGTCGCGGGCGTCGCGGTCTCGATCGGCGCGCGCGTCGCCGCCAGGGCGGACGCCGGCGAGGTGCTCGTCTCCCAGACCGTCAAGGACCTCGTCGCGGGCTCCGGGATCGAGTTCGAGGATCGCGGGGGCGCCGAGCTCAAGGGAGTCCCCGGCGAGTGGCGGCTCTACGCGGTGGCCGGCGCGTGACCGAGCCCGTTCGCTGCTGGCCGACGAGCGATCCGCTCTACATCGCCTACCACGACGAGGAGTGGGGACGGCCCGTCCGGGACGAGCGCGGCCTCTACGAGCGGCTGTGTCTCGAGGGCTTCCAGGCCGGGCTCTCGTGGCTGACGATCCTCCGCAAGCGAGAGGCGTTCCGCCGCGCCTTCGCGGGTTTCGATCCGGAGCAGGTCGCGCGGTTCGGGGAGCGCGAGGTCGAGCGGCTGCTCGGCGACGCCGGGATCGTCCGGCACCGCGGCAAGATCGAGGCTGCGGTCGCGAACGCACGCGCCACGCTCGCGCTGCGCGAGACCGGAACGCCGCTCGACGAGCTCATGTGGGAGCACCGGGACGGCTCGGACGGCAAGGAGCTTTCGAAGCAGCTGCGGGCCGCGGGCTTCCGCTTCGTCGGCCCGACGACGGTCTACTCCTCGCTGGAGGCGTGCGGGATCGTGAACAACCACCGGGCCGACTGCTGGGTGCGCGACGCGGTGGAGGCCGAGCGGCAGGCTCAGCCCTAGCTCTCGAGGATCTGCTTCAGCCGCTCGAAGTCGGTGCGGAACTGCTTCTCGGCCCGCCGCGCGACGAGCCCGGCCGCGAAGCCCGGCACGTCGCCCTCGGCCGTCACCGTCAGACGCGTTCCGCCGTCCACGGGCTCGAGCTCGTGGCGGACGGCGAAGGGGACCGGACCGTCGAGCGCCCGCAGCGTGAAGACGCGAGGCTCGTCCTGCTCCACGATCTCGAGCGTCGTGCGAAGCTCGCGGCCGAGCAGTGTGCGCTTCTCCGTGACGCGGCCGTCGCGCAGCGTCGCGCTCTTCACGCCCGCCTGCCATGCCGGCAGGTTCGACACGTCGGTGAGGTACGCGAAGACGTCCTCCGGCGTCCGCGCGATCTCGATGGTGAGCTCGGCGCGCACGCGTAGGAGGATAGGCTCGCCGGGATGCTCGACGATCGCGTCCGCGGCGTGCTCGAGCGACTCGAACGGGAGGAGCCGCGCCCGCCGGGCGTGCCGGTCGCTCCGGCGACGGGGAGGTTCCTCTTCTCGCTCGTCGCACCGCAGGCCGACTGCGAGGTCCTCGAGATCGGCGCCGGGCGCGGCTACTCGACGATCTGGCTCGCCGCCGGAGTCCGCAATCTCGGCGGCCGCGTCCTCTCCCTCGAGCGCGAGGCGAGCTGCATCGCCGACTGGCGGCGGAACGTGGCCGAGGCGGGGCTGGAGGAGACGGCGCTGCTCGTCGAGGGCGACGCCCGCGAGACACTGGCCGAGATCGACGACGTGTTCGACGTCGTCTTCCTCGACGCCGCGAACATGTTCTACGAGGAGCTGTTCGCGCTCGCGCGCGGGAAGCTCGAGCCGGGCGCGCTCGTCGTCGCCGACGACGTGATCCTTCACGCCGACCAGCTCGCCGCGTACTCGGCGGCGCGGCAGGCCGACCCGACGCTCCTCAGCCTCAGCGTCCCGCTCGACCGCGGGCTCGAGCTGAGTGTCGTCTTGCGGTAGGGAGGGGTCGGCCCAACAGTGGCTGTGCCGCAGGGCCGCGCTGTGCGCCGCGATGCTGCGTCCTCAGTCGCGCCGATAGGAGCTGCTATCGGCGCTCCCTGCGTCCTTGCTTCGCGACGCACATCGCACCCCTGCGACGAGCTCCGTCGGGGCCGACCCCTCCCGCCGTGCCTTCGGCTAATGTGCCGGTACCGCGGAAAGGAGGTGGTCCGGCAGTGATTTCAGACAGTACGGGCAGTGGAGGTACCAGCGGGTAGGGGTGCCGTCCCCGGGACCCAACGGGGAAACCGCCTAGCCAGCGTGGGGGACACCGCGTTCCGCGCCGCCCGGCCCAACTACCGGGGCCGGAGCTGGAAAGCGCCTCTGCCACTACGCGCTGGTTACTGTGACGAGGGGCCGCGAAAGCGGCCCCTCGTCTTTTGCTCAGGCAGCGACTCGCTCGGGGACCAGAACGGCCTCCGAGGCGAGAGTGGTCAGGTGCAGCCGGAGCTGTGCAAAGACTTCGCCGTCGAGGAGACGGCCCTCGGCGTCGAACCGCTCGTGCGCGCGCGAGACGGGGATCTCCGTCCCGACGACGCGCGCGCCGGCGATGCCGAGGATGCGCTTCAGGTCCTGCTGGGCCCAGAGCGCGCCGAACTGGCCGGTGCTCGCGCCGACGACCGCGACCGTCTTGTTGCGCAGGACGCCCTCGAGCTTCGGCCGGGACGCCCAGTCGATCGCGTTCTTGAGGCCGCCCGGGACCGAGCCGTTGTACTCGGGCGTCGCGAAGAGGATCGCGTCCGCCGCGGCCCAGTCCTCACGCAGGCGCCCCACCGATTCGGGGACGTCGCCTTCGAGGTCCTCGTCGTAGAGCGGCAGCTCGGCGAGCCCCTCCCAGAGCTCGAGCTCGACGCCGTCGGGCGCGGCCTCGAGGGCGGCCCGCAGGAGGCTCGTGTTGAACGAGCTCTCCCGCAGGCTGCCGGACACGGCGAGGATCCGCATCGTCAGGCCTCCTGCCTCACGAAGGTGAGGTCGGCCTTGAGCGAGACGTCGTCGCCGAGGTAGTTGCCGCCGCTCTGGTTCGGCGCGTTCCATGCGACGCCGAACTCGTTCCGGTCGATCGCCGTCTCGAGCGAAAGGCCGATGCGCTCGCGTCCGAACGGATCGACGCTCGGAGCCGAGGCGAGGCGGCCGGTCAGCTCGACGGGCTTCGTGACGCCCTTGATCGTCAGCTCGCCGGAGCCGGTGATCGCACCGCTGGCGGCGAGTGTCAGCTCGTCGGCGCGGAAGCTGATCTCCGGATGCCGCTCGGCGTCGAAGAAGTCGGGCGACTGGAGATGGCCGGCGAGCTGCTCGTCCTTCACGTCGACGCTCGCGACGCGCGCCGAGCCGGCGAGAGTCGAGCCCTCGAGCGTGGCGTTGAAGTCGCGGAAGCTGCCGCGGAAGGTGCTCACACCGGCGTACTCGACCTCGAAGGCGACGTTCGAGTGGACGGGGTCGGCGGCCCACGCGGTGCCGGCCGGAGCGAGGGTGACAGTGGATTCCAGCGTGCTCATCTGAGACTTGCCTCCTAACTGGGCGGGAGCTATACTTGAGACCGCAATCAATATAGCGAGAAAAGATTGTCTAGTCAAGTATTGAGCACGCAAGAAGTATCGGCCGGTAGCTCGGGCCTCCCGGATACCGCGTGGGTCCGCTTCCTGCGCGCGCATGCCGCGCTCACCCGAGAGCTCTCCTCGCGTCTCGAGGCGGTGCACGAGCTCACGCTGAGCGACTTCGACGTACTGGTGCAGCTCTATTACGCGGAAGGGCGACGGATGCGGCGCATCGACCTCGCTCGGTCCGTGCTGCTCACCGCGTCCGGGATCACGCGCCTGCTCGACGGCCTCGAGTCCGCAGGGCTCGTCGGGAAGGAGCGCTGCGAGTCCGACGCGCGGGTGACCTACGCGGTGCTCACGAAGGCCGGCGTCAAGAAGATCGAGGAGGCGCGGGACTCGCACCTCGCCGACATCGAGGAGCTGTTCGGGTCGCGGTTCTCGCCGCAGGAGCGCGACCAGCTCGCCGAGCTGCTCGGCCGCCTCCCGCTGGCGCACACGTCCGAGGCGTGCTCCGGATGACGTACGCGTTCTCCTCGCTCGACGAGCTCGGCGACGGTCCCGGCTTCCGCAAGATCCGCGCGCCGCTCGGCGTGACGGCCTTCGGGATCAACGGGATCGTGATGGCGCCGGGACACGACGGGTTCCTCCACTGGCACGACAAGCAGGACGAGCTCTACTTCGTGCATCGCGGTCGCGTCGAGGTCGAGGTGGAGGGCGAGACTCGCGTGCTCGGCGAGGGCGGCCTCTTCCACGTCGAGGCGACCACGCCGCGCAAGGTGTCGAATCCCTTCGACGAGGAGGCGGTGCTGCTCGCAATCGGCGGCAAGGACGGCTACGTCGAGCGCGACGGCCACCTCGTGAACGAGGAGGTCGACCTGCCCCGTCGCGCCGCGTTCGGGAACAAGTCGTAGCTCCGCCGGCGGTCTTCCTGATCACAGGCCCGATGGCGGCTGGGAAGTCGACTGTCGCGCGGCTGCTCGCGTCCCGCTTCGGGCGCGGCGTGCACGTCGAGGGCGACGCCTTCCGCCGCTTCGTCGTGACCGGCCGCGAGGAGATGACCCCCGAGCCGGCGGAGGAAGCGCTCGAGCAGCTCCGGCTGCGCTACCGGCTGGCCGCCGCCGCGGCCGACACGTACTTCGAGGCCGGCTTCGCGGTCGCGCTCGAAGACGTCGTGGTCGGGTCGGCCCTCGGCGACTACCACGCGCTGATCCGCAGCCGTCCCTGCCACGTGATCGTCCTCCTGCCGTCCGTCGAGGCCGTGGCCGCGCGCGAGGGCGGACGGGCGGACAAGGGCTACCTCGGTGCCTGGACGGTCCGGGGTCACTACGACGAGTTCGTCGCCACGACGCCGCGGATCGGGCTCTGGCTCGACACGACCGAGCAGACGCCGGAGCAGACGGTGGAGGAGATTCTCCACCGCACGAGCATCGAGGCGGGTTAGAGCATCGCGACGGTGCGGATCTCTCCGTCCAGGCCGATCCGCTCCAGCCGCTCCGGCACCTCGTCGAGCGAGATCGTGCGCGTAACGAAGCGGGCGAGATCGATGCGGCCGTCGAGCGCCGCCTGCGCGAGGAACGGGAAATCCTGCTGCGGGATCGTGTCGCCGCCGTGCGTGACCGCCACCGCCACCTTGGGCCCGAAGACGTCGGTGTAGAGATCCGAGTCGAGCTTCGCGCCGGGCACGGGCATGCCGACTAGCGTCGCCGTGCCCGCGTAGGCGCACATCCGGATCGCCTGCGCGAGCCCGATCGCCGCGCCGATGGCCGTGAACGCGAACTCGACGCCACGGCCG
Source organism: Gaiellaceae bacterium (assembly GCA_035252585.1). Classification (GTDB taxonomy): domain Bacteria; phylum Actinomycetota; class Thermoleophilia; order Gaiellales; family Gaiellaceae; genus Palsa-739. The sequence continues at coordinate 6,830 of DATFCX010000062.1, forward strand.
CCGAGGAGCCGGCGGACGGCATCGACGGGATCGCCGGCGCCGGCATCCACCACGTCCGTCGCCCCGAGCGCAAGAGCGTGCCGGAGCTTCTCCGGCGCGACGTCGACCGCGACGATCCGCTCCGCCCCGCGCAGCAGCGCGCCCTGCACGACCGCCAGCCCGACTCCTCCGCAGCCGATCACGGCAACGGACGAGCCCTCCCGCACGGGGGTCGCCCAGAGAGCCGCTCCGGCGCCCGTCGAGAAGCCGCAGGCGAGGAGGGAAGCCTGCTCGACGGGCAGCTCCTCCGGCACCTTGACGGCACACGCCTCGTGCACGACCGCGTGGTCGGCGTACGTCCCGCAGCGCAGCACCGGCGTCAGCAGCGCTCCATCTGCGGCGCGGTGCAGTCGCCGCTTCGCCCGCAGCTGAGAGGAGCAGCGCCTCGGATCGCCGCGCCGGCACTGCGGGCAGTCGCCGCACGGCGCCCGCCACGCGACGACGACCCGGTCGCCGGGAGCGACGGACGTCACCTCGTTCCCGATCTCCTCGACCACTCCGGCGCCCTCGTGCCCGAGCAGGATCGGGAACCGCGTACCCCAGCCCTTCGTCTCGACGATGTGGAGGTCGGAGTGGCATAGCCCGCAGGCGAGGACGCGGACGAGCACCTCGCGCGGCCCGGGCGGATCGACCGTCAGCTCCTCGACCGCGGGCGCCGCGTCCGGTTCCGCGTAGACGACGCCGCGCGTCACGTGGCGCGGCGAAGCTGCTCGTCGAGCGGGACGAGAGGCAGCTTGAACGTCTCGACCGCGCTCGGGTCGGTGACGACGTTGTCGCCCAGCTCGAGCATCGTGAGCTGATCCCGCGTGACCGGCGCGCCGGGGAGCCGCTCGGTGACCGTCGCCTGGAGGCGCATCGCGCCGACCGGGACGTGTATCGACGGACGGCGCACCCCGAGCACGCGCTTCAGGCGCTCCCAGAACTCGTTCCAGCTCACGGCCTCGGGACCGCCGAGCTCGAAGGTGCGGTTCGCCGCCGCAGGCTCGGCGAGCGAGAGGGCGTAGTACTCCGCGACGTCCTCGACCCAGATCGGCTGCAGCCGCCGCCGGCCGCGGCCGACGATCGGCGTCACCGGCGCGAGGCGCGCGAGCCGGACGAAGGTCGGCAGGACGCCGCCGTCGCGGCCGAAGACGAAGCTCGGACGGAAGATCACGTGCTCGAGCCCGGATTCCCGGACGGCCCGCTCCATCTCCCACTTCGCCGCGAAGTACGGCACGGCGTCCTTCGAGCGCTCGTCGAGCCCGAGCGCGCTCGCGAGCACGAACCGCCGCACTCCCGCCTCCTGCGCCGCCGCAACCACGTTCCGCGTCCCCTGCGACATGACGCGCTCGAAGTCGGCAGGCCGTCCGCGAATGATCGCCACGAGATGGACCACCGCGTCCACGCCCTCGCAGGCGGCGCGGAGGGAAGCCGGATCGGTCACGTCTCCTGGGGCCAGCTCGACTCCCCAGGCCGCGAGTCGCGTGGCGCGGGCGGGATCCCGCACGAGGGCGCGCACCGGCGTCTCCCGCGCGCGCAGCGCGTGCACGACGTACGGCCCGACGAAGCCGGTGCCGCCCGTGACGAGGACGGTCACGAGCGGGCCTCGAAGTTCTGCCAGTACCTGCTCGCCGTCGGCCCGCGCTGGCCCTTGTACTTGGAGCCGATCGAGTCGGCGCCGTACGGCGTCGTCGCCGGCTCCGTCATCTGCATGAAGGAGATCTGCCCGATCTTCATCCCCGGGTAGATCGTGATCGGCAGGTTGGCGACGTTCGAGAGCTCGAGCGTGACGTGGCCGTCCCAGCCCGGGTCGATGAAACCCGCGGTCGAGTGGATGAGGAGGCCGAGCCGCCCGAGGCTCGACTTGCCCTCGAGGCGCGCGACGAGATCGTCGGGCAGCCGGATCCGCTCGAGCGTCGAGCCGAGCACGAACTCGCCGGGATGGAGAACGAACGGGTGGTCGCCGTCGACCTCGACGAGCTCGGTGAGCTCCGCCTGCTCGACCTTGACGTCGATGAACGGGTAGCGGTTGTTGTGGAAGACGCGGAAGAGCCGGTCGACGCGGACGTCGACGCTCGACGGCTGCAGGAGCGCCTCGTCGTAGGGGTCGATCTCCATCCTCGCCTCGGCGAGCAGGCGGGCGATCGTCGCGTCGGAGAGCACCATTGCCGCGATTCTTACCGCGATTCCCCGTCGGGCGGAGTGGCTATCGTGACCACGTGGCCGTCACCAGCGCAATCGAGCTTCGGACTGAGATTCCAGGGCCGCGCTCGCGCGAGATCACGGAGCGCAAGGAGCGGGTCGTCGCGGATCCACTCGGCCTCTACCTCCCGATCGTCGTCGCGGAGGGCAGCGGCGCGACGGTGACCGACGTGGACGGCAACAGATTCGTCGACTTCACAGGCGGCGTGGGCTGCCTCAACGTCGGGCACGCCCATCCGCACGTCGTCGCGGCGGTGCAGGAGCAGGCCGCGCGCTTCTTCCACACCGACTTCACGATCGTCCCGTACGAGGTCTACGTCGAGTACGCCGAGCGGCTGACGGCACTCGCGCCCTTCTCCGGCCCGGCTAAGGCCGCCTTCTTCAACGCCGGCGCCGAGGCCGTCGAGAACGCGGTCAAGTTCGCGCGCGGCTACACGGGGCGCCCGGCCGTGATCGGCTTCGAAGGCGGGTTCCACGGCCGCACGCTGCTCGCGCTGACGCTCACCTCGAAGACGCACCCCTACAAGGCGGGTCTCGGCCCGTTCGCGCCGGAGGTCTACCGCGTCCCGTTCCCGGACGAGTACCGCGGGATCACGGCGGAGGACGCCCTCGACGCGCTCGAACGCGCGCTCTCGACACAGGTCGCCGCCGAGACCGTGGCGGCGATCGTGGTCGAGCCGGTGCAGGGCGAGGGAGGCTTCATGCCCGCTCCGCCGGCATTCATGGAGGGGCTGCGCGCGATCTGCGACCGCGAGGGGATCCTGCTCGTCGTCGACGAGGTGCAGACCGGGTTCGGCCGCACCGGCCGCATGTTCGCGGTCGAGCACTTCGACGTCGAGCCGGACCTGATCACCGTGGCGAAGTCCATCGCCGCCGGGCTGCCGCTCTCCGGCGTCGTCGGCAAGGCGGAGATCATGGACGCGATGTGGGACGGCGCGGTCGGCGGCACCTACGTCGGCAATCCGGTCGCGCTCGCGGCCGCGGTGGCGGTGCTCGACGTGTTCGAGGAGGAGGGGCTGGTCGAGCGGGCGCAGCGGATCGGCGAGACGATCCGGGCGCGCATGCTCGCGTGGCAGGAGCGCTTCGAGGCGATCGGCGACGTCCGCGGCCTCGGCGCGATGCTCGCCGTCGAGTACGTGGAGGACCGCGTGACGAAGGAGCCCGCGCCGGGCATCGCGTCGCGCGTCGCCGAGGAGGCGGCCGTCCGCGGTCTGCTCCTCCTCAAGGCCGGCGTCCATTCGAACTGCAACCGCGTCCTCTGCCCGCTCGTGATCACGGACGCCGAGCTCGAGGAAGGGCTCGGGGCGTGGGAGGAGGCGCTGGAAGCGGTCCTTGCGTAGCCGCGCCGGCCGCACGCGCGTTGCACCGGCGTGCCGGGACCGAGGTCGACAACCGCTGCCGTGTCACGGCCCCCGCAATCCGGTGACCTGATCGCCGACCGGTACGAGCTCGAGGAGCTCGTGGGAACCGGTGGGATGTCGAGCGTCTTCCGCGCCCGCGACCTCCAGCTCGACCGGCGCGTCGCGATCAAGATCCTCCACGAGCACTACGCGGACGACCCCGAGTACCTCGAGCGCTTCCGTCGCGAGGCGCGCGCCGTGGCGAGGCTCTCGCATCCGAACATCGTCACCGTCATCGACCGCGGCGACGACGGCGGCCGGCAGTACATCGTCTTCGAGCACGTCGACGGCGAGAACCTGAAGGAGCTCGTGCTGCGCACGGGCCGGCTCCCGGTGCGGCGGGCGCTCGAGCTCGCGCTCGCCGTCGCGGACGGGCTCGCCTTCGCGCACGACCACGGCCTCGTCCATCGCGACGTGAAGCCGCAGAACGTCCTCCTCAGCCGCGAGGGCGAGGTGAAGGTCACGGACTTCGGCATCGCGCGCTCGCTGCACGTCGAACACGGGGTCACGCAGACGGGCACCGTGCTCGGCACCGGCGAGTACCTCGCCCCGGAGCAGGCGAGCGGCAGGCCCGTCTCGGCCGCGACCGACGTCTACTCGCTCGGGGTTGTGCTCTGGGAGCTGCTGGCGGGCGACGTCCCGTTCGTCGGCGAGAACTTCGTGGCCGTCGCGCTGC
>DATFCX010000063.1:0-16719 GCA_035252585.1 Gaiellaceae bacterium
AGGAACTCGTCGAAGCGGAGCGGCCGGTTGTCGAGCGCAGACGGCAACCGGAAGCCGAAGTCGACGAGCGTCTGCTTGCGCGAGCGGTCGCCCTCGTACATGCCGCCCAGCTGCGGGACGGTCTGGTGCGACTCGTCGACGAACACGACGAAGTCGTTGTTGGAGAAGTAGTCGAGCAGCGTGAACGGGTGCGTGCCCGGCGCGCGGCCCTCGAGGATGCGCGAGTAGTTCTCGATCCCGTTGCAGAAGCCGAGCTCCTTGAGCATCTCGAGGTCGTACTCGGTGCGCTGGCGGATCCGGTGCGCCTCGAGCAGCTTCCCCTCCTCCTCGAACATGGCCACCTGTTGCTCGAGCTCGTGCCGGATCTCGTCCACCGCGCGCTCGACGGTCGGCTGCGAGGTGACGTACTCCGTGGCCGGCCAGATCGAGAGGTTGTCGAGCTTCGCGAGCACCTCGCCCGTGAGCGGGTCGAAGTGCGTCATCCCCTCCACCTCGTCGCCGAAGAACGAGATGCGATACGCCGTCTCCTGGTTCGCCGGCTGCACCTCGACGACGTCGCCCTTCACGCGGAAGCGACCGCGGCCGAGCATGGTGTCGTTGCGGACGTACTGCGAGTCGATGAGCTTGCGCAGCAGCAGGTCGCGGTCGTGCTCGGCGCCGACCTCGACGTAGATCATGCGCTCGCGCCACTCCTCCGGCGAGCCGAGCCCGTAGATGCAGGAGACGGAGGCGACGACGACCACGTCGCGGCGGGTGAAGAGCGCCGAGGTCGCGGCGAGCCGCAGCCGTGCGATGTCGTCGTTCCGGGACGAGTCCTTCTCGATGTAGAGGTCGGCCTGGGGGACGTACGCCTCGGGCTGGTAGTAGTCGTAGTAGGAGACGAAGTACTCGACGGCGTTGTGCGGGAAGAACTCCCGGAACTCGTTGCAGAGCTGCGCCGCGAGCGTCTTGTTGTGGGCGATCACGAGCGCGGGCCGGCCGACCTTCTCGATCGTCCACGCCATCGTCGCCGTCTTGCCGGTGCCGGTCGCGCCGACGAGCGTCTGGTAGCGGTCGCCCGCGAGGATCCCGTCCGCGAGCTTGTCGATCGCCTGCGGCTGATCGCCGGTCGGGCTGTAGGTGGAGGTTGTGCGCAGCTCGGCCACGGGCACAGGGTATCCGTGTCGGACACACCTTTATTTAGGGCTCCCAACGAAACGAAGCACGGGCCGCCTGGCCGCGCTGTACCGCGCCCTGCAGTGTCCTCAGTCGCGCGAATAGCGCTGCTATTCGCGCTCCCTGCGTCCTCGCAGGGCACAGTCCCCCGCGCCCAATCGGCGCGTGGTCATTCCGATGGAACCCCTCCTTACGGCGCGTATGCCGCGATCATGGCCGCCTTCTGCGGCGGGCTCGCCGGCGCCGGTGCGCTCGCCCGGGCGCTCGGCCGCGACCCGCAGGAGCAGTCGGCGCTCGACCTCGTGACGCTCGCCCTCGCGACGTACAAGGCGGCGCGGACGCTGTCCCGCGACGAGGTGACGAGCTTCCTCCGCGAGCCGTTCGTGGAGGGACATGCGCACGAGGGCGCCGAGGACCCTGTCGAGAACGGCGGGATGCGGCAGGCGATCGGCGAGCTCGTTACGTGCAGCCGCTGCGCCGGGACGTGGGTCGCCGCAGGCCTCGGGGCGACCCAGATCGTCGCGCCCCGCTTCGGGCGGCTCCTGTCCTGGACGCTCGGCGCCGCCGGGCTGAACGACTTCCTCCAGGCCGGCTTCGCCGCGCTCACGAACAAATCGAACGAACTGGAGCAGCGGACGGGCTAGGGCGAGGTCAGGAAGGCTTGCGCGCAGCCCAGATCTCTTCGTTCGGCCACTTCGCCGCCCATTCGGGGGTGGTGTACGAGTAGCGATCGTGCCGTTGTGCGCCCTCCGGCGCGTAGACCTCGACGAGGCTCTCGACCTCGAACCCCGTTCGGCGCAAGAGGCCGAGCAGCTCGCCGTCGGACAGCACGAACTCGTCCGAGTCTCCCGGTTTCTCGAAGCGCTTCATGCCTCGCATCGGACGGTGCAGCCGCTCGGTCAGCCCATCCTCGTCGCCGCAGAGGAACAGGAGCGGCGATGGGCGCATGAAGACGAGGCGCCCACCCGGCCTGAGCAGACGGTGGGCCTCCGGAATCCAGCGATCGGGATCGGCGAAGAGCGACGCGCCGTACTCCGAGAGGACCAGGTCGAACGACGCGGCCGGCAACGGAACCTCCTCGCCGAATCCCTCGACGAGCGCGAACTCGAGGCCGAACTCCCTCTCCATCCTGCGTGCGGTCTCCAGCTGGGCAGGAGTCGGATCGACGCCGACGACCCGCGCCCCGCGGCGCGCCAGCCACGCGGAGAAGTACGCCGTGCCGCATCCGAGCTCGACCACGTCGAGCCCCGAGACGTCGCCCAGGACGCCGACCTCGGCTTCCGGCGTCTTCCACAAGCCCCACGAAACGTCGGTCTCCGCCCAGCGCCGAGCCGCCTCCGCGTCGTCGAACTCGGCGTTCGCGCGCGTCCAGTGCTCGACGTTGGCAGACATCTCGAGTCCGATTCTCTAGTAGCCAAGCTGACTCGCGTACGCGCTGCGGTAGATCTTCTTCAGCCGCTCGACCTTGTCGACGTAGTCGCGCGTCTCGTCGAACTGGATGCCGACGTGCTCCCGCTCCCAGCGGTCGACGTTGTCCTCGCCGGCGTTGTACGCCGCGAGCGCCAACCGCTCGTTCTCCTGGTAGCGGTCGAGGAGGTGGCGGAGGTACCACGCGCCGTAGCGGATGTTGATGTCCGGGTCGGTGAGGTCGGAGACGCGGAAGCGGCTGCCGCCCGTCGCCGCGGCGATCCCCTGCGCCGTGCTCGGCGTCAGCTGCATGAGGCCGACCGCGCCGGCGTGGGACTGGGCGTTCGGGTTGAACTTGCTCTCGGCCTCGATCACCGCCGCGAGCAGCGCCGGGTCGATGCGATTCTCGTTCGCGTAGACGCGGACGTTGGTCGAGTAGCGGAGCGGGTACCAGAGCCGGGCGTACCACGGAGGCTCCGTCCGCTGCAGGTACACGAAGACGCCGAGCGCCGCGCAGACGACGGCGGCCGCGACGATCCAGCGCCTCAGGACGACGGTCGTAGCTCCTCCAGCACTCCGGCGACGAATGCGTCCAGCTCCTCGAGCGAGCCGTCGTTGACGAAGCGGAAGTCCGCCCGCCGCACCTTCTCCTCCTCGGGCACGAGCCGATCCTCCCTCTCGGCGAGGACACCGCGCCGCGCCTCCCGCACCTCGGGTGCGGCGGTCACGACGACGACGCGGTCGAACCGCTCCTCGCCGCCTGTCTCGTAGAGCAGCGGGATCTCCGCCACCGCGACGTCTGCCGTCTGCGCGGCGAGCCATTCATCCGTCGCCGCCCGCACGCGCGGGTGGAGCTCGGCCTCGAGCCAGGCGAGCTCGGCCCGGTCCGCGAAGACGATCCGCCCGACCTCCGCGCGGTCGACCTCGCCGTCGCTGAAGACGCGGCCGCCCCAGCGCGCCCGCAGCGCCGCCTGCAGTCCCTCGTCCTCGCGGTAGAGCCGGTGGACGACATCGTCGCTCGAGATCGTCGCCGCGCCGTGTCGCGCGAAGGCGCGGAGCGCTTCGCTCTTGCCGGCCGCGATGCCGCCCGTCAGTGCGACCGCGAGCGGTCGCTTCATCGCTATTCGGGGGCTGCCTCGTCGGAGGCGTCGGCTTCCGGCGCCTCTGCCTCGGCGGCCGGCTCCGCGGCTTCCGTCTCGGGCGCGGCCTCGGCGACCGGCTCTGCTTCCGCGACCGGCTCTGCTTCCGCGACCGGCTCGTCCCCGGCGATCTCGACCGCGCTGAGAAGATCGTCGACCCGCCCCTCGGCCTCCTCCGCGGACTCGGCGACAGGCTCCTCCGCGGGAGCCTCGAGCGTCTCGGCGGCAGGAACCTCGTCGGCGAAGACCTCGTCGGAGAGCCCCAGCGCGGGCGGTTCGGCCTCCTCGCCGGGCTTCGGCTGGACGGGCATCCCGTCCTCGACACGCTTGAGCGAGAGCGAGAGGCGCCGGCGCTCGGCGTCCACCTCGAGGATCCGGACGTTGACCTGGTCGCCCTGCGAGACGATCTCGCGCGGGTTCTCGACGTGGTGCTGTGCGAGCTCGGAGATGTGGACGAGGCCCTCGACGCCCGGCAGGATCTCGACGAAGGCGCCGAACGTGACGACCTTGGTCACGTTCCCCTTCACGACGTCGCCTTCCTGGTAGCTGTCGAGCACCTGCTGCCACGGGTCGGTCTGCGTCTGCTTGAGGCCGAGCGAGATCCGCTGGCGCTCGCGGTCGATATCGAGCACCTGCACCCTGACCGTCTGCCCGATCTCGAGCACCTCGGACGGGTGGTTGACGTGGCTCCACGAGAGCTCGGAGATGTGGATCAGGCCGTCCATCCCGTCGAGGTCGACGAAGGCGCCGAAGTCGACGATGTTGGAGATCGTGCCCTCGACGACGTCGCCCGGGTTGAGGCGGTCGAGGATCCGCTGCCGCTGCTCCTTGCGCTCCTCTTCGAGCACGGCGCGGCGCGAGAGGACGACGTTGTTGCGCGAGCGATTGAGCTCGATGACCTTGCACTGGAGCTCCTGGCCGAGGAACTCGTCGAGGTCCTGCACGCGGCGGATGTCGACGAGCGACGCGGGCAGGAAGCCTCGCACACCCAAGTCGAGGATCAGGCCGCCCTTGACGACCTCGATCACGCGTCCGGTGACGGGCTCGCCCTTCTCGTGGGCGCCCTCGATCGCCTTCCACGCGATCTCGAAGCGCGCGCGCTTCTTCGAGAGGATCAGCCGCCCCTCGGCGTCCTCCTTCGTCAGGACGAGCGCCGCGATGTCGTCGCCGACCGTGACCTCGTCCTCGGGGTTGATCGAGCGCCGGATCGACAGCTCGGAGACCGGGATCACGCCCTCCGACTTGTAGCCGATGTCGACGAGCACCTCGTCCTTGTCCACGCGGACGACGGTGCCGTTCACGACCTGTCCCTCCTCGATGGTGGGGAAGGTGGACTCGTAATCGGGGACTAGCTCTCCGCTCTCGGGGTCGGTCGTCCAGACACCCTCCTCGAGCCGCGGATCGTTGATCGTCTCGTTCGCCATGTGCGGCGAGCCAATATACCGGCCGTCCGCGGGGCTCGTCCGGGCGCCGGGGCTAGGCTGCGCCCGATGGAGGAGCGGTATCCGGTCGGCGTCACGCCCTCGTGCGCGGTGCACGTGCTGCGGCACGACGGCGACGGCGCCGGGTATGCGAGCTGGTCGGCGACGATCGGGCTGCGCAGCGGGGAGGCGACGATCCGCGTGCCCGGCCATTACGCAGGCGTCCTCGCGGAGCGGCTCGGAGCGACGGCCGAGCGGTTCGAGCCCGGCCGGAGGCTCGCGCGCGACGAGTATCTCGACGTGACGGCGCTCGCAACCGACCACGTGGAGACGCTCGCCCTCTCCTCCACGGCCCGCTCGCCGGTGCGCGTGACGATCGAGGTGCCGCGCGGCGAGATCGAGGAGCTCGCGTCGCTGCTCGCCGAGGCGCAGCAGCTGATCGAGACGCTCCGCCAGGGGCTCGGCCTCGTTCCCGACTCGCTGCCCGACGCACTGTGACCGCGCTGTTCGACTACGCGCTGGCCGGCGCGCGCGTCGCCGAGCGCTCGCTCGTGCAGCGGCCGAGGCTCGGCCGTGAGGAGCGGCTCGTCTTCGTCGTCGGCTGTCCGCGCTCGGGGACGACGTTCGTCGGCCGCGCGATCGGCGGGCTGCCGGGTTTCGTCGACTTCGGGGAGGTGACGCCGTGGAAGGCGGCGCTCCCCACGGGCCCTTCCGCAGCCGAGCTGCGGACGATCCTCGAGCGCATCCGGCGCATCGGGCTCGCCTGGGGGCTGCGCGGCGTCGAGCAGACTCCCGAGACGGCGCACGTCCTCGGCGCCGCGCTGGAGGCCTACCCGCACGCGCTGGCGGTGCACGTCTTGCGGGACGGCCGCGACGTCGTCTGCTCGCTGCTCGAGCAGGGCTGGCTGAACGCGGACCGCGAGGGAAGGGACGACGCGCGGCTTGCGTACGGTGCGGAGGCGCGGTTCTGGGTCGAGCCGGAGCGCCGTGAGGAGTTCGCGGAGGTGAGCGACGCCCGCCGCTGCGCGTGGGCCTGGCGCCGGTACGTCGAGGCGGTGCGGTCCGCCGGTGCGGGAGAGCGCCTGCTGGAGATCCGCTACGAGAGCCTCGCCACCGTCGCAGACCGGCTCGCCGACTTCCTCGACGCGAACGCGACCTCGGCACACCGCGCCATGGACAGCTTCCGCGACTCCTCGATCGGCCGCTGGCGGCGCGACCTCACGTCTGACCAGGTCGCCGACGTCGAGGCCGAGGCCGGGCCGTTGCTCACGGAGCTCGGCTATTCGTAGGGCGCTGCAAGCTTCACATGGGCCTAACGGTCCTCTCGCTACGCTCGGCACATGTTCGGTTGGATCTGGATACCGGCCCTGTACCTGATCGGGTTCGGGCTGTTCGGCTGGCTCGGCGGCCTCGCCTCCGCAGGCGACGCGATCTCCCGCTGGGGCCGCGAGACGGCGGAACGGCGTCGCTGCGCGGTCTCGTCCTGCTCGTAGCGCGGGCCTAGTCCGGCTCGTCCTCGGCCTCGCCGCGGATGTCGTCCGCGACGCGCTCCTTGAACGGCTGCAGGCGCTCGAACAGCTCCTCCGGAGGCACGGCCTCCTCCGGCTCGCCGCCGAGCAGCCACGGCGCGGCGTCCACGGCCGTCTTCCAGGCGACCTCCTCGACCGCCTCGGACGAGGCCTCCCCGGCCGGCTCCTCGAGCACCTGGACGCGATCGAGGTACACGTTCGTGAAGCCGCCGCGCTGCTGCTCGTGGAAGCTGATGCGCGCCCGGCGCCCTTCGGCCGCGAGCGCGTCGCGCGCGATCTGCTCCCGGAAGGTCGTGTACTCGCGCCCCTCGTCGTCGCGGAGGACGAAGCGGGTGTTGCCGGACTGCGTCTTGAACGCCTGCACCTCGGCGACCGTGACGTCGGCTTCGGCCATGGGTCGGGGTCCTTTCACGGCCGCCGCATGTGTAACCCAGCCGCGAGGCGTAGAGTCGGAGAATCGATCGGCGCGAATTCCTCGAGCGGGCGGCTGTGGTCACGCTCGGAGCGGGCGCCGTAGGCACGCTCTCGGGCTGGAAGCTAGAGGGTGCGAGCGGACCCTTCCGCGAGCTCGCCCGTGAGCTCGAGGGGACGGTCGTGACTCCCTCGAGCCCGGCGTACGGGCGGGACAAGGTGCTCGTGAACAGCCGCTTCGACGGGACGCACCCGCGGGCGATCGTCTACTGCGTGTCGGCCGAGGACGTCGAGAAGACGGTGCGCTGGGCGCGGAAGCACGCGATCCGGATCGTCCCGCGGTGCGGCGGCCACTCGTACGCCGGCTACTCGACGACGCGCGACGGCGTCGTCGTGGACGTCTCACGGATGCGCCACGTCCACGTGCGGAACGGCGTCGCGACGGTCGGTGCGGGCGCCCGGCTGATCGACGTGTACACCGCTCTGGCAGCGCACGGCCGGACGATTCCGGCCGGCTCGTGCCCGACCGTCGGGATCGCGGGCCTCGCGCTCGGCGGCGGTGTCGGCTACGCGGGCCGCAAGCTCGGGCTGACGTGCGACAACGTCGCCGGCCTCTCGCTCGTGACGGCGAACGGCAAGCTCCTCGACTGCACCGCGCACGAGCACGCCGATCTCTACTGGGGCTCCCGTGGAGGTGGCGGCGGGAACTTCGGGATCGCGACGAGCTTCCGCTTCCGCACTCATCGCGTGCAGGACGTCGCGTACTACGAGATCTCGTGGCCGTGGTCGGACGCGGCCCGGGTCACGCGGGCCTGGCAGGACTTCGCGCCGCACGCGCCCGACGCGCTGTTCTCGACGCTCTACATGGCGACCGGCGCGCCGAGGGGGCCCGGCACGCAGCCCGTGATCAGCTCCGGCGGCCAGTTCTTTGGAGGCGAGGCCGAGCTCAGGTCGCTGATCGCTCCGCTCGTCGCGGCCGGGAGTCCGACCCACGTGACCCTCGGGACGCTCCCCTACCTCGACGCGATCATGCGCTGGGCCGGCTGCCATCCACTCGAGCGGTGCCACCTCGTAGGGCACCTGAGGTTCAAGGGCAAGTCCGACTACGTCGACACCCCGCTCTCGAACGCGGGGATCGGGACGCTGCTCGCAGGCCTCGAGACGAGCCAGGCCAGCACGTCGCTCGGCGGTGCCGCCCTGATCTTCGACGCGTCGGGCGGTGCGATCAACCGCGTGCATCCGGCGGAGACCGCGTTCGTCCACCGGCACGCGCTCTTCTCGATCCAGTACTTCTCGAGCTGGGTCGGCGACGGAGGCGGCGACCTGCGCTGGAGCCGCAACCTCTACGCCGCCATGCGCCCGTACGTCTCGGGGTTCGCGTACCAGAACTACATCGACCCAGATCTCAGATCGTGGAAGCACGCGTACTACGGCTCGAACCTCCGGCGCCTCGCCGAGGTGAAGCGGAAGCACGATCCGCACGGCTTCTTCCACTTCCCGCAGTCGATCCCGAGGCACGCGTAAAGAAACGGGAGCCTCTCCGGCGTCGTAACGGGTGATGGTCGAAGAGCTGGAGGCGCTGTACCGCGAGCGGCTGCCCGACTTCACGCGGGCCGCGGCGGCGATCGCCGGGGACGAGGAGTCCGGACGCGACGCCGTGCAGGAGGCGTTCGCCAAGGCGCTCCGCAAGCGCCGGCGGTTCCGCGGCGAGGGGAGCCTCGAGGCCTGGGTCTGGCCGATCGTCGTCAACGCCGCCCGCGACGCCGGACGACGGCGGCGACGTGCCGCCGCGCCGACACCGGTGGACGTTCGCGCCGAAGAGCTCGGCCTCCCGCTCGAGCTGCTCACGGAGCGCCAGCGCGAGGTTCTCTTCCTCCACTACTACGCGGATCTGGACTACACGACGATCGCGGACGCGCTCGAGATCAGCTCGGGCACCGTCGGCGCGACCCTCTCCGCCGCGCGACAGACGCTCCGCGGGGCGCTGACCAAGGAGGTCTCACGATGATCGACGCTCACCTCGACCGCCTGCTGGACGAGCTCGTGGCCGCCGAGCCGCGCGAGCGGTGGAACGACGTCGTCGGCCGTGCGCGGCATTCGCGGCGGCGCTACGCCGCGGTCGTCGCCGGAATCGCGGTGCTCGTGCTCACGCCGGCGACCTGGGCGGCGGTCGACGCCTTCGAGGGAACCCCGGCGCCGGAGTCGATCAACCAGAGCTTCGTCCAGTGGAACGCGGGCGCCGAGCAGATGGAGACGTTCGATGCCCAGAGCGGCTTCAAGAAGCAGGAACCCCGGGCGGATGCGAGCAAGGCCCATGGCGTTCTCCAGCTCGCCACGAGCGACGGGCCGCTCGACATGTGGGCCGCACCCGAGCTCGACGGCAACGGCACGTGCTGGTTCGTGGGCTGGGAATCCGACATGCACGGTGACCACGCGCTCGGCGAGGGCTCATGCACGGAGGGCGACGATTCGGCCATCGATCCCAGCTGGGGCTGGGGTGCGGACCACCCGGACGACACGATCATGGAGGGATCGGTGACGGGTGAGGAGACGACGCTGGACGTGACGCTGACGGACGGCCGCACCACGACGCTGCCGGTCGTGGAGCATCTCTTCCTCGCCGCCCTTCCGCGCGGCTCGAAGCCGGCGTCCATCGTCGGGCGCGACGCCGCCGGCCACGTCGTCGACACCTGGACCGACCCGAATCCCTAGCGCTTCGCGCCAGGCTGCGGACGGAGTGCGTCCTCCAGGAGCCGCACCACACTGTCCACGTTGGTCTTCTCGCCGCCGGCGATGCGGAGAGCCAGTCCGTTGATGACCATCGTGCCGAAGCGCGCCAGGTCGAGCCAGTCGAGATCCGTGCGCAGCGCGCCACTCTTGCGTTGCGCCTGGGCCCACGCCTCGAGCTTCGGCAACAGCTCCGCCGAGCCGGCCTCCATGCGGCGCGTGAAGTCCGGGTCGCGATAGAGACGCACCTCGGTCTCGACCAGGACTGCGAGAAACTCGGGGCTCTCACGCGAGAGCTTGTCGATCGCCCCTGCGAAGCCCCCGGAGGCGGTCGCCTCGATGTAGCGGCGGTTCACGTCCTCGGCGAGCGCGACGAAGATGTCCTTCTTGTCGTCGAAGTAGTTGAAGATCGCGCCGCGCGAGAGGCCGGTCTCCTCCTCCAGCCGGACGACGGTGGCCCCGTCGTAGCCGTACTTCGCCAGCGCCCGTCTGGCCCCCTCGAGGATCTGCGCGCGGCGGGCCTCACGGTGCTCCTGCGTGACCTTCGGCATGGTTCCCACTTTACAAAACCGTACGGACGTTTTATTATCGCGGCCATGCTGCGCAACCGATCGATTCTCGGCCTGACGGTCGCCGAGCTCGTCTCCCTCACCGGATCGTCGATGACCTTCGTCGCCCTGCCGTGGTTCGTCCTGGTGACGACGGGCTCGACCGGGAAGCTCGGCTGGGTCATGGCCGCGGAGCTCCTCCCCGTCGGCTTGCTGGGCATTCCGTCGGGCTCGGTGATCGCCCGCCTCGGTGCGAAGCGGTCGATGCTCGTCTCGGACGCCGCCCGCGGCCCGCTCATGCTCGTCCTGCCCGTCCTCCAGTGGACCGGGCATCTCTCGTTCGGCGCGATCCTCATCATCTCGTTCGCGGTCGGCTGCTTCACCGCTCCGTACTTCAGCTCGTCGCGGCTCGTCATCCCGGAGGTCGTGGGCGACGACGAACGCGGCGTCGCCGAGGTGAACGCCGTTCTCGGCGGCGCCAACACGGTGACGCAGATCGCCGGGCCGGTGCTCGCCGGGATCCTGATCGCCGCGACGAGCCCGGCGGACGTCCTCGTCGTCGACGCGGCCACGTACGTCTTCTCGTTCCTCACGATCGCGTCCGCCGTGCGCGCGGGTGGGCGCGTGGGCGCGAGCGAGGAGTCGCAGGGGGTTCTCGCCGGCGTGCGCTACCTCCTCCACGACCCGCTGCTCGGTCCGCTGCTCCTCGTCGCCGCGCTGCTGAACGTCGTCGTGATGGGGCTCATCGTGGGCGTCAACGCGCTCGCCTACTTCCAGTACTCGAGCTCGTTCGTGGTGGGCTTCCTCTTCGGCGCGTTCGGAGTCGGCTCGCTCGTCGGCGCGCTGCTCGCCCAGCAGCTCGTACGCAGGGTCAACCTGCTGAAGCTCGCGGCCGTCGCCATCGTCTCGATGCCTCTGCCGCTGTGGGCGCTCGCGATCAAGATGCCGTGGGGCGCGGCGCTCGTCGTGCTCGGCGGATTCGCGCTCGGCGGCCCGCTCGTCAACGCCCCGGTGCTCGGCATCCTCACGACGAAGCCGCCCGAGGCCCTGCGGCCGAAGGTGATGACGGCGGTGATGACGATGACCGCCGGCGTCGGCCCGCTGGGCTTCCTCGCGGCTGGCGAGGCGCTGCGCGTGATCTCCCTGCAAACGCTGTTTCTCGTGATCGCGGCGCTGCTCACCGTCATCTCGATCGCATTCGCTGCGGTGGTTCTCCGCCCGCAGCCCGAAGAGGAGCTCGGCGAGACTCCAAGGCCGCGGCTCGAACAACCTGCTGAGGGAGGCGCATGATGGACGACCGTCTGGAGCGCTACGCGGAGCTCGTGGTCAAGGTGGGTGCGAACGTGCAGCCGGGCCAGGAGGTGTTCGTCACACCGGCCGTGGAGCACCGCGAGCTGGCGCGCGCTATCGCCCGTCAGGCGTACCGGGCCGGCGCGTCCTACGTCCACGTCGTGTACGGGGATGCCCATGCCCGGCGGGCGACGATCGAGCTGGGGCCGGACGAGGCGCTGACGTACTCGCCGGGGTGGGTGAAGGAGCTCGCGAGGTCGTTCGCCGGCAACGCGCTGATCGCGACGACCGGGAACCCGGAGCCGGATCTGATGGCCGATCTGGACGGTGAGCGCGTCGGCCGGGCGGTCCCGCAGGAGGTCGTGCAGATCCGGATGCAGCAGATGGCCGAGAGCAGCGTCAACTGGTGCGGTGTCGGCGCGCCGAACGAGGGCTGGGCGCGACAGGTGTTCGGCGAGCCCGACGTCGAGCGGCTCTGGGAGAAGGTCGCCTTCTGCATGCGGCTCGACGAGGCGGATCCGGTCGCGGCCTGGGAGAAGCACCTGACACGGCTGGCGGAGCGGTCGGCCCAGCTGGACGAGCTTCAGGTCGACGCCCTTCGCTATCGCGGACCGGGGACCGACTTGACCGTGGGGTTGCTGCCGAACGCGCGCTGGATCTCGGGCGCCAGCGAGACGTCGACCGGGATCCGGTACGTGGCGAACATGCCGACGGAGGAGGTGTTCACCTCGCCGGACGCACGCCGTACCGAGGGCACCATCCGCTCCACCGTGCCGCTGCCCCTCTCGGGCCAGATCGTGCGCGGCCTGGAGCTGACCTTCGAGGGAGGCAGGGCCGTCCGCGTCGAGGCGGAGACGGGAGCGGACGTCGTCCGGAGCCATTTCGCCACGATCGAGAACGCCGATCGCCTCGGGGAGGTGGCGCTCGTCACCAGCGAGTCGCGCGTCGGCCGGTCGGGCACGATCTTCTACGACCCGCTGTTCGACGAGAACGCCACCTGCCACATCGCCTACGGCACCGGCTTCCCGTTCGTCTGCGAGGGCGAGGCCGAGCCCGGCGAGGGCCTGAACGTCGCCAACATGCACGTCGACTTCATGGTCGGAGGCCCGGAGCTCGAGGTGGACGCGATCCTCGGCGACGGGACGACGCTGCCGCTGATCCGTAACGAGGAGTGGCAGCTCGCCTGAGCGACCGGAGGCCCGGTCGCGTCAGCCGACTTCGAGCCCTCGGGCGTACGCGTCCGCATCCTACGGCCGGGCGCGCCGCGGCCTAGCTCTTCGCGTCGGCCCAGGAGTCGCCGGCGCCCACGTCGACCGCGAGCGGCGGGTCGAGCGGATACGCGCTGCACATCTCCTCGCGCACGAGCTCCTTGACGACCGAGGTCTCCGCGTCGGGCACCTCGAGGAGGAGCTCGTCGTGCACCTGGAGGACGAGCCGCGCGCTTCTCCCCTCCTCGCGTAGCCGCCGCTCGATCGCGACCATCGCGACCTTGATGATGTCTGCGTTCGAGCCCTGCATCACGAAGTTGACGGCCACGCGCTCGCCGAAGCCTCGGGTCGCGCGGTTCCGCACACGCAGCTCGGGCACCGGCCGCCGCCGGCCGAGGAGGCTCGTCACGTAGCCGTCGCGCTCCGCCTGCTCGATCGTGCGGGAGATGAAGTCCTGCACGAGCGGGAAGCGCGCGAGGTACGCGTCGATGTACTCCTGGGCCTGCTCGCGTGGGATCTCGAGGTTCTCGGAGAGGCCGAAGGCCGAGATCCCGTAGACGATCCCGAAGTTGATCATCTTCGCGATCGAGCGCTCGGCGGGGGTCAGCTTGGCGGGGTCGACGCCGAGCACCTCCGCCGCCGTCGCGGTGTGGATGTCCTCCCCGCGCGCGAACGCCTCGCGCAGCTTCGGCTCGCCGGAGACGTGCGCGAGGATGCGCAGCTCGATCTGCGAGTAGTCGGCCGAGATGAGACGTGCGCCCTGCTCCGCGACGAAGGCCGAGCGGATCTCGCGGCCGAGCTCGGTGCGAATCGGAATCGACTGCAGGTTCGGGCTCGTCGTCGAGAGGCGGCCGGTCGCGGCGACCGTCTGGTTGAACGTCGTGTGGAGGCGGCCGTCGTCGCCGATCATCCCGGGCAGCGGCTGGAGGTACGTGTTGAGGAGCTTCGAGAGCTCGCGCCACTCCTCGATCACGCCGACGATCTCGTGCTCGGCGCGGATCGAGCGCAGCACCTTCGTGTCCGTCGAGTACCCCGTCTTGCCCTTGCGGCCGGGCGTCAGCTCGAGCTTCTCGAACAGGATCCGCCCGAGCTGCTGCGGCGAGCCGAGCACGAACTCCTCGCCCGCGAGCTCGTAGGCGCGCGACTCGAGCTCCTCGACGCGGTCGGCGAGGCGGGCGGTGATCTCCCCCATGCGGTACGTGTCGATGCGGACCCCGGCCCGCTGCATCCGGCCGAGGACGCCGACGAGCGGCATCTCGACGTCGCGATAGAGCGGCTCGGCTCCGCGCTCGCGGACGCGGTCGAGCAGCGGCTCGCGGAGGCGCAGCGTCACGGCCGCGTGGCTGACGAGCCGCGCGGTCTCCTCCTCGGCTTCCGGCTCCGCAACCGCCTCGACCGCGTACTCCGCGGCGAGGTCGTCGAGGAGGTACTCGCTCCGCGCCGGGTCGATCAGGTAGGCGAGGATCATCGTGTCGTCGGCGGCCTCGACGCCGATCGCCTTCGCGTCGTGCGCGACGAACGTCCCCTCGAGCCGCTCGGGCCGCGGCGAGACGACGACCTCGTCGCCGAGCGCGACCGCGATCCGCCCCTCGTCGGCCGCGATGCCCACGGGCTCCGGCGCCTGCAACAGCGTGTTGCTCGTCTCCTCGTGCCACGCCACCGCGGTGCCCGCCGAGATCCGCTCGCGCGCCGGCACCGCTTCGTCGAGGTCATCCACCCGCCCCAGCAGCGCGCGGAACTCGAACTGGCGGAACATCTCGCGCAGCTGCGATCGGTCCGGCGGAGCGAGGACGAGCTCGGCCGGATCGCAGTCGAGCTCGAGATCCCGGCGCATCGTCGCGAGCACCTTCGCCGCGCGCGCCTGCTCCGCGAACTCCGTCAGGTTCTTGCGGCGCGCGGGCGACAGCTCCTCGACGTGCTCGAGCACGCCCTCGAGCGACCCGTACTGCGCGACGAGCTGTCCGGCGGTCTTGTCCCCGATCCCCGGGACGCCGGGGATGTTGTCGGAGGTGTCGCCCTTGAGCCCGATGAAGTCCGGGATCTGGTCGGGCCGGATCCCGTAGCGCGCCTCGACCCGCTCGGGCGTGTAGACGTTGACGTCGCTCACGCCCCGCGGCGTCATCATCAGGCAGACGTTCTCGGAGACGAGCTGGAACGCGTCGCGGTCGGTGGAGACGACGCACGTCCTGATGGCCGCGTCGTCGGCCCGCGTCGCGAGCGTGGCGATGACGTCGTCCGCCTCCCACCCCTCGAACTCGAGGTTCCGGTAGCCGAACGCCCCGACGATCGGCCGGAGGTGCGGGAACTGCTCGGCGAGCAGGTCCGGCATCGGCCGGCGGCCCTCCTTGTAGACGACCTCGGCCGCCTCGGCCTGCGCGTGGCGGTGCACCGGGCGCGTGTCCCAGGCGACCGCGACGCCCTTCGGCCGGTAGTCGGAGAGGAGCTTGAAGAGCATGTTCGTGAAGCCCAGGAGCGCATTCGTGGGGAAGCCCTCGCTCGTCGCGAGCTCCTCCGGCAGAGCGAAGAACGCGCGGTACGCGAGGTTGTTGCCGTCGACGAGGAAGAGCTCGGCGTCGCGCGCGGGCGCGTCGTTCAGGTCGAGCTCGGCGCCTGTGAGCGTCTTCGGCGACATCTCTGCGAGTGTACGGCTCCGTGAAGATCGTCCCCTTCACCGACGAGCACGTCGACGCGGCGGCCGAGCTGCTCGCGGCGCGGCACGAGCGGCATCGGGCCGCGGAGCCTCTGCTGCCGGGCGACGTCGACTTCCGCGCCGAGGTGGAGAAGGAGTGGGCCGTCGACGGCGCGAGCGGCGTCATCTCGGCGGACGGCTACGTGTTCGGCGCTCCGGCCCGGCAGCGGTGGTTCTCCGTCGGGGTCTGCGGCCATGCGGTGTCCGGCGACGCCGAGCACGCCCGCGACCTCTACGCCGCTGCCGCCGGCGCCTGGGCCGGCGCCGGACATTCCTCCCACGTCGTGTTCCTGCCGGCGAGCGACCCGGCGCTGATCGACGCCTGGTTCCGGCTGAGCTTCGGCGCGTCCGGCGCCCTGGGGATGCGTGAGACAGACGCGGAGCCCGAGCCGTACGACGGAGGCGTGAGGGTCAGGCAAGGCACGCGCGACGACTTCGACGCGGCGGCGAGCCTCGAGGTGACCCTGCACGAGGCGCTGCTGCCGTCGCCCAGCTTTTCGGACCTCACACCGCAGAGCCGGGAGGAGGCAGCCGCCGAGTGGCGCGCCGACACCGACGACGAGAAGTACGAGCTCTTCGTGGCCGAGCGGGACGGCCGCATCGTCGGGCACGTCCTCCTCTACCGGCGGCCTCCCGACCTGCGCGTACCGCCGGACAGCATCGACCTGGCGCAGGCCTCGACGGAGCCCGCAGCCCGCGGCACGGGAGTCGGCCGTGCGCTGACCGCCCACGCCATCCGCTGGGCCCACGAGCACGGCTACCCGGCGATGACGATCGACTGGCGGATGACGAACCTCTGGGCCTCGCGCTTCTGGCCGCGACGCGGCTTCCGCACCAGCTTCCTGCGGCTGCACCGCTGGATCGGCTGAGTGCCGCGCGTCCCGCTCCTGTCCGGCACGCGCCTCGTCGTGGCCTCCGCGCCGGCCGACGCACGTGTCCTGCGACCGCCGGCGCCGGGCAGGCCGACCGACGTCGAGGCGGCGACACGGGAGGCACTGCGCTTTCCCCTCGACGGCGAGCCGCTCGAGGCGCTGGCCGCCGGTGCGTCGCGAGTCACGATCGTGGTCGAGCCGCCCGCGGTGCCGATCGGGAGCGTTCTGGGCGATCCGCGCGCGCAGGCGATCGCGGCGGTGAGCGACGCGCTCGCGGAGCTCGGGGTCCGCACCGAGAACCAGACGCTGCTCGTGGCCGGCGG
>DATFCX010000064.1:0-21760 GCA_035252585.1 Gaiellaceae bacterium
GGGATCGGGGATCGCGACCATGTCCGACTCCTCGATCGCGTTGAAGCCGGTGATCGACGAGCCGTCGAAGCCCATCCCGTCGTCGAGCGCGCCCTCGACCTCGCTCAGCGTGATGGCGAAGCTCTTCAGGTGCCCCTCGAGATCGGTGAACCAGAGGAGCACGTCCTCGATGCCGCGGGACTCGATTTCCGCGAGCACCTCCTTGCGCGTCTCCGGGTCGGATGTCGCCCGGTTCCTCGACTCCACGTACGCCATTCTCCCTCCCTGAGCTCTGCTTATCCGAGAACGAAAAAAGCCCCGGCCGCGACCTGCTGTCGCAACCGAGGCTTCGTCGCCTCGCAAATGTCGGGAGGATTCTACAGGTCGGCCGGACGGAATGGGAGCTACCCTCAGCGGCGTCCTGGTTCGCGCGCTCCTCGCCCTCTCCGCCCTCGCTGCGGCCGCGGTCTTCGCCTCGGCGCCGCACGCGGCGCGCTCGTCCGGACCGCGGTACGTCGCGCCGGCCGGCTCCGGCGCGCTCTTCCTCGTCAGGGGCCACGGCTACGGGCACGGAGTCGGCATGGGCCAGTGGGGCGCCCAGGGCTACGCGCTGCAGGGATTCACGTACGAGCAGATCCTCGCGGACTACTACCCGGGCACGACGCTCGGCGAGACGGCGGCGACGTCGATCCGCGTCCTGCTCGCGAGCGGGAAGAAGCAGCTGACCATCTCCTCGAAGAAGCCGATCGCGGTCGAGGACGGGGACGGGACCGACCACACGCTCGCGGCAGGCACGACGACGCTCACGCCGGCGCTGAAGCTCGCCGTCGACGGCGGCGCGGCGGTGGCCCTGACGCCGCCGCTCACCTTCTCGCCCGCGCCGGGAACGAGCCTCACCCTCGGTCGCCGCTACCGGGGTCAGCTCGTCGTCGACGCGCCGAACGAGAAGCTGCGCGCGATCAACGTCCTGCCGCTCGAGCAGTACCTCTACGGCGTGGTGCCGGCCGAGATGCCGTCGGCGTGGCTCCCCGCCGCGCTCGAGGCCCAGGCCGTCGCCGCGCGCTCGTACGCCCTCGCCAGCCGGAAGGCCGGCGCCGCGTTCGACGTCTACGCCGACGGTCGCAGCCAGGCGTACCTCGGCGTCTCGGCCGAGACGGTGGCCGGAAGGCAGGCCGTGAACGACACGGCCGGGCAGGTGCTGCTCTACGGCGGCGGCGTGGCGGACACGCTCTTCTCGTCCAGCACCGGTGGCTGGACGCAGTCGGCGGCCGACGCCTTCGGATCCCCCGGCAGGCCGTATCTCGTCTCGGTCCGCGATCCCTACGACAACATCTCGCCGTACCACGACTGGGGCCCGGTCACGGTGACCGGGAAGACGCTCGGCCGCGCGCTCGGAGTCGCCGGACGCATCGTCGACGCCACGGTCAGGCGCAATCCGTCGAGACGCGTGAAGACGCTCAGGCTCGCGTCGCTCCGACGCGGGGCGCAGCGCACGGAATCCGTCACAGGCGTCACCGCGGCCTCGGAGCTCGGGCTCCGCTCGTCGTGGTTCAGCGTCGGCGTCCTCTCGCTGCAGCCGCCCGCGCCGAATCCCGCCGTCGCTCCCCGCACCAGGGTCACGCTGAGCGGCGTGGTGCGCGGGGTCCGTGACGTCGTCGTGCAGAAGCGCAGCAACGGGACTCCGTGGAAGCGCCTGCGGGCGGTCCACTCCGGCAGCTTCCGGTTCACGGTCAAGCCGAGGGTGACGACCGTCTACCGGCTGGCGACGGCGCAGGACGCCGCCGGGTCCGTGCGGATCCGCGTGCAGGCGGCTACCGTGAAGTAGTGAAGAAGCGGAGGGTTGCGGTACTCGGCGCGGTGGTGGCCGCGCTCGTCGCGACCCCTGTCGCTGCGGCGTTCACGCCGACGAACTCGTACTTCACGAAGCAGTGGTATCTCGGCCAGGACAGCGCGTTCGACGCCTGGCCCGCGCCGCCGACCGACCTCGCTCCGGTCAAGGTCGCGATCGTCGACTCGGGCGTCGACTGCGACTTGCCCGACCTGAAGGGGCAGATCGCGAAGTCGAAGAGCTTCGTCGTCGGCGACCCGTGCACCGACACCCAGGGCCACGGCACGATCGTCGCCGGTGAGATCGCCGGAGCCCTGGACCAGGCCGGCGTCGTAGGTCTCGCCTACTCGTCGCAGCTCCTCGTGGCGAAGGTCGTCGCCGCTGACGGCTCGATCCCGATCCAGGCGGAGGCGGCTGCCATCCGCTGGGCCGTCAAGCAGGGAGCGCGGGTCGTCAACCTCAGCTTCGGGGCGGTCCGCGACCCGGCCAACCCCGCGCTCGACACGTACTCGAAGGTCGAGGCCCAGGCCGTGGCCTACGCGGTCAGGAAGGGGGCCGTCGTCGTCGCCGCCGTCGGCAACGGCGACGAGGCGTATACGACGCCGTGGCCGTACGCGAGCTGGCCGGCAGCGCTGCCGCATGTGATCGGGGTCGGCGCGCTGACCCGCTCCGGGGGCGTGCCCGACTTCTCGGACGAGGATCCGACCTTCGTCGATCTCGCCGCGCCGGGAGTCGGCATCTTCTCCACCTTCCCGACGGCGCTGACCGCTCAGCAGACGGGCTGCGCGCCTCAGGGCTACACCGACTGCGCGACGGGCGCCTATCACCATCCGGAGGGAACCTCGTTCGCCGCACCGCAGGTGTCGGCCGCTGCGGCCGTGCTCTTCGGGCTACATCCGGGGCTCAGCAGCAGCCAGGTCACGCGGATCCTCGAGCGGCACGCCGACGACGTCGGCCCCTCGAGCACCTGCGTGGACACCGCGTGTCCGGCCGGGCGCGACAGATACAGCGGCTGGGGCAGCCTCGACGTGGCGAAGGCCGTCGACTTCCTCGACTCGGGCGCTCCGCTTCCGCCCACCGACCGGCTCGAGCCGAACGACAGCGCGCCCCAGGCGCGCAAGCTGTTCGGCAAGCGGCCGGACCTCCAGGCGACGCTCGACTACTGGGACGACCGGGTCGACGTCTACCGCGTCCGTCTCGTCCGCGGGCAACGGCTGCACGCGCGGGTCGCCGCGCGGTGGGCGCACGCGGCGCTCGAGCTGAGCCTGTGGCCGCCGGGGACGAAGAGCGTGTTTCGCAGCCGGGGCCAGGTCGCGCAGACCCGGCATCCCGGAAAGAACCAGCGTCTCTCGTACCGCGCGACGCGCGGCGGGTGGTACCTCGTCGAGCTGCGCACCACGCGGCACGGCGGCGGCCGCTACGCCCTGCAGCTGACCAAGAGCCGCTAGCTACTGGTTGTCGAGCAGCTCGTCCTCGGCGACGGGCCGCATCACGCGCGCGGGGTTGCCGACCACGATCATCCGCGGCTCGACGTCCTTCGTCACGACCGCGCCCGCGCCGACGAACGCCTCCTCGCCGATCTCGACGCCGGGGAGGAGGATCGCGCCGCCGCCGATCCGCGCGCCGCGGCGGATGGTCGGTCCCCTGATCAGCTCGTGCCTGCGCTCGGTGCGGCCCATGAAGTTGTCGTTCGTCGTCACGACGCACGGCGCGACGAAGACATCCTCCTCGAGCGTCGAGTACGCCGTGATGTACGCCTCGGCCTGGATCTTCGTCAGCGCGCCGATCGTCGTGTCGTTCTCCACGAGCGACCCGCGGCCGATCACGACGTCGTCGCCGACCGTGACGCGTTCCCGCACGCAGGACTGGTCGCCGAGGACCACGCGGGCGCCGACCTTCGCGCCGGCGAAGACGACGGCGCCGGTGGAGACGATCGTCCCGTCGCCGATCCGGGCAGGTGACAGCTCCTCGCGCCTTGCGGTCGAGCGCGGCGACAGCGCGGGCTGCTTGCCGACGACTGCGTATTCGTGCACCTTCACGCCGTCCCCGAGCACGGTCCCGGGATAGACGATCGCGGTCGGGTGGATCTCGGACTCAACCGCCACGCAGGCTCCCCGTCAGCAGCTCCAGCGCGCGCACGACCTCGAGGCCGTCGTGCATCTCCCGGCCGTCCCAGCCCTCCTGCACGAGCCGCACGAAGTGCTGGCACTCGAGCTTCAGCGGCTCGGCGTTCGAGAGCTTCGGGCTGAACGTGTCGCCGGTCCGTGTCCGCCACTCGCCGTACGTGTCGGACGGCTGCTCCGGCGCCTTGTCGTAGACCGTGATCTTGTGCTCGAGCTCCATGTCGTCGAACACGGCCATCTTGTCGCGGCCGACGACGGTGAGCCGCCGCATCTTGTGCGGATCGAGCCACGACAGGTGCATGTGCGCGATCTTCCCCGAGGCGAAGCGCAGGTAGCAGAAGACGACGTCCTCGACGCCCTCGTTGAGGAAGGCGTGGCCGTGCGCCGCCGCCTCCACGATCTCCTCCTGGATCAGATAGAGGATCACCGAGAGGTCGTGGACGCCGAGCGACCAGAGCGCGTTCTCGTCCTTGCGGATCACGCCGAGGTTCTGGCGGTTGCCGTACACGACGAGCACGTCGCCGAGCTCCCCGCCGTCGACGAGCTCCTTCAGCTTCTGCACGGCCGGGTGGTAGAGGAGCAGGTGGCCCGGCATGAGCACGAGCCCGCCGGCCTCGGCGAGTCCGATCAGCTCCTCCATCTCCGCGGCGCGCATCGCGGGCGGCTTCTCGACGAAGACGTGCTTCCCCGCCTCGAGCGCCGCACGGGCGAGCGGGAAGTGCGTGGGGACGGGCGTCGCGATCACGACTGCGTCGACGTCGTCCGCGGCGAGCAGCTCGTCGAAGTCGGGCGTCACCTCGGCATCGGGGTAGCGCCCGGCGAACTCCGCGCGCCGCTCCTCGCTCGCGTCGCAGAGCCGGCGCAGGTCGGCGATCTCGTCGAAGTTGCGCGCGAGGTTGCGGCCCCAGTAGCCGAGCCCCGCCTGTCCGACCCGCAGCCTCGTCACAGCTTGAAGACGTGCTCCGCCGCCGTGCCCTTGGCGCCCGTCGCGTTGCGGAGATCGACGACGAGCGAGGCCTCGTCCACGAGCTGCTCGTAGTCGAGCGAGGAGTGGTCGGTGACGACGACGATGCAATCGTAGGCCGCGGGCTCGTAGGGGACGGAGGCCAGCTCGATGCCCTCCTGCTCGATGCGCGGGACGTGCGGGTCGTGGTACGCGACGTCGGAACCCGCGTTCTGCAGCAGCGAGATGAGCTTGAGGGCGGGCGACTCCCGCATGTCGCCGATGTCCGGCTTGTACGCGACGCCGAGCACGAGGATCCGCGAGCCCTTCATCGCGCGCTGCGCATGATGGTTGAGCGCCTGGGAGACGAGCGAGCGGCAGAAGTACGGCATCTCCTCGTTGACCTTGCCGGCGAGCTCGATGAACTCCGTGTAGAAGCCGAACTCCCGCGCCTTCCAGGTGAGATAGAAGGGGTCGACGGGGATGCAATGCCCGCCGAGACCCGGCCCCGGGCTGAAGCGCATGAACCCGAACGGCTTCGTCGCTGCCGCGTCGACGACTTCCCAGATGTCGATCCCCATGCGGTCGCAGAGGATCGCGAGCTCGTTGACGAGCGCGATGTTGACCGACCGGAAGATGTTCTCGAGCAGCTTCGTCAGCTCGGCCGCCTCGGGGCTCGTCACCTCGTGCACGGTGTCGATCGCGCGGCCGTAGAGAGCGGCGGCGCGGCGCGTGCACTCGGGCGTGATCCCGCCGAGCACCTTCGGCGTCGTCTTCGTCGTCCAGTCCTCGCGGCCGGGGTCGACGCGTTCCGGCGACATGGCGAGGAAGAAGCCCTCCCCCGCGCGCAGGCCGCTCGCCTCCTCGAGGATCGGCTGCAGCACCTCCCGCGTCGTGCCGGGCCAGGTCGTCGACTCGAGCACGACGAGCTGGCCCTCGCGCAGCACCTCGCCGAGGCGGCTGGCCGCGCCTTCCACGATCGAGAGGTCGGGCTCGCGCTGGCGTGAGAGCGGTGTCGGCAGCGCGACGAGGACGGCATCGGCCTCGCGCAGCTCCTCGTAGCTCGTCGTCGCGCGGACGAGGCCGCTCTCGACGAGTGGCGCCAGGCGGTCGCCCGGGACGTCGTCGATGTGCGACTCGCCGCGGTTGAGCGCGGCGACGACGCTCTCGACCACGTCGACGAGGAGAACCCGGCAGCCGGCCTCGGCGAACGTGGCTCCCAGCGGCACGCCGACGTAGCCGGCGCCGACGACCGCGACGTCGTAGTGGGCACCCTCAGCCATGGCCGCCGGCAAGGCTAGCTGCGACCCGTTCCGCGGCGTGCCCGTCTCCGTACAGCGGCGGCCGCTCCTCGGGCATCCGCGCCGCCGCGACCGCGGCCGCAAGCTGCCCGGGATCGTCGTCCACCAGGACGTTCGCGCCGAGCTCGACCGTGTCCACCCACTCGGTCGACGGCCGCGCGGTGACGCACGGGACGCCGTACCAGTACGCCTCCTTCTGCAGGCCGCCGGAGTCGGTGACGAGGACGCGCGCCTGCGAGACGAGCGCGGCCATGTCGAGGTAGCCGACCGGCGCGAGCACCTCGACGTTCGGCGGCACCTCGCCGAGGCCCGCGCGGGTGCGGGGGTGGGCAGGAAAGAGGACGCGCTCGCCGAGCCGGCCGAGGCCGTCCACGATCCGCGCCAGCCGCTCCGGCCGGACGTTCGCCTCGCGGTGGATCGTCGCGACGACGTAGCCGCCGGCCTCGAGGCTGTGCTCGGCGAGGATCCGGGAGCGCTCGCGGGCGATCGGGGCGAGGCGGAAGCAGGCGTCCGCCATCACGTCTCCCACGACCTCGATGCGGCCCGAGACGTTCTCGGCGAGCAGCGTCTCGCGCGAACGCTCGTCGGGGCAGAGCAGGAGTGCGGCCATCGCGTCGACCGCGATCCGGTTGTGCTCCTCGGGCATGGACAGGTCGCCGCTGCGCAGCCCGGCCTCCACGTGCGCGACCGGGACGCCGGAGTCGCCGGCCGCCTCGGCGCCGGCGCGCGTCGAGTTCGTGTCGCCGAAGACGAGCGTCCAGTCGGGCCGTTCCTGCGCGAGCACCGCCGCGATCGCGGGCCGCATCGTCGCCGCGTCGGCCGTGTGGAGGTCGAGGGGGTACCGCGGCTCGGGCAGCCCGAGCTCCTCGTAGAAGACCTCGGAGAGCTCGGGATCCCAGTGCTGGCCGGTATGGAGGCCGACCTCCTCGATGCCGGCCTCGCGGAGCGCAGAGCTCACCGGACCCGACTTGATGAACTGCGGGCGGTTGCCCACGACCGAGAGAACCTTCACCGGAGCGAGGCTACAATGGCCCGCCGCCCAGAGACCGGGCGACCAGGGCCGTTAGCTCAGCTGGTAGAGCAGGGGACTCTTAATCCCAAGGTCGCAGGTTCGATCCCTGCACGGCCCATCGAGAATTGCCTGCAAATGCTGGGTGCTTGGGCTGCGATCCATGCGAAGAACGGGCGCGAGGTCAACATCGGGCTGTTGAGCCGCGCCGGCAGACGCGAGAACACCTGTGCTAGCTCGAGCAGACCCGAGCCGTAAAGCGCTTTCACAGTCCGAAGGTCGGGTGGTCCTGCAGCGGACAGCGAGTGCTCCGCGGCGAGGTCGCCAGCCTTCCAAAAGGAGTTTGCCGATGCTCGCCCTAGTTCTGTTGCGCGGTCGTCTCGGTCGGTGGCTGCCGGGTGAGGCTGGTGGACGCGTTGGCGAGCATGTGGAGGGTCGCGGCTTGGGTGCGGCCGGTGGCGTCGTTCCAGGCGCCGAGTGATGAGTCGGGGATCACGCCGGAGATTCCCCAGAGGGCGTCGCTGAGCGAGCTGAGGCTGGCGTCGTTGCGTTCGCAGACGTGGGCGAGTGCGCCGGTGAGTGACCAGGCGACCGCGGCTGGATCGGATGCTGGTACTGCGGTGCCGTGGCGGTCACGGGCATCGGCGCCGGCACACCAGCCTCTGCGGATCAGGCTCGCCGTTTCGTGCAAGTAGTCGTGGCCGTCCATCGCCTCGAAGCTCCTCCCCGAATAGTGCCGTTACGGCGCGCTACCCATGCGGGGGCGGGCTAATCCCACTGCCGCCAGGGCTCCAGCTCCGGTTCGAGCTGCCGGCAGCCGCGGGGCGCGTCGATTGTCTTGCGCACGCGCGACGGGCCGGGGGGCGGCTAGCGGTCGTCGGATCGTCGCGGATGAAGGCGGGCTGCCTCTGTCCCGGCAGAGGGAATCATGGGACTTGTCCGGGGCGCGAAGCCCGGATGCCAGAGTTTGCAGGTAGGCTGTGCGGACTAGCTGAGCGAGTACCGGCTGCGCGTTGTGCGCTTCCTCTGCTTGTTCCTTGAGTAGCAGAGGAGGTGTTTCATCTATGGCAACCGGAACCGTGAAGTGGTTCAGCGCCGACAAGGGGTATGGGTTCATCACTCCTGACGACGGCAGCGACGATCTGTTCGTTCATCACAGCGCGATCGTCGGCGAGGGCTTCAAGTCGCTCGCCGAGAACGCGAAGGTGCAGTACGAGCCCGCGCAGGGCGACAAGGGACCGCAGGCGACGAACGTCGCCGAGTTGGCGTCCGTCTAGATCGAGAGTGGTCAGCTGCGGCTATTGCGCCGCAGCTGCCGCTCAACCGAGAGAAAGGAGTGGACGGATGGCGGCGACTAGGGGACAGACGCACGCGAAGCGGGCACGCGAACTCGAGCTCAAGGAGCGGCGCGAGCGGAAGCGCGCGAAGAAGGCCGAGGCGGCTGCTCAACGCGCCGCGGGCAAGACAGCGGCGGTCGGCGGCGGCGACGTTCCGGGAGCTGAGGGGAAGCCAGAGACCCCGGTGTCCGGGTGGATCCAGTGAAGCCGGAGCATCACGGCAACGGCGGCATCCCTCGGGCCCGGCGAGGGATCGCGGTGCCCCTTGGCGGTGCGTCGCGCGAAGAGAGTTGGCCCGGAGCCAATGAGGCCAAAGCTGAGAAGCTTGGCGTGAGGAGTTTGAGGCGGCAGGCTGCCGCGCGGGGGCTTCAGCTTCGCCACTCGGACTCCGGGTATGCCCTGATCGACTCCGCGCGTAAGCCGGTCAACGACCGCAACAACATGACCTTGGCCGAGGTCGACTCCTGGCTTGGACGGGCCTGATGAAGGCGAGCGTACGAACCCGGCAGATCGGTTCGGCGACCTACCGGATTGCTCTCGCTGGGGAGTTCGACATGTTCACCGCCCCCGAGTTCAGGCACGACCTGCACAGCTGCATAGAGCACGGCGCCACGGAGGTCATCGTCGATCTTGGTGGGGCGACCTTCATCGACTCGACGTTTCTCGGCGTGCTCCTCGGCGGGATGAGGAGCCTCCGCGAACGGGGCGGAGAGATCCGCGTCGCCTGCCCCGACTCGCTACGGAAGATCTTCGAGATCACGGGCCTCGATCGCGTGCTCACGATCACCCAAGCCCCAGCAGTGGCCGCCGAAACGATCGCCTGAGACGGGGGAGGTGCTCGAACTTTGGCAACCGGGACCGTGAAGTGGTTTAGCGCCGAGAGAGGTTGCGGCTTCATCGTTCCCGACGGCGGCGGAACGCCATTGTTCGTCGACTACCGCGAGATCGTCGGTGCCGACCACAAGACGCTGGTCGAGAACACGAAGGTGCGATTCGACCGCGCAGAAGGCGAATACGGACCCGAAGCCACCAACGTCACCTTCTCGTCCGCATAGGTCAGCCGCGCGAATGGCACAGCAGAAAGAGCAGAGCGCGGGTCTGAGCCACGAGCCCGCCAGGACTGCTGGCAACCAAACTCCCGCGCCACTTCGTCTGGCCGTCGGTGATCTCGTTGTCTACGCCTCCCACGGGATTGGCCGCGTCGAATCGAGGGAGCATCGCGGGGCTAGCGGGGAGTTGCTCGTCCTCGTCTTCGAGAGCGGGTTGAAGGTGACGCTTCCTCTCGATCGCGCACAGACCGCGTTGCGGTCGCTCTCCGGCGAGCCGGAGCTGGAGGAGGTGCGGCGCACACTCGGTGGCGACTCGCCCCCGGCCGCACTTGAGCATTGGTCTCGACGGCACCGGAATGCGCAAGCCAAACTCGTAGGCGGCAGTATCGGCGGCCTTGCCGAGATCGTCCGCGACGGCGCGCACCGAGAGCGCGCGCGCCTCAAAGGAGGCACCGCGCCGATCAGAAACCAGCTCTACCGACAGGCACGCAAGCTGCTCGTCGCGGAGGTGGCGGCAGCCCGTGGGATCGAACCCGACGCCGCTGATGCCTGGATCGGCCTTCAAATCGAGGGCGATCCCCTCACAGCGCGACGCCTGCGCCGACGAGCGGGCGGCGCTGAATCAAGGGCTAATCGCTAAGGGGGTCGGACGTGGGCGGACTGATCACGTTCCTGGTCGGCGCCTCAATCGCGATCATGGCAATCGGCGGCTGGGCAGTCTGGCGCTGGCGCGACGGCCGCGTTCGAGGTGGACGCCGGTGGTGATCACGCTCGGAGCGCGGCGCGTCCTCGGCATCGCCTACGGCGACATGTTGGAGGTCGAGATCGAGCTGCAAGCCGAGGGCCGAACATGGCCGGACGGCGAGTGGCTCACGCTGTTCCGTGAATACACGAAGTTCCCGTCCGATCTGGAAGAGCCTCGACTCGAACACGGCAAGCTGCGCTTCGAGGTGCATGAAGCAGAGCTGGAACGTGCCTGGACAGCGATCAAGCAGCGCGTTCACGCAACAAACCGTCTCTACTGCGACCTGCTCACACCCCGCGACCGTGCGGGACAGCGCGACGAGGATGCACGCCGCGACGGTGTCGACGACCGCATCTGCCGCGCTCAGCGGCTACTCGACGCGCTCGACTGACCCCTCGGTGTTCGGGAGCGACCCCCGGGTACGATCCCCTTTTGTCTCCCGCCCGCCGGGTCGTTCCTTCCGTTCCCTCTTCCTTCCGGGCGCGGTGACCTGCGGCCGCCACGTCGACGTCACGCCATGGCGGTGCACATGCGGGGCCTCGACCCACGATCGGGCCGCTGCTCTGCATGAAGCCGCAGCCAAGCTGCAGGAGGAACACGCCGTCGAGATGCGCGAGCTGGGAAGAGAGGCGAGCGCCGATCGCGCGGAACGCCTCGCCGCCCGTGAGTGGAAACGCGCCAGCGATCAGCGTTGCGGGAGAGACGAGGAGCGGGCTTTTGACTGCCGAGTCGGCAGCCGACCGCGTCCGCGCGCACAGAAGCTGCTCGATCCCGTGCAGCCGCGCCAGCCTCTATCACGGACGCATGACTAACCAGGTCGGGAGAGCACCGAGGCGCTTGCCGATTCACATGGCTCAACTACCTGGGTGCGGGGCGAGACACTCAATGCAGCCAGGGTGCGAGTTCCCGCTCTAGCTCGCGGCAGCCGCGCGGGGCGACGATCCGCTTGCGCAATCGTCGATCTTCGACCACGCACAAGGTCGGCACGGCTTCCACACCGAACCGCTCGGCCAGGTCGGGGCGATTCTCCACGGAGATTCGTACGAGGTCGAAGGTGTCGTGGTTGCGTCGGCGCTGCAATACCTGGGCGATGAATCCCTCCACGCGGCGGCAGCGACCCGACCGAGGCGAATAGAAAAAGACGAGCCTCGGCGTGGTCTTGACCGCGACGGCCGCGCTCGTGGCTGGAGTGCTATCCATGCTGGCGGGGGTCGGTGGAGCGTGCGATCGCGGCCGCGACACCGGTGTTTTCGACGACGAGAAAGCGGACGTGCTCTTCGACGACCCGCTCGACCTCTGCTTGCTGGTGGCCAGGGGCGACGATGAAGCGCGCGCCGTCGGCGCGCACCCGTTCGTATTCGTCCGGACTGATCTCTACCGACTCGACGCACTCAGGGTCGCTGCACTCGCAGACGAACGGGCTCACTCCGGTTTCGCCCCAGTCGCCGCTCAGCTCGGCGATGTGCTCGTTCACCTCACGGAACAGAACCTGCTGGTTTGCCTTGTGGTCAACGGCGGCCAACAGACGCACCTCCGCAGGCGTGTTCAGCAGGATCGGATCGTTCAGTCTGGATCGGCACGACAACTCCCTTCAGCCGGTGGCCTACCACGTTCGACCGGGGTTGTGGCCGAGCTAGTTCAGGCGCGGGGCCCGAAGGTTTGTCGGAAACTCCGCGTCAAGAGAGTCTACACCCACGACTCCTCGGATAAACAAAGGCGCTCCGCCCGGGGATTGTGGGCGGAGCATTGTTCGAAGGGTCGGATTCTGCGCCCTCCGCTGCTCGCGGCCAAGGGTCACGACCGCACGACCCCGCGCCCAAGCGGGGTCGCTGCAAGCCGGATCATCCCACCAGGAACGCGCAATAATCCAAACAAGAGGAGGCCAGGTTGGGAGAGGGCATGAGCCAAGAACCCGTCGCCGCAGTCATCGGGGCGCGCGACCTTCGCATCCTGATCGCCAACGAACGCCCGGAACGACTCGCGGTCATCACCGAGATCCTGACCAAGATGGGACATGTCGTTGTCGCCGCCGGAGTCGAGGTCGAGCAGATCGGCGAGACGACCCGCCGCGAACACCCGGATGTCGCTCTCGTCGCGCTCGGCGAGAGCGGCGACCACGCACTCGACCTGATCAGCAAGATCGTCCACGAGGCCGCCTGCCCCGTGATCGCCCTCCTCCGCACCAAAGATCCCGGGTTCGTCGACGAAGCAGGCACGCGCGGCGTCTTCGCCCACATCACAGACGGCGACTCCGAGCAACTCCAATCCACCCTCGACATCGTGCTCAAACGCTTCGCCGAATACCACAACCTCGAAGGCGCCTTCGCCCGCCGCGCAACTATCGAACGCGCGAAGGGCATCCTCATGGCCACCCACTCAATCGACGAACAACAAGCCTTCGAACTGCTCCGAAAACACTCCCAACAATCCGGCCAAAGACTCCTCGACCTCGCCGAGGCAATCACCCAGAGCCACCGCCTACTCGTCCAACCACACGACCACTGAACCGAACTCGTCTCGTCTTCGCCTGTCGCCGGGAGAGCGTGAGGGACATCGTGGGTCACGGCTGACAGTCTCACGTCAGGATGCACGCGCGCGTGCAGGCCGCCTTGCCACGCGAGTAATGACAACCGCTTCCCAGCACGTAAGAGCTGGCGGATCAACAGCAGGTCGACAAGGGCGCGCTCCGGAGCCCCATCCCTCCGGAACCGGTTTGGCCGGGCAGAGCCGGTTTGCAAGAGCATGCGAAGCCACGCGAGCCCACCGGCCTCCACTCTTAATCCCAAGGTCGCAGGTTCGATCCCTGCACGGCCCATCACGAAGGCGCAGGGGACAGAATCCTCGCCGGCCGTGACAGACGCGCTCTCACTCCTCGAAGCCATCGAGCGGCTCCATCCGGAGCCCTACCGCAACGTCGCGCCGGGTGTGCTCCGGCGACAGGCGGAGCGAGCGGCGGACGTTCCGGGGACGCAGCGCGATCGGGGGATCGTCGAGCTGATGCGGCTGGCCGCGCTGCTCGGCGAGCGCAACGGCCAC
The DNA here is from genome assembly GCA_035252585.1 of Gaiellaceae bacterium. Taxonomy (GTDB): domain Bacteria; phylum Actinomycetota; class Thermoleophilia; order Gaiellales; family Gaiellaceae; genus Palsa-739. Next base: position 13,351 of record DATFCX010000064.1, read on the forward strand.
ACCGGAATCTCTCCCTGGCGCGAGCACCCCAAGCCTTTCGAGGCGTTCCCGGTCCGTGCCTACGAGTTCGACGAAGGGACGTTCGCCGTCGCTGCCGTCGATCCGTCGCTGGTCGGCTGCGAGCTCGTAGCGATCGCGGGCATCCCGCTGCCCGAGGTGACGGCGGCGGTCTCGCCGCTCATCCCTCACGACAACGAGTGGACGGTGCGCGAGCGCCGGCCGCGCTTCCTCGTCGTCGCGGAGGTGCTGCGGGGTCTCGGACTGGTCGAAGCCGACGACCCTGTCATCTGGCGGGTCCGCTCGTCGAGCGGAGAACGCGAGCTCGCGCTCGAGACGCTGCCGATCGACGAGTGCCGGCGCCTGCTCGATCCACCGCGGCCGCCCCGATCGATCGAGACGTTGGACGAAGGCCGCGTGCTCCACGTGGCCTACAACGTGACACTCGGAGAGACCTCCCGCTTCGCGGCGGAGATCGTGAGTCGCGCCCGCCGGGCCGAGGCCGTCGTGCTCGACCTCCGCCACAACGCCGGCGGCAACAACCAGACCTACGGCCCGCTGCTCGCCGCCCTCGAGCGACTGACGGCTGCGGGCAAGCGGCTCGCGGTTCTCACCTCGCGCGTCACGTTCTCGGCGGCGATGCAGCTCGTCGTCGACCTCGAGCAACGGACGCCGGCAGTCTTCGTCGGGGAGCCGACTGGCGCCAGTCCCAACCACTACGGAGATCCGGAGGCCGTCGTCCTCCCGCACACCCAGGTCTCGGCAAGGGTGGCCACGATCTCCTGGACGACCGCCGGCGCGGCCGACACGCGCACGACGCGGGAGCCGGACGTCTTCATCCCCCTGTCCGCCGCAGCGTTCTTCTCGGGCGCCGACCCCGTTCTCGGCGGTGCCCTCGAGCAGCTGGCCGCCGGCTGACCGTCTCCTGGCCTTTCCGCGGCGGATCGTGCAAACTGCGACGAGCACTCGGAGACCGGACTGGGGGGCTGAGCCACGAGCAGCGGGACCGAGCCGCTCGCGATCACTGCTGAGGGCGTGGACGACGTCGTGCGCCGGCTCGTCGTCGAGCGCTCGCACGATCTCGTCACGCTCTGCGACCGGTCGGGCGCGATCGTCTACGCGTCCCCGTCCTGGGCGAGCCTCGGCTGGGAGCCCGCCCGGCTCGCGGGCCTCGCCGTCCTCGAGCTGATCCATCCGGACGACGCCGACCTGGCCACCGAGGCGTGGAACGAGGTCGCGTCGGGAACCGACGTCGACTCCGTGACGATCCGGCTGCGCCGGTCGAGCGGGAGCTACGCGTGGTTCGAGGTGAACGGATCCTCTGTCCGCGACGAGGACGACGGGCTCCGCTTCATGCTCGGCACGGCTCGCGATGTCAGCGAGCGCGAGGAGCTGCGTTGGCGCCTCCGCGATCTCGATGCCGTCTACCGGTTCGCCGACGCCGTCGCCGGGGCGCAGGAGCTCGACGAGGTGCTCGAGGCGGCGCTCGACGCGCTCCTCGAGGCGACCGGTGCGGACCGCGCGTCGGTGCTGCTCGCAGACGACGAGGGCGTGCTCCGTTTCCGCGCCTGGCGCGGCCTCTCCGATCGCTACCGCGCCTTCACCGAAGGCCACTCGCCGTGGGCCTCGGACGTCGTGGATCCGCAGCCGGTGCTCGTGGACGACGTCGCCGGCGCCGGGTTCGAGCCGGAGCTCGAGCGTGTGGTGCGCAAAGAGGGCATCGGCTCGCTCGCCTTCGTGCCGCTCGTCCGTGGCGGCCGGCTGCTCGGGAAGTTCATGCTCTACCGCGACGCGCCGCACGACTGGAGCGACCGGGAGGTCCTCCTCTCGCGGACGATCGCCAACCATCTCGCCTCCGTCACCGAGCGCACGAAGGCGCAGCAGGCGCTGCACGACTCGAGCGAGCAGCTCGCGAGCATCCTGCGGACGGTCGAGGAGGGAATCTCGGCGACGGACGGCAAGGGTCGCATCCTGTTCGCGAACGACGCGGCCGCGCGGGTCGCGGGACTCGAGAGCGGTCACGAGCTCGTCGCGCTCTCTCCTGCCGAGCGCACCTCGCTCTTCGAGGTGTTCGACGGCGACGGCAACCGTCTCGCGGCCGAAGCGCTGCCGCCTGCGCAGGCATTGACCGGCAAAGAGAACTCGGCGGTCGTTCGCATCCGCTCGAAGCCGGACGGATGGGAGCGCTGGGTCTCGCTTCGCTCGATGCCGGTCTTCGCGCCCGACGGCCACGTCGAGCTGGTCGTCAACGTCATGCGCGACATCACGCAGGAGACGGATGCCGCCCGCCGCGAGACCGATGCGCGGCGCGAGGCGGAGGCGTCGCGGGCCCGACTCGCCCTCCTGCTCGAGGCGACGGAGGAGCTGAGCCAGACGCTCGACTACGAGGAGCTGCTGAGGCGCGTCCCGCAACTCGTCGTCCCGCGCATCGCCGACGGCTGCCACGTGTATGTCGCCCGCAACGAGGAGACAGAGCTAGTCCGCGTAGCGCACGCCCATGTCGAGCCGCGCATCGCGGCGCTCCTCGACACGATCGACGCCGTCTACGACGTCAAGGAGCACCCGCGCATCCCCGTCGTCCGAGTCTTCCGCACCGGCAAGTCGATCCACAAACCGGCGCTGAGCGGGCCGTTGAAGAAGGTCGCGCGACCGGGCGAGGAGGAGCTCGTGAAGATGGAGTCGCGCTCCCTCGTCGTCGTCCCGCTCCAGACCGGCGGCAAGCGCCTCGGCGTCCTCGCCGTCACCTCGGCAGAGCCGGGCCGGCACGGGAGCGAGGACTTCGAGCTCATCTCGGAGCTCGCGCGGCGCGTCTCGCTGGCGCTCGACCTCGTCGGCCTCCACCGGCGCGCGCAGGACTCGCTCGCGCAGCTGCAGGCCGTGCTCGCGCAGCTGCCGCTCGGCGTCGCCATCATCGACGCGGAGCATCGGGTCGTGCTCCGGAACGATGAGCTCCAGCGCGTCTGGGGCGCTCCCGTCGACATCGGAGTCGACCACCGCCAGAGCGGCATCGCCACCGACGGGTGGCCGCTCGAGCGGGCGATCGAGAAGGGCGAGGTGACCGTCGGCGAGCGCCGTGAGATCGAGGCGGGCGACGAGTCGCGCACGCTGGAGATCAGCGCCGCGCCGGTGCGGGACGACGACGGCGCGATCGTCTCCGCGGTCGCCGTGGTCGCCGACGTGACCCGCCGCAGCCGCTCGGAGGAGCAGCTCCGCTTCCTCGCGCGCGCGAACGAGCTGCTCGTCGCGAACCTCGACTGGGAGCGGACGCTCGCCGCGATCGCGGAGCTCGCTGTGCCGGCGCTCGCGGGCTATCTCGTGATCGATCTCCTCGACGAGGAGGACGAGCTCCACTGGGTGGTCGCCGTCCACGCGGACCCGGAGAAGACCGAGCTCGTGCGGGAGCTGCGCGGCAGCTATCCGCCGACCCTCCCCACGCATCCCATCCAGGTCGCTCTCCGTACCGGGGAGGCGCAGCTCCTGCCGGATCTCCAGGCCGAGACCGCCGCAATGGCGCACGACACGAAGCACGCGCGCGCGATCCGAAAGATCGCGAACACGTCGGGCCTCGTGGCGCCGCTCAGCGCGCGGGGGCGGACGCTCGGCACGATCAGCCTCGGCACGATCGAGGGACAGCCGCGCTTCGACGAGTCCGACCTCGCGATGGCGATGGAGCTCGCGCGCCGGATCTCGCTCGCGCTCGACAACGCGCGGCTCTTCTCCGAGGCGCAGGAGCGCGCCCACGCGGCCGAGGCGCTCGAATACGTCGACGACGGCGTCATGCTCGTCGACGAGGCCGGGGTCGTCCGCCTCTGGAACCCGACGGCGGCCATCAGCCTGCGGCGGCCCGCGGTGGAGGCGGTCGGCCGGCCGATCGCGGAGCTGCTCGGCGACTGGCAGTCCCTCCAGTCGCGCATCCCGGTCGCCTCCGAGCCGCAGTCGGGCGGCGCCTCGCGCGCACAGACGCTGCCGGTGGAGGTGCAGGGAGAGGAGCGGTGGCTGTCGATCTCCGCCGTCCGCTTCCCGGGCGGCACCGTCTACGCGTTCCGGGACGTGACCGACGAGCGCGCCATCGAGCAGATGAAGACGGACTTCGTCTCGACGGTGTCGCACGAGCTCCGCACCCCGCTCGCCGCGATCTACGGCGCCGCCATGACCCTCCGGCGCCGCGACGTCGTCGTCGACGAGTCTCAGCGCGACCGGCTGCTCGAGGTCGTGGCGGGCGAGGCCGACCGCCTCGCCCGCATCGTCAACGACATCCTCTGGGCGAGCCGGCTCGAGTCGGGCCGGATGAGCATCGCGATCGAGCGCTGCGACGCGGCGGCGATCGCCATGGAGGTCGTGGACGTCCTGCGGTCGCGGGCGCCCGAGGGGATCGAGGTCGAAGTCGGCAAGTCCCGCGGCCTGCCGCCCGTCGCCGCCGATCCCGACAAGCTCCGCCAGATCCTCACGAATCTGATCGACAACGCGATCAAGTACTCGCCCGACGGCGGCCGGGTCGAGGTGGAGATCGGCCGCAGCGGCGGCCGCATCCGGTTCCGCGTCACCGACCACGGGCTCGGCATCCCGCCCACCGAGCAGGACCGGATCTTCGAGAAGTTCTTCCGGATCGACCCGAACCTGACGCGTGGCGTCGGCGGCACCGGGCTCGGGCTCTACATCTCGCGCGAACTCGTGACGCGGATGAACGGCCGCATCTGGGTCGACTCCGACGGACGCTCGGGCTCCTCGTTCTTCCTCGAGCTGCCGATCGCCTGACCTTGCTCATGCGGACACGGCCGGTACCAGGTACCGGCCGTGTCCGACACTCGTCGGCGTCTAGTAGCCGGGACCGCCGGGGGGTCCTGCCGGGCCCTCGTCGTAATAGGTCCGGCGGCGGCTGAAGTAGCCGGGGCCGGCCCACGAGGACCAGAAGATCAGTGACAGCAGGATTCCGACGATGCCGACGATCAGCAGGATCCAGCCGATCGTGTGGATGTCGACGCCGGAAACGGTCGTGTTGACGGCGAAGGCGAGCACGGCGCCTACGGCCGCCAGGATTAGTCCTACTCCGAGACCCATGCTTTCCTCCTTTGGCGGGGTCCGGGAGAGAAACGGACGAGGGCGGGTTCGGGATTCGGGGGTCGTCACGTTCGTCTAGGCTCCAAAACGGATGCGCAGGGGCTCCATCGTCGCGCTCTTGGGGATTGGGCTGGTCGCCGGCGGGGTCGCCACCGTCGTGGCCGTCGTGCCGACCTGGCTGCCCGTGTCGGCCTCGCGCGAGGCGGGTCGCATCCATTTCGTCATCTGGTTCGTGGTCGTGATCTGCGTCGTGCTCTTCTCGATCGTCGCGGCGGCGATGATCTACTCGGTCCTGCGTTTTCGCGTCCGGGAGGACGACTTCGAGGACGGCCCGCCGGTGCACGGTCACACCGGGCTCGAGATCACGTGGACGGTGATCCCGTTCCTGCTCGTCACCGCGATCGCGATCGTGAGCGCGATCGTCCTCTCGCGCAACGACGCGCAGGCGGAGGACACGCTCCGCATCAACGTCACCGCGCAGCAGTTCGAGTTCACGTTCGGCTACCCCGAGGCGCACAACGTCACGAGCCCGGTGCTCAGGCTGCCGAAGGGGCGCTCCGTCGAGCTCTACATGCGCTCGCTCGACGTGATCCATTCGGTGTTCGTACCGCAGTTCTCCCAGAAGGAGGACGTCGTGCCCGGGCTCGTCACGACGCTGCACATCACGCCCACCAAGCTCGGCACGTTCCCGCTCGAGTGCACTGAGCTGTGCGGGCTCGGCCATTCGCTCATGCGCAGCCAGGCGATCGTGATGACGCCGGCCGCGTTCAACAGCTGGCTCAGGCAGCAGGAGAAGGCGGCAGGGCCTGCGCCGACCTCGACGACATCGACGACATCGACCACGTCTTCGTCGTCCTCTCCCTCCGCTGCCGGCCTGGCGGTCTTCAACGCGAACACCTGCTCGAGCTGCCACACGCTGAGCGCCGCCGGCGCCACCGCGACGATCGGCCCGGATCTCGACAAGCTCGTCTCGTACGCGAAGCAGGCGAAGCAGCCGCTCGCCGCGTTCGTCCACCAGTCGATCGTGGATCCGGACGCGTACGTGCAGCCGGGGTATTCGAAGGGGCTCATGCCGACGACTTTCGGGCAATCTCTGACCAAGACGCAGCTGGACGCGCTCGTCACGTTCCTGGTCCAGTCGGCGCAGAAGTCGGGTAAACAGTGAACGAGCAGGAAGGGATGAACCGAGCGTGACGACCACCGCAGCAACCGCCCACGACGTCCACCACGCGCCGAGCCCGACCGGCGGCGGCTGGAGGATGCTGTTCCGCGGCGGGCTCCTGCGGGCGGCGTGGATGTTCCCGCTGTTCGGCGGTCTCGGCCTCGGGATCGTGGCGCTCATCCGCTGGGGCGCGGGCTGGCACCCGATCCTGGCCACCGAGCCGGTCGTCCTCGTCGCGGCGCTCGTGACCGCGCCGATCGGGTTCCTCGCCGGGATCGGCGCGTTCGACTACTGGGCGCGCTACTGCATCGGCGCTCCGACGATCGCCGAGGATCATTCGGGCCACGGCGCGAAGAGCTGGCGCGACTACCTGCGCGTCAACACCGACCACAAGGTGATCGGCGTCCAGTACCTCGTCACGACGATGTTCTTCTTCCTCGCGGGCGGGCTGCTCGCGATGCTCGTGCGCGCCGAGCTCGCCAAGCCGGGCTCGCAGTACTTCGACCAGCAGACGTACAACGGCCTCTTCTCGGTCCACGCGGCGCTGATGATCTTCCTGTTCGTGATCCCCGCGTTCGCCGGGCTCGCGAACTTCGTCGTGCCGCTCATGCTCGGTGCGGCGGACATGGCCTTCCCGCGTCTGAACGCGCTCTCGTTCTGGCTGCTCCCGATCGCGGGCGTGATGATGCTGATGTCGTTCGTGATGCCCGGCGGCGCCTTCGCCTGCGGCTGGACGGGCTACGCGCCGCTCTGCTCTGCGCACCAGCCGATCGGCGCGATCTTCTTCAACCAGGGAGTCCAGTGGGCCGGAGCGTCGTCGATCATGACCGCCCTCAACTTCCTCGTCACCATCATCACGATGCGGGCTCCGGGGATGACCTTCTGGCGCCTGCCGCTGCTCGTCTGGGCGAACTTCACGACGTCGCTGCTCGTCGTGATCGCGACGCCGTTCATCGCGGGGTCGCAGTTCTTCTCGATGTTCGACCACGTGATGCACACGGACTTCTTCAACCCGCTCGGCGGCGGCTATCCGCTGGGCTACCAGCACATCTTCTGGTTCTACTCGCACCCGGCCGTCTACATCATGATGCTGCCCGGCTTCGGGATCATGAGCGAGGTCATAGCCGTCTTCAGCCGCAAGCCGATCTTCGGCTACCGGCTGATGGCGCTCTCGCTGATGGCGATCGTCGTGCTCGGGTTCTCGGTCTGGGCGCACCACATGTTCGTGAGCGGCATGTCGTCGTGGCTGCGCGTGCCGATGATGATCACGACGCTCCTGATCGCGATCCCGACGGGGATCAAGATCTTCAGCTGGCTCGCCACGATCTGGGAGGGAAAGCTCCACTTACGCACGCCGATGCTGTTCGCGCTCGGCTTCCTCTCGATGTTCGTGATCGGCGGGCTGTCCGGCGTGATGCTCGGAGCCGTCCCGATCGACATCCACGTCAGCCAGACGTACTTCATCGTCGCCCACATCCACTACGTCCTCTTCGGCGGCTCCGTCTTCACGATCTTCGCCGGGATCTACTACTGGTTCCCGAAGATGACGGGCCGGATGTACGACGAGAAGCTCGGCAAGCTCCACTTCTGGCTCACCTTCGTCGGCTTCAACCTCACCTTCTTCCCGATGCACATCCTCGGGACGGAGGGGATGCCACGGCGCGTCGCCGACTACCTGCCGAGGTTCGCCGACCTCAACATGTTCATCTCGCTCGCCTCGTTCGGGCTCGGGGCGTCGGTGATCGTCTTCCTCTACAACATGATCACGAGCTGGCGCTTCGGCGAGATCGCCCCCTCCAACCCGTGGCGCGCGCTGACCCTCGAGTGGCAGGTCACGTCGCCGCCGCCGACCTTCAACTTCGACGAGATCCCGCAGGTCGTCGGCTCGCCCTACGAGTACGGCGTCCCGGGCGCGCAGCATGCCGTCCTCGCGCCGTCGAAGGCGCGTGAGATGGAGGAAGTCCCGGTATGAGCCACGCGCTCGTCGTGGCGAACGAGACGGTCGACGCCAAGACGCTGCGGGAAGCGCTCGCGGCGCGCGGCGACGACCTCCACGTCACGGTCGTCTCGCCCGTCAACGAGCCGCAGCGCGGCTACGTCGTGTACACGGACACGCGCCGCGCGTCGGCGCAGCGCCGGCTCGAGCGCGCGCTCGGCCATCTGCGCGAGGCCGGGGTCCCCGCCGACGGCTAC
>DATFCX010000065.1:0-13094 GCA_035252585.1 Gaiellaceae bacterium
GTCGCGCGCCGCGCCGGGCTCGATCGCGCGGACCGCGCCTGCGGCAGCCTCGATCGCGGTCGCCGCCTCAATCGGAGGCCGCCGGCCGGGATCCGCCAGGCGCACGACGCCGGTCGCGATGGCGTGGGCGTCGTAGACGGACGCCTCCAGCTCGCGGTACATCTCACCGAGCTTCTCGACGCGTCGCCGGAGCGGCCGCCGCCGCGGCGCGGCGCGCGTGACCTCCCGGGCGATGAGGAGCGCCTGGGCGAGCGGTGTGTCGTCGATCCGCCAGATCCGCTCCACCGCCTCCTCGGCCCGCTTCCGGTCGTGCTCGGCGAGCGCATCCGCCGCGTCGTCGAGCGCGGCTGCGAGTTGCTCCCGCAGGCTCCGCGCCGCGTCGCGCACGAGCGGGATCGGGTCGATCGGCAGCAGGAAGCGCGCGATGAGGATCGCGACGGCGCCCCCGATCAGCGCGTCCTCGAGGCGCTGCACGGCGAGATTCGATCCCGGCTTGTGCAGCGCCACGATCAGGATCGTCGACGCGGCCGCCTGGTTCCGCACCATCAGCGGCGCGCCGGCGGCGGTCGTGACCACGAGCGCGACGGCCGTGCCGACGACGATCTGCCACCCACCCGCGCCCGCCAGAGCGAGGGCGGCCGCGCCGACGAGGATCCCGACGGCGACGCCGGTCATCATCCGGATCGCCTGTCTCCCGCGCGTGCCGCGCTCGGCGCCGAGGGCGATCGCTGCCGCGATCGGGGCGAAGAACGGCTGGCCGTGGTCGGGCAGCTGGAGCGCGAGCTCCCAGGAGATGCCGGCCGCGACCGCCGCCTGCGCGAGCTGTCCGAGAGGGCCGAGGCCGAGGTTCGCGCGGGCCTGGCGTGCCCGCTCGCGGAGATCCATCGCCGGATCTTGTCAGCGCCGGTGACGTCAGCCGACGAAGCGGCCGCAGAGCTCGCACATCACCGCGTACTTCCGCACGCCAGCGGGCGTCACCGCGATCTGACGGCGCACGGGGCGGTGGCTGCAGGTGCTGACGGGCGGCAGGAGGCGCCGGAGTGGCGGCAAGTCCGGCAGGTGCCGCACGGCTCCGCCGACGGCCGGACAGCCGGCTTCGTGCTCGCGCCAGACGTCGTTGACCGGCTGGTTCGTGATCGCGACCCAGCCACACGCTTCGCACGAGACCTCGATCACGCCTCCAGGGTACGGCCGCAGAGAGACGGAGGGCCCGCCTGAGCGGACCCTCCGTCCGGATACCGTCGTCGCCGGGCTAGTGGTGCTTCTTCCCCCTGCTGACGGTCAAGCGGACCTTGGCGTTGTGCTTCAGGTGCTTGCCCTTGCCGGGCTTCGACGAGATCACGCGGCCCTTCTTCACCTTCGTGGAGAAGGCGTGCTTGATCTTGCCGACCCTGCAGAAGTGCGCCTTGAGCGCCCGCTTCGCGGCCGAGAGCTTCTTGCCCTTGACCTTCGGGACGACGCACCGCTTGCCGGTGAACTTCGCCGTGACCGACGTGGCGGCGTTCACCGTGATCTTGCAGGACTTGCCCTTGCAGGCGCCCGACCAGCCGGAGAAGGTCGAGCCTCTCGCCGCCTTCGCCCTCAGCGTGACCGTGGTGCCCTGCGCGAAGCCGATCGAGCAGGTCGCTCCACAGCTGATGCCCGCCGGAGAGCTCGTCACCTTGCCGCTGCCGGATCCCGACTTGTGGACGGTCAGGATCTCCTTCGGCGGCGTCGTGTAGGTGAACGTGCCGGTCGCGGGCGGCACGCCGGGCGTGACGACGCTCTCGACCGTGTTCAGGCTGACCTGCACGGTGCCGACCGGATGCGGCGGCGCCTTCACGACCACGGTGTTCGTCGAGCCGCAGTCGAGCAGCGCCTCGGCGTTCGAGAAGTCCACCGCCTCGGTGGTGCCGAAGGCGATGTCGGTAACGCAGCCGAGGTTCTCGCCCGTGATCGTGACCTCGGTTCCCTGCGGCCCGGAAGCCGGCGTGATCGAGTCGATCTTCGGATTGCCCGGCGGGAACAGGATGAAGAAGTCCGCCGTGTCGTTGGGGTTGCTCGTGTCCTGAGAAGACGCCGGCGAGCAGTCGGTCACCGTGCACACCTGGGTGTCGACGACCGCCGGGTTCTGCGACACCGTCTTCGTCGTGAGGTCGGTGTCGCTGTTGGCGTGGAAGTTGAACTGCGTGCCGAACGAGAACGGCGTGGCGATGTCGTTGAACGTCACCCCGAGGACCTGATTCGCGAAGCCCAGGCCCTTGATGTCGATCCCCGTGCCGCCCGTGTCCGGAGCGGCGGGCGTGCCGGCGGTCGGGCCCGTGGTCGCGAGGACGCTCGAGACCGAGGGAACGCCGGCGTACGTCGCGTCCGTCCCGTTCGACAGACCAGCGGCCGTCTGGACGCTGACCGAGACGGGCAGCGGATGGATCGTGTTCGACGCGAGCGCCGGCGCCAGGATCTGGATCTCCGTTCCCGTCACGCTGACGAGGTTGAAGAACTGCTCGGAGTCCGCCGACGTCGGAGGGCCGAAGTTGACCCACTCGAGCGCGGCGAGGTTGAAGCCCTTGCCGGTGATCGTGACGACGGAGCCGCCTTCCTCGCTGGCGAGCGAGCCCGGGTCGGCGGTGGTCGTCGAGATCGACGCGATCGTCGGCCTCGGGACGTAGTCGTACTCGGTCGCCGCGGGAGCGGCTTCCTCACCCGGCGGGGTCTCGATCACCCCGTCGTCGGCGAACGCGATCGGTCCCTCGTACAGCGGCAGGATCGTCGAGGTCTGGCTCGAGTCCGTGCCGTTGCTCACCACGACCTGCGTCTGGCAGATGTCGTTCGACCGGTTCTCGCTCGGATCGAAGCTCGAGCCGTCCTCGACGCAGTTCGTCGAGTTGGTCATGGCCGGGACCCTGACCTTCAGGTCCGTGCCGCCGTGCGTGTTCGAGAGGATCGTCCCGGGCACGCCGCCGAACGTGACGCTCGTCGCGCCGGTGAAGCCGACGCCGAGGACGTCGACGGTGTTGCCGCCCAGCGTGGAACCGGTGAAGGAGTGGACGCCGGTCACCGTCGGAACCTGCGCGCTGCCGTTCTCGTCCACGTAGGTGAACCAGCTGTTCGAGTTGACGGCACTCGACTCACCGTCGTTCAGCGTCACCGTGACCTGCACGCGTCCCGCGCCGTCTGTCTGGTCGTTCGGCGGGAGCACCAGGGCGGCCGGCGGGAAGTCGACGTCGATCTCCGTATTGCTCACCACCGTGAAGAACCCGCCCGTGTCCGGGATCTGCGTGCTGCCCACCTGGACGTCCTTGACGTTCGAGACGCCGTTCTTGAAGAAGTTCGTGCCGGTGATGACCACCGGCGTGCCGGGGGCCGAGGTGGACGTGAAGGCCGGCGAGAGGTTCGTGACCGTCGGCCGCGTCGTCGCCGGAGCCTGGCTGCAGAGATAGAACGCCAGCCCCGCGTGTCCGCCCGGCTGCGTCAGCTGGGGCGAGCCGAGACCCGACGCCATGTCGTAGCCGGTCGTGGCCGAGAAGAGCGGCGGGTCGCCGACTCCGTACTGGTCGTTGTTGCCCTGCGTGATGTCGTTGAACGACGCCTTGTAGGCCGTCGGGTTGGAAGCCACCGAGTAGAGCAGCGGGTTGACGAAGCCGACGCCGTTCGCCGTCGCCGGATTCGCCTTGCACGTGGCCGAGGCGTTGACGTCGGCCAGCATCCCGGCCCACATCGGGGCCGCGGACGAGGTGCCGCCGATCGTCAGCCAGCCGCCGAACTGGGCGATGAAGATCGTGATCGCGCCCGTGAACTCGTCGGCCTCTGCACTGACGTCGGGAAGCTGGCGACAGGCGTCCTCCAGCGGACCAATGGGGTTGTCCGACTGGCAGAAGGCAAAGCCGGGATCTCCCAGATCGTTCGCCTCGAAGGCGTCCGCCTGCGAGATGGCACTCCCGTTGATGATGCCCGGCACGCGCGAGTCGAGCTGCCAGGTCGGCATCGGCCACGACTCCGAGATGCCGCCGCCTGCCGCGCCGAACGCAGCGCCGTCGTTCCAGACGTGCTCGAGCGCGGGCTGGGTGGCATTGTCGATCGTCGTGCCGCCGGCAGCCACGACGTACGGCTGGCCCGACGGGTCGTCGACGGACAGAACCGGACTGACCGGGAAGGTCGTCCGGAAGGCGTTGCAGTCGTTGCTGCCCTCGTCTCCGGCCGCCGAGAAGACGGACTGGCCCTGGGCGGCCGCCTGCTGGAAGACCAGGTTCTCGGCCTGCTGGACGCCCGGCGATCCCTCCTGGATCGCCTGCTCGCAGACGCCCCAGCTCGTCGTGATGACCTGGTCGACGTCGTCGTTGACCATCTGGAGGTACTGGTCGAAGGAAGCGAACGTGCTGTTCGGCGCCGTGTAGACGTCGATGTTCGCGCCCGGCGCGAACGCGGACACGTCCTGGACGTCGAGGATCGCCTCGCCTTCCCCCGCGCCGGGCGGCTGGCCGCCGTCCACGCTGTGGAGGTGCAGACGGTTGAGCATCTGTGTCGCGCCGGTCGCGCCGAAGTAGCACGTGTCGAACGTCTTGAGGTCGCTCAGCGCGAACGGCTCGAGCTCGAAGACCCCGATGTGCTGGCCGGCGCCGGTGTCGCCTGCGCCGTAGAGGCCGAATGCGCCGTACGCGTTGGCGATCTGGTCGTCGGTCAGCCCGCCGAACTCCTGGGCCGCGGTCGACGCGTCGGTGCAGGCGTTCGGCGAGCCGGCGGGATGGGTGAAGCTCTTCGGAGCCTTGGCGGCCGGATACGTGCCGACCATCGACTTCGGCGCCCGGAGGACGCCCGAGGGATGCAGCTTGACCGTCGTGTCGAGGCCGACGACCGAGGTCACGTACTTCGCGATCGCCGCGGGAACGCGCACCGGAGCGGTCCGCGCGCGGCCGATCGCACCGTTCGCGAGCTTGTAGCGCGCGAGCCCGGTCCGGAAGGCGGTCTCGACCCGGCTCGCAGGAGCCTTGAAGCTCACGACCAGGCCGTCCCGCGCAACCTTCGTGACGGTCAGTCCGGAGTCCTGGAGCTGCGCCTCGACGGCGGCGATGCTCGAGGGAGTCGGACCGAACCGCGCCGCGAACTGGCCCGGCGTGAGGTATCGGTGGAACAGCGGCGACTGCTTGTCCGTCACCTGCGAGATGAATTGCGTCAACGCGGCCTCGTCCCGCGGCTGCAGCACCACGGAGCCGGTCACGGTCGCCGAAGGCGAAACCGGGCCGAGCTGCCTGGCGCCGTGAGGAAGCAGAGGCTTGGGTGCCACGACCCTCGTGCCCGTGGGCGAGGCGGCTCCCGCCCCCGAGGCCGAGATCGCAAGGCACACCAAGGCCAGAAGCGGCGCTGCGATCAGCGCCCGGACCCCTAGAACCCTTCTCATGAAACGTCCTCCTGATCGCACGGGACAGCCGCCCCCCTGAGATGCGGCCCCTAAATCGCACACCGACCTATCGCACAAGCGAAACGCCGTGTCAAATCGAGACGAGGCCGGCCTCTCCTAGCGATGCCCGAAGTGGTGGGCGCGCGGGAGGGCGGCGTGGACGTCGGCGCCGTCGGTCAGCGACCGTGCGAGCGGCGCAAGCGACACGAGTTCCTCCACGAGGACGTTGCGGTTGCGATCCGAGTGCTCGTACCGGCCGCGGACGAGCAGGAGGGGCTCGCTGCGGACGACGGCGCGGTGCCGCTCGTACACCTGCGGCCTGACGACGAGGTTCACCTGCGCGCGCTCGTCCTCGAGGAGCATGAAGACGACGCCGTTCGCGGTCGCCGGCCGTTGCCGCGCCACGACGAGCCCGGCGAACCGCACCTCCGCCCGGTGCGGTTGCTCCCGCAGCTCCCCGCTCGACAGCGTGCCGGGCGGCAGATGCGGGCGGAGCAGCTCGAGCGGATGGACGCCGACGGACAGGCTCGTCGTCCGGTAGTCGGTGAGCATCCGCTCCCACACGGTCGGCTCGGGCAGCTCCGGCGTCTCGACCGTCGGTTCGAGCGGCAGCGCGAGCTGCTTCGCCTCGCCTCCGGTTCCCGGCACGCTCGCCGGCCGCGGCACGAGGCCGAGCTGCCAGAGGAGCTCGCGCCGTTGCAGGCCGAAGCAGTCGCAGGCGCCGGACTCGGCGAGCGCGCGCAGCTCGTCCTCCGACAGGCCCGTCCTCTGGGCGAGGTCGCGGATCGAGGAATAGGGCCGCTTTGCGGCGACGGCCTCTGCGTCGTCCTCCCCCAGTCCGGTCACGTACTTGAGTCCCACGCGGACGGCTCCGTCCTCGTCGATCGTGCAGCCGGCGTCGCTCAGGTTGACGTCGGGCGGGCGCGTCTCCACCCCGCGCTTCTGCCCGTCGCGGACGAGCGTCGCCGGCGGATAGAAGCCCATCGGCTGCGCGTTGAGCAGGGCGGCGAGGAACTCCGCCGCGTAGTGGTGCCGCAGCCACGCCGACTGGTACGCGAGCAGCCCGAACGCCGCCGCGTGCGACTTCGGGAAGCCGAAGCCCGAGAAGGCGACGAGCTTGTCGTAGAGCTCGTGCGCTCTTTCTGCCTCAACACCTTTTGCGAGCGCCCCCGCGACGAACCGCTCGCGCCACGCCTCGAGCGCGGCGTGCGAGCGCTTGCGGCTCATCGCCCGCCGCAGCCCTTCCGCCTCCCCCACGCTGAAGCCGGCGAGGTGGACGGCGACGTCGAGCACCTGGTCCTGGAAGACGACGACGCCGAGCGTCTCGCGCAGCGGCTCCTCGAGCAGCGGGTGGTCGGCCGGCGCGCGGTAGCTCGGGTCGTCGCGCAGCTTCTGTCGCCGCTCGACGTACGGGTGCACGGCCTTTCCCTGGATCGGGCCAGGCCGCACGAGCGCGACCTGCACCGTGATGTCGTCGATCGTCTCCGGCCGCGTGCGGAGGATGACCTGCATCTGCGCGCGGCTCTCGATCTGGAAGCAACCGACCGTGTCGGCCTGCTGGATCTCCGCGAACACGTCCGGGTCGTCGAGCTCGATGCGCGAGAGGTCGATCTGCTCGCCACGGTTGCGCGCGACCAGGTCGACGCACTCCTCGACCGCCGACAGCATCCCCAGCCCCAGCAGGTCGATCTTGAGGAAGCCCGCGTCGGCGCAGGAGTCCTTGTCCCACTGGCACATCTGCCTCCCCTCCATCGCCGCGGGCTGGACGGGGACGAGCTCGACGAGCGGCCGCGAGGAGATGACCATCCCGCCCGGGTGCTGCGAGATGTGGCGCGGCAGGCCGGCGATCTCGGCGCAGAGGGCGCCGAACGCGCGCCAGCGCGGCGACCGGAGCTTCGTCGCTGCGTCGGGCAGCGCTGCGATCTCGTCGGCGACGCGCTGCGCGTTCCAGCCGTCCGTGAGGCGGGCGAGCCGCTCGAGGTCGGCGTACGGGAGGCCGAGCGCCTTGCCGACGTCCCGGATCGCGCCGCGCGACCGGTAGGTCGCGAAGCTCGCGACGAGCGCGGCGTGCTCGGATCCGTAGCGCTCGACGACCCGGACGATGAGCTTCTCGCGGATGTCGCGGGGGAAGTCGAGGTCGATGTCCGGCACCGACGCGAGCTCGCGGTTGAGGAAGCGGCCGAGCGAGAGGTTGTTGGCGACCGGGTCGACGTGCGAGAGGCCGGTCAGGTAGCAGACGAGGGAGCCGACCGAGGAGCCGCGTCCGCGCCCCGGCGGCAGGACGTGCCGCATCGACCCGGGGCCGCGCACCTCGAGCGCCACCTCGCGGGCGAGCTCGAGCACCTCCCAATGGAGGAGGAAGAAGCCGGCGAGGCCGAGCTCGTCGATGAGCGCGAGCTCCTCCTCGAGCCGCCGGCGCACGCGCCGCTTGTGGCCGTTGAGGTCGTTGTACCGCTCCGCGAAGGCACGCTCGCAGACGCGGCGCAGCTGCACGATCGCCGGCTCCTCGCCGTCGGAGAAGTCCGGGTAGCGGTAGCCGAGCTCCTCCGTCAGGTCGAACTCGAGCCGCTCGGCGAGCCGAGCGGTGTTGTGGACGGCCTCCGGACAATCCGCGAAACGTTCGAGCAGCTCCTCCGGCGGCAGGAGCACGGCCTCGTGGTTGCCGCGCCGCTCGCGCTCGCAGCCCTCGAGCGAGGTGCGGCACCGGACCGCGACGAGCACGTCCTGGAGTGCGACGCGGCCGCGATCGTGCGCGTGGACGTCGCCCGTCGCGACCGTCTGCACGCCGAGCGAGGCCGCAAGCTCGCGCAGACGTGCGTTCCGGCGTGCGTCCCCGCGCTCGTAGGGACGCTGCAGCTCGACGAAGAAGCGCTCGCGGCCGAAGGCGCGCGCCAGCCGGGCAGCGGCGTTCGGGTCGCGGACGGCGAGGCCGTCGCGCGCGCACCCCGAGAGGCAGACGAGGCCTTCGTTCAATTCCTCCAGCAGCGCCTGGTCGAGGCACGGCGGCGACGGCTCGCGGTTCGTCGAGTCGCGCGTGTGCGCGTGCGCAGCCGTGAGCAGCCGGCAGAGGTTCGCGTAGCCGCGCGCGCTCTCCACGAGCAGCGTGACGTGCGAGCCATCAGCGAGCGTGACCTCCGTCCCGGTGATCGGCCGGACGCCGAAGTGCTGCGCCGCGTGCGCGAACTCGAGCGAGCCGTAGACGCCGTCGTGGTCGGTGAGCGCGAGGGCCTCGTAGCCGAGCTCGGCCGCGCGCGCCGCGAGCTCTTCCGGCTGCGACGCCCCGTCGAGGAACGAGTAGGCGCTGTGCGCGTGCAGCTCGACGTACGTCATGATGCGCCGGGATGGACGAGCCAGTCTTTCTCCCGGCCGGCGAGGGCGAGCGCATCCGGCAGCACCGCGTCCTCGCCGAGTTGCCGCACATCGAAGCGCTCGATCTCTCCTTCCCGGCGGACTTCGAGGGCGTCGACGTGCACACCCACGCCACGCACACCGATTCGTTCTACGTCCTCGAGGGCGAGGTGGAGTTCCTCGTCTCCGGCGAGTTGCACCACGCCGGCCCCGGCACGTTCGTCTCGGTGCCGCCGAACGTCGAGCACGGCTTCCGGCCTGCGGGAACGGCGATCCGCCTGCTCAACTTCCATACGCCGGACGACGGCTTCATCGGACGGCTGCGGGAGGAGTAGTCCCATCCACGTAGTCTAGGCGAACGTACGTTCGCGTGCTACGCCGTCACGTGCGTCCCACCGACCCAGCGGTCGATCCCCAGCAGCTCCACACGATTCGCCTCTCCCGCGAGCACCCGTCCCCCGGCCTTCGTCAGGCGCAGAGGGAGCGCGACGAACGGCAGCTCGGGCTCTTCGCGCTGCGCCAGCTCGGCGAGCGCGGAGGGCTCCGGAGCCCGGAGCGCGTCCCACGCCTCGGCCGCGGCCGCGAGTGTCTCCTTGGTCGTCGGCCGACGCTGTGGCCAGAGCGTCTCCAGCTCCGCCGCCGTCAATTCGCCCAGCCCGTGGAACGACGGCTTCCCCGGGAACTCCCCCACCACGACGAGCTCAGGCGCCGCGCCCGCGCGGTGTGCGAGCGAGAGCACGTCGAGGAGCTGGAGCTGGTCGTAGAGGTCGTGCTCGAACCAGAGGACGACGTCGACGCCGTCGCGGAATGCTCCGAGGAGCTGGGCGTCCCGGCGCTCGAGCGCCGCAAGGATCGCGCGCCGGCCGCCCCAGCCGGCGTCCGCGAGGAAGCGCGCACGCAGGCGCAGCAGCTCGCGACGCGGAACCGCGGGAACGGGCCCAGCGTGCAGGACGTCCTGCCACGGGAGGACCGCGCCGCCGAGCGCGGTCTGTCGCAGGGTGTTCCCGGCGCTCTCGCCGTTCGTCACGTGCAGGAGCGTCGGCGGCGTCACGGGCTCGCGCCCGCGGCGCGCCAGGTAGGCGGCGCCGCAGGTGCAGTGGTCGAGCGAGTCGCAGGCGCAGCCGACGACCCGCGCCAGCTCCTCGCGCATGCGCCTGAGGCCGGCGATCCGCCGTCGATCTCGTCGATCTTCGCCGCCATGCGCACACGGAGAGCCTCCGAGGGCCTGCCGGAGCGCCGCACCGCCTTGAGGACGTCGGTGATCTCGCTCAGCGTGAAGCCGAGCGCCTGGGCCTCCTTGATCGCGCGCAGGAAACGGACCGTCTCCTCGTCGTACCGGCGGTGGCCGCTCGGCTCGCGCTCGGGCGCAGGCAGCAGACCGCGCCGCTCGTAGTAGCGGAGTGTCTCGACGTTCACGCCCGCGCGCTCGGCGACCTCTCCGACTCTCATCGAGATCGAGTATGCCCCCGTACCCAGGTACGGATGTCAAGGGTGATGCACGAGTTGCCAGAGCGGCTTCTCGTGCACGCCGAGCGGGATGTAGTCCATCCCGTCGGGCGTCCGGAGAAAGTCTTCCCCGCGCCCCGGTCGCGCGAGATGGCCGTACTGCCAGACGATGCGCCGCTTCCTCGGGTCGACGATCACGACGCGGTCGTCGTAGTCGTCGTTGACCGCGATGTTCCCGTTCGGGAGCATGATCGCGAGGGAGGGGTGGTCGAGCGCGCCCCAGCCGGACGCGGGGCCGTAGCGCCAGAGCACCTTGCCGCGCCGGTTCAAGATCTCGACCGCGCCGGGTTTCGCGTAGTCCGCGAGGAGGATCCGCCCGCGGGACAGCGGCTGCGGATCGGACGGATACGACACCGGCGCCTGGAACGACCGGAGCAGCTGTCCCGTCGGGCTGAAGAAGTCGATCCACGAACCGGCGATCTCGGAGACGAGCACACCGCCGTCGGGGAGCGGTGTGTCTCCGTTGACGGCGCCGAGAGTGCGAGGCGGGTCGTGGACGCAGCTGTCGGTGCGGCCGATCTGGCGCACGATCCGACGGTTGCGGATGAAGAGGATCCGGCATCGGTAGGCGTCGGCGACGGTCAGCGTTCCGTCGGGGAGGACGTACGCGTCGTCGGGCCAGTTCAGCCTGTTCGGCGGGCCGGCTGCGCCGCCCGGTCCGGCCTGAGGGCCCGGCACGCCGAAGAGGCGCGTGACGCGATGCGTGGCGACGTCGATCGAGAGGATGTCGCCGTGGTCCTCCTCGTTCGTGACGAGCGCCTGACCGCCCGGCTCGACGAAGGTGTCGTCGTCGAAGACGAGCCGCCGGCCCTGGGCCCGGTCCGCGGCTGTCGGGAATCTCCACAGGCTCCGGCGACCGGGATCGACGAGCAGGATCCGGTCGTTGCCCCGGTCTGCGATCAGCAGCCCGCCGGGCAACGGTCCCGGCAGGGTCACGATCCTGTTCGGATCGGGCTTCGGCTTCCTCGTCGTCGTGGTCGACGCCGTACTCCTCTTGCCGGACCGGTGGGCGAGAGCGCCGACGAGCGCAACCGCCGCCAGCAACGCGAGAACGACGGCGAGCCGCCACCTCATGCCCTCGACCCTAGCCACGCGTGCGTGAAGCAGGCATGAGCCGCGGCACTACGCTCGGGGGGTGACCGGCTCCGACCTCCGCGAGCGTCTCGCGCGCTCTCGTCTCTACCTCGTCCTCGAGGCGCGTCCGCGAGGTGAGGATCCAAGACCGTTGCTCGACGCTGCGCTGCGCGGCGGCGTCGACGTCGTCCAGCTGCGGGAGAAGGAGCTCGACGACGAGGCGCTGATAGCTGCGGCGGAGCCGTTCCGGAGTGCCTGCGCCAGGCACGGCGCGATCTTCGTCCTCAACGACCGGCCGGACCTGGTCGAGGCGTGCGGCGCCGGCGGCGTGCACGTGGGACGGAGCGACGTGGCCGTGGCAGACGCGCGGGCGCTCGTAGGACCCGACCGGCTGATCGGCCTGTCGGCGTCGACGGCCGACGAGCTCGACGACGTGGACGGTTCGGATTACGTCGGGGTGACGGCGTTCGCGACTCCGACGAAGGACGATGCGGTCGCGGGCGGGCTGGACCTCCTCCGAACCGCGGCCGCGAGGCTGGCCGTGCCGTGGTTCGCGATCGGCGGCATCGAGCTCTCGAACGTCGGTGAGGCGGTCGCGGCCGGAGCGCCGGGCGTCGCCGTCGTGCGCGCCATCCGGGACGCCGTGGATCCCGAGGCGGCGGCACGGAGCCTGCGAAGCGCGCTAGATCGGCAGGAGTAGGTCGATCTCGTCGTGGCGGCGGTAGTGCTCGAGGCTCGGGCGCGTCTCGTCCGGCTTCGCCTGCTGCACCAGCTCGTCGAACGTGGGCTTGATCCGCTCGTAGATCGCGGGCGGATCGCCCCGCAGGCGGGCACGAAGGTACCGGCCGCCGGGCAGCGTCCCGCTCTCGAGGCCGGGCACGAGCTCGTCGCCCTCTCGGAGCTCGACGCAGGCGCGGTAGTCGTCGGCGATCGAGTCGAAGGCGCCGTAGAAGTGACGCCCGCGCAGCCGGACGACGGCTTCGAGCTCGTCCCAGGCGCGAGTGATCTCGGCCTGTGTGTCTCCCACGCGCACGAACTGCACGGCGATCTCCGCGCGCTGGATCTCCGTGAACTCGCTCATGCTCCGCGTTGCGTATACCAGCCTCCGCGCGCGCCGTCGTGGAAGACGACGGTGTTCTCGCCGCTCTCGAGCACGAGCTCGAAGTAGCGGCGGACGAGCGGCTCTTCGGTCCACCACCGGTCGACGACGCGCCACTCCTCGCGCACGACTGCCACCGCGCGGTGGTTCACCTCGACCGGTCTCCCGTTTGCATCCGCCTCGACGCGTGCCGCCCGCGGCGCGTTGAAGCGGGCGACTACTCGTCCTTCGGCACGAGCAGTGCGCGACTCTCCGGTACGCGCGACCACGGCGACACCTCCACGACGGTGCAGACGGAGCCGGAGCCGGTGCTCGCTCGGACCTGGCGCAGCCCGTCCCGCAGGCGGGAACGGTCCTCGGCTCCGGCCGCGAGCAGCTCGAGCTGATGGCCGGTCGGCTCGGTGAGCTCGACGAGCTCGAGCCGGAGCTCGCCGACCGGTGCCGGAAGCTCGGCGAGCCGCGGCGAGAGTGCGACCCGGATCCGGTCGGGGTCGGCGCTCGGCTCGCGCAGCGTGAGGGTGCGCCGCCAGGAACCGCCGCTTTCCAGCCGGGCCGCGAGCGCGACCTTGCGGACGAAGCGGTCGCGTCGCTCCGGCCGTGCGAGCGCGGTCTCGACGAGGCCGCCGAGTGCACGCCGCAGCGTCAGCTCGTTGCCGATCGCCTCCGGGAACTCGAGCGAGGCGGCGACGAGAG
>DATFCX010000066.1:0-20138 GCA_035252585.1 Gaiellaceae bacterium
GAGCCCGGTCACGATCGGCGGCAGGCCCTGGGGGCCGCCGTGCAGGCCGTCTTCGGCGTCGACCGCGTACGGCGAGTCGGGATAGCGCGCCGCCGTCCGGCGCCAGGCCGCCGCTGCGTCGGCGTTCCGGCCGGCCTGGAAGTCGGCCGAGCCGAGGTTGAGGAGCACGGCGGGGTCGTTCGGGTGCGCGGCCGCGATCTTCTTCACCGCGTCGAGGCTCGACGGCCCCTGCCAGCTCGCGAACGCGAGACCGATCTGCGCTTCGAGCGAGTGGTAGCGGCGGAAGATGGCCGCGGCCCGCTCGGCCTGGTGCTGCCTGTCGAAGAGCACCTCGGCCCGGGCGAGCGCGCGGGTCTCCGGAGTGCTCCGGATCCCGAACTCGAGCTGGAGGAACGGCGGCCCCGGGCGCGGATCCGTGACCGCACCCGGCACGGTCGTGTGCTCGCCGCGGCTCTGCAGGAGCGTCGCCCCGACGACGCCGGCCGCGGCCACGACCGCCGCCAGCACGACGAGAAGGAGAATGCGCCGGTTTCCGGCGGCCCGAAGAGGACGTGCTTCCGCTGCCAACCCGCTTCTAGCGTAGCCCCGGGGCACATCGCTACATTTGCGAAAGCGATGCCGAGCTACCGCGAACTTCTCCAGCAGGTCAAGTCCGAGATCGACGAGGTCGACGTCACGCAGGCGCGCGAGATCCTGGCGCCCGGCGACCGACCGCTCGTCGTCGACGTGCGCGAGCTGGACGAATGGACCGAGGGCCGGATTCCGGGCGCGATCCACATCGCGCGCGGCAACCTCGAGTCACGTATCGAGCAGGCGGCGCCCGATCGCGCCCAACCGATCTTCCTCTACTGCGCCGCCGGCAACCGCTCGGCCTTCGCCGCGAAATCGCTCGAGGAGCTCGGCTACGAGAACGTCGTCTCGCTCGCCGGCGGCTACACCGACTGGAAGCGCAGCGGTCTCCCGACCGAGCTGCCGCGCACGCTCGACGGTGAGAAGCGGCTGCGCTACAGCCGCCATGTCCTGATCCCCGAGGTCGGCGAGGAGGGACAGCTGAAGCTGCTCGACTCGCGCGTCCTGCTGCTGGGCGCGGGCGGGCTCGGCTCGCCGTCGGCGCTCTACCTCGCAGCCGCCGGCGTCGGCCGGATCGGGATCGTCGACGACGACCGCGTAGACACGTCGAATCTCCAGCGCCAGGTGCTGCATTCGACGGCGCGGCTCGGCGAGTGGAAGGCGGAGTCGGCGAAACGCACGCTCGAGGAGCTCAATCCCGACGTCGAGGTCGTGCCGTACATCGAGCGGCTCACGTCGGAGAACGTCGAGCGGATCCTCGCGGACGGCTGGGACGTGATCGTCGACGGCGCCGACAACTTCCCGACGCGCTACCTCATCAACGACGCCGCGGTCTGGCACGACATCCCGCTCGTGCACGGCTCGATCTACCGCTTCGAGGGCCAGGCCACCGTGTTCAAGACCGGCGTCGGCCCCTGTTACCGCTGCCTGTTCCCGCAGCCGCCGCCTCCGGAGCTCGCGCCGAGCTGCGCCGAGGGCGGCGTGCTGGGCGTCCTGCCGGGGATCGTGGGCTCGCTCCAGGCGAGCGAGGCGCTCAAGCTCTGCCTCGGCGTCGGCGAGCCGCTCGTCGGGAGGCTCCTCCTCTTCGACGCGCTCGCCACCGAGTTCAGCGAGGTGACGCTCCGGCGCGACCCGAACTGCCCCGTCTGCGGCGACTCGCCCACGATCACCGAGTACGTCGACTACGTCGAGTTCTGCAGCGGGAGGCCGACGCTCGCATGAGCCGTGTCCGCATTCCTCCCCAGCTGCGCGGCGAGGTCGGCGGCGAGCGCGAGGTGCCGGCCGAGGGCGGCACGGTGCGCGAGCTGCTCGACGACCTGATGTCGCGCTTCCCGGGACTCCGCCCGCAACTCGTGGAGAACGACGAGATCGCGACCTTCGTCAACGTCTACGTCGAGGGAGAGGACGTCCGGACGCTCGACGGCCTGGACACGTCGGTCGAGCATGGATCGACGGTGATCCTCCTCCCCGCCATGGCCGGTGGCTGATGCCGACGGTCCAGGAGCTGTACGAGCTCTGGGCCGGCGACTCCGCGCTCGAGGTTGACCTAGGTCGAAGCCTGGATCCGCGCGGCCGCGAGTGGCTGTTCGAGCTCTTCGCGTCCCTCGGCCCACAGCCCGGCGAGATCGTCCTCGACGTCGGAGCGCGCGACGCGGAGCACCTCGTCAGGCTCGTCCGGGAGCACGGGTTGCGCGGGATCGCTCTCGACCCCGTTGCGTTACACGTCGAACGCGCCCGCGAAGCCGCAACCGGCCTGGATATCGAGGTCCGAGAAGCCGCGATCGAGTCGATGCCGCTCGAGAACGCGAGCGTGGACTGGATCTGGTGCCGTGACGTCCTCGTCCACGTCGACCTCGAGCAGGGCCTCGCGGAGTGCGCGCGCGTCCTCAAGCCCGGTGGCCGAATGCTCGCCTACGCCAATGTCGCGACCGAGCTGCTGGATCCCGCCGAGGCGGCCCTCCTCGCCGAAGGCGTTGCGGCGCACAACCTCGACGCTGCCGAGATCGAGGCCGCTGCCGCCTCCGCAGGGTTCTCGACCGAGCAGACGATCCGCGTCGACAGCGAGTGGCGCGAGCGGATGCTCGAGGACGGCGAATGGGACGCGAACGACCAGCTGCTGCGGTTGTCGCGCCTCCGGCGGCGCGAGTCCGAACTCGTCGAGCGTTTCGGAGCGCTGCCCGTCAACGCGTATGCCGCCGGCCGCCTGTGGCCGATCTATCACGCGATCGGGAAGCTCGCCGGTGTCGTCTACGTCTGGCAGGGGCATGCGTAGCTCGGCGACGGCCGGCTCCCTTCTCGAGCTCGTCGGCAACACCCCGCTCGTCGAGCTGCGGCGCCTCGCGCCGAAGCCGTCGGTGCGGCTGTACGCGAAGCTCGAGGGCCAGAACCCGACCGGCTCGATCAAGGACCGCGTCGCACTCGCGATGATCGAGGCTGCGGAGGCGGCCGGTGAGCTCGAGCCCGGCCGCGAGCTGCTCGAGCCGACCTCGGGCAACACCGGCATCGCGCTCGCGCTCGTCGCCAAGCTCAGGGGCTACCCGCTGACGTGCGTCCTCCCGGAGAACGCGACCGAGGAGCGGCGCCGCCTCCTGCGCCTGTACGGCGCGACGATCGTCGAGTCGCCCGGCGCCGAGGGCTCGAACGGCGCCGTCCGCCTCGCCCTCGAGCTGGCGGAGCGGGAACCGCGGTACTTCATGCCGTTCCAGTACGCGAACGCGGCGAACCCGCGGGCGCACTACGAAGGCACGGGCGCCGAGATCGCAGAGGCGCTCGACCGCGTCGACGTCCTCGTCGCGGGCCTCGGCACCGGCGGGACGCTGATGGGCGCCGGCGAGCGGCTGCGGGAGAGCTTGCCCGAGGTTGTGGTCGCGGCAGCCGAGCCGCTTCCGGGCGACCCCGTCATGGGTCTGCGCTCGCTCGACGACGGGTACGTCCCGCCGATCCTCGACGTCGCGAAGCTCGACCGGAAGCTGCTCGTCTCGAACGAGGACGCAGTCGCGGGCGTGCATGCACTCCTCGCGCAGGAGGGCGTCTTCGCGGGCGTCTCGAGCGGCGCAGTCCTCCACGTCGCACGGCGGCTCGCGGACGAGCTCGACGAGGGCGTGGTGGTCTGCGTCCTCGCAGACGGCGGCTGGAAGTACCTCTCCGCCGGCTTCTGGCAGGGCGAGGAGATCGACGAGAGCAAGCTGTGGTGGTAGTGCCGCCCCCCGTCCGCGAGGCTCTCGCCGAGCACGCGCGACGGGAGCTGCCGAACGAGAGCTGCGGCCTGCTCGTGCTGCGCGACCGCGTCGCCGACCGCTACGAGGAGGGTCGCAACGGCGCCGAGTCGCCGTACCGCTTCGAGCTCGAGGTCGACCCCGAGCTGTGGTTCCTCGAGGACGAGGGCTACGAGCTCGCGGTCGTCCACTCGCACGTCTCGGCGCCGCCCCGGCCCTCCCGCACCGACGTGGAGAACGTCGGTCTCTGGCAGGGCCGTCCGTACCTCATCTACTCGGTCGCGCGCGACGAACTCGCGGGCTGGACGATCGCGGACGGCGCGATCGAGCCGCTCGACCTCGGCTGACCCGACCTCACCCTGGACGAGGATCCAGGACCAACGCTGGTGTCAGGCCTGACGAGGTAGTCGCATGCGTGCAAGTCTTGTGCGATGCCGCCGTATCGTCTAATGTCCGCCATAGATGAGCGGTGGTCGTATAAGTGTCAGTCCTACTGACTCACTCCTGGCGGAGGAGCGAGGGGCGGTCTCGGCTCTCCTCGAGGCCAACGCGGAGCGTCGCGAGGCGGCAGAGGCAGAGCTCCGCGCGGCGCGGGAAGGGCTGCAAGAGCTCCTCCTACGCGGTCATGCAGCGGGGATGCAGGTCGCGGACATGGCCCGCAAGGCTCAGATCAGCCGCGACACGGCGCATCGGGTCCTGAACCGGACGCTGAGAGAGACCGGCGAGATGACCTGGAAGGAGAAGCAGGCCTGGGCGAGCGAGGTCATGGCACACATCCCCGGCGGCGACCACGAGAGAAACGAGTTCCGCATGTTCGTGAACATGCTGCTGCTGAAGGCACTCGGGAAGAACCCCGAGGGGCTACCTCAATCGGTCAAGGGCCTGCTCGACGAAGCAACGAGGGACATGAAGACGATCGCCGGGAAGCCGAACTTCAATCCCGAGTACGACCCGGTGATCCTCACGCTCCCCTGGCCGGGAGCATCGAGCCGGCGACCCGGGGCCCGCGCAAGACGACGGCGCGCGCCGGCTCGGGACAGTGCTGCAGACGCGCTACCCGGTCGAGAACGCCGCCGCCGCCCAGCCCGTCCTTTCGAAGGTCTTTCCAGCACGCGACCGCCGGTCGCGGCCACCACACATCGGATCGTGGAGGAAACATGAAAGCTCTGTCTTTGCGGCTGATCGCCGCCGCGGCTGTGTTCGCCGTCGTCTTCGTGCCGGCTGCAGCGGGAAAATCCAGCGTGCGCGTAAAGCTGTCGGTTCTGCCGTTGACCAAGTCGGCGATCGGCCCGGCCGCGAAGTCGCTGCCACTCGAGCGCGCCGGCTCGGGTGTCCTCGCGAACGGCGGCAGAAGCGGGATCGGCAAGATCGACTTTGCCGGCATGGCGGTGACGCCCAACCACTCGTTCGGCCACACGCTTCCCTCGACGCAGTATCTCGAGAAGCTCGGCCGCATCAGCGGCTACGTGCTCGACTACGGCCTGGGCGCGAGCGGCGGTGCCGGTGTCACCGAGGTGCGGACGGGCGTCGACGAGTACAAGACTCGCGCCGACGCGAAGAAGGGCCTGGCGCTCTGGAAACGGCTGGACCCGACGATCGACATCTGGGTCGGTAACGGGCTCTCCGTGTCCGTCACGAAGGAAAGGGTCGCCGCGGTCGGAGGCAGCCGGTTCGCGTTCCTGGTCGGCTACAGCGATGCGAACATCGCACCGCTCTACGGGGTCGACGAGCAGTTCACGCAGGGCCGCTACGAGGCGGACGTGACCGTCTGGGCGGGCAGCGCAGCGGCCGCACAGAGGCTCGCGCCGATCCTGGCGAAGAAGCTGGACGTGCGCATCAAGCGGGCGCTCGCCGGCAAGCTGCACGCGAAGCCGGTCGAGCTGACACCCAGGCAGAAGCCGGGGCCGCCGTCCGGAGGTCCGGACCTCTCACGGCTCGCGCTTCAAACGAGCGACGTGCCCGGTCCAGCGACCGCCTTCGTGCACAGCTACGTCGCCGGCTCGCCGCTCTCCTCGTTCACTGTCTCCGAGTACTGGGCGAACTTCATCCCGGCCGGTCCGTTCAACTTCCTCGAGCAGCAGATCCAGTGGTTCGCGACCGCGAACCAGGCGAGCTTCCAGGCGGACTTCGATGCCGCCTTCCTGGATCGGTACCAGCACCCGCTCGATCTGAGCAGCCTCGGCGACGGCGCTCGAGGAGCCGTGGAAAACCGTGGCTCGGAAGACAACACAGGCTATGCGACGCTCGTCTTCTCGTCGGGCCCGCTCGAAGAGCTCGTCGTCTTCGCCAGCGACAACCCGATCCAGCCTTCGGACGCGCAGAGCATCGCCCAGAGGGTGGCGAACTACATCAACGCCGCCGGACTCGGCAGCTAGCCCATCGAGGCGGCCGCCCACGGATCGCTCGGGAACGGCCACGGCCGATACCAGCCATCGGCCGTGGCCGGCCGTGACTTCGTGCCATCCTTGGAGGGTGAACGTCCTCCGGGCCGAGAGCCTCCCCGACAGCGGCAACTCGTATCGCTTCGACGGCTCCGCCCACGACGCGCCCGTCTCCTTCTTCCTGCTCCACACGAGGCCGGGCGAGGGGCCCGGCCCGCACCGGCACCCGTACGCCGAGACGTTCATCGTCCAGGAGGGACAGGCGACGTTCACCGTCGGCGACGAGACGATCGAGGCGCGGGCAGGTGACATCGTCGTGGCGCCGGCCGAGGTGCCGCACGCCTTCGTCAACTCGGGTCGGGAAGTGCTTCGCTCCGTGAACATCCATCCCGTGCCCGAGATGGAGACCGTCTGGCTCTAGCTATTCGACCTCGTCCTCGTCGACCAGCTCGAGATCGGCTGGATCGCGGCGCGGCTCGGGGCGCTGCTCGAACGTGACCGCGATGCGCTCGATCCGGTTTCCCTCCACCTCGATGACGTCGAACCGCATCCCGTCGTAGGAGATGTCGTCGCCCGGCTCCGGCGCCCGCCCGAGCTGGCCGAAGACGAAGCCCGCCACGGTGTGGAAGTCCTCCTGCGGCAGCTCGGTGCCGAAGCGGTCGTTGAACTCGTCGATCGAGAACATGCCGTCGACGCGGTACGAGTCCTCGCCGATCTGCTCGACCGGCTCCTCCGGCACGTCGAACTCGTCCTCGATCTCGCCGACGATCTCCTCGAGCAGGTCCTCGAGCGTCGCGATCCCGACCATCGCGCCGTACTCGTCGACCACGACCGCGAAGTGGTTGTTCGTGCGCCGGAACTCCTGCAGAAGCGAGGCGAGGTCCTTCGTCTCGGGGACGACGTACGCCGGACGCAGCAGCCCTTCGAGGTCGGCTTCGGCGAGCCCGCGGTCGTGGATCGCGCTGAACAGGTCGCGCACGTGGAGCACGCCGGCGATGTCGTCGAGCGACTCGCGGTAGACCGGATACCGGGTGTACGGCGAGTCGAGGACGACCGCGAGCACCTCCTCGGGCGGCTGGTCGACCGAGATCGCTGCGACGTCGGGCTTCGCCACCATCACGTCGGCGACGTCCTTGTCACCGAAGACGAAGACCTTGTCGATCATCTCCCGCTCGTCCTCCTCGATTTGTCCCTGCTGCGTGGAGCGGGAGACGAGCATCCGCAGCTCGGCCTCGGAGTGCACCTCTCGCTCGGCGCCCGGCGGCTCGAGGCCGAAGCTGTGCAGAATGAGCTCCGTCGTCCGGCGCAGCAGCCAGATCAGAGGGCCGAAGACGACGAAGAAGGCACGCACCGGCGCCGAGACCCAGAGCGCCGTTCCCTCCGCATGCCCGAGCGCCACTCCCTTCGGCACGAGCTCGCCGAAGACGACGTGGAAGAAGCTGAGGATCGCGTAGGCGATGACGATGGCGAGGATGGCCGCCATCCAGTGCTTGAACTCACGCGAGAGCGTCTCCTCGCCGAGGGCGCCGATGCCCAGCGAGGTGAGCGTGACCCCGAGCTGCATCGCCGCTATGAAGCGGCCCGGATCGCCTGTGATCCGGAGCACGTCGCGGGCGCGGCGGTTCCCCTGGTGCTGGAGCTCGATGATCCGCGTGCGGCGCGCCGTGACGAGGCCGTACTCCGCGGCCACGAAGAACGCGTTGAGCAGGATCAGGACTGCGACCCCGATCAGCTCGAAGAGAAGTGTCACGCCCTCACCGCGAGGGCGTAGGTACTAGGAGGGTTCTCGTCCAACTCTCCGGCCGGAGTATAGGGACGGGACCGGCGTGCTCCGTCCGCACGAACGTGTGTTCGCTATCCTCCCGGGATGCGGGTCGAGTACCGCGAGGAGCCTTGCCGGAGCGCGCTGAACCGCGTCCGGGGCATGCCGTTCGCCTGGTCCCTCAATCCCTACATGGGCTGCGCCCACCGCTGCACGTTCTGTTACGTGCGCGCGTTCGAGGCGCGTGCCGACAGGCCGTGGGACGACCGGTACGGCTCGAGCATCCGCGTGAAGACGAACATCGCGGAGGTGCTGCGCCGGGAGCTGGCGCGGCCGTCGTGGCGGCACGAGGCGGTGGCGATCGGCGCCGCGACCGATCCCTACCAGCCGGCCGAGGGGCGCTACCGGCTCACGCGCGCCTGCATCGAGGCGTTCGCCGACGCAGCGAGCCCGTTCTCGATCATCACGCGCGGGCCGCTCGTGGTGCGCGACGTCGACGTGCTCGCGGAGGCGGCCCGCCGCGCCGACGTCTCGGTGACCTTCTCGGTCCCGACGCTCGACCACGAGATCTGGCGCCGCACCGAGCCGGGAACGTCCCCGCCGCGCCAGCGGCTCCGCGCTCTCTCGATGCTCGTCGAGGCCGGGATCGACGCGAGGGTCGGGATGGCGCCGATCCTGCCCGGACTGAGCGACCGGCGCGAGCTGCTCGACGAGGTCGTGCGCGAGGCGCGGGCGGCGGGAGCGACCGGGATCTGGGCGAACCTCCTCTACCTCCGCCCGGGAACGCGCGAGCACTTCCTGGCAGCGCTCGAGCGGGACTGGCCCGAGCTCCTCCCCGAGTACGAGCGGCTCTACCGCCGAGGCGCCTACCTGCCGCGCAGCGACACGGATCCCGTGCGGAAGCGAGTCGGCGCCCTCGCACGCAGCCACGGCGTCCGCGACCGCCGGCGCGCACCGCTCGAGCCCCCCGCCGTTGCCGAGCAGCTGCAAATTGCGGCTATGTGACAGCTGAGCGCCGTTCTATGATCTCCCGGCCGTTGGCTGCCACCGAGATCACCTGCCTGATCGTCGACGACCACGAGGTCGTGCGCGAGGGACTGCGCCTGTCGCTGAGCCGTGCGCCGCACATCCGGGTGATCGGCGAGGCCGCGGACGGCGAGGCGGCCGTCGCGCTCGCCGAGCGGCGGCGTCCGATGGTCGTGATCATGGACGTCCGCATGCCCGGGATGGACGGGCTCGAGGCGACGAAGGCGCTGATGGACAAGTCGCCCGACAGCGCCGTCCTCATCTTCACGGCGTACAGCGAGCGGAGCCTGCTCAGCCGTGGACTCGACTCCGGCGCGAAGGGCTACGTCCTCAAGGAGGCGCCCCACGAGACGCTCCTGCGCGCCATCGAGAAGGTCGCCGGCGGCGAGGGCTATGTCGACCCGGCGCTGATGCCCGCCTTCCTGACGGGGCGCGACAAGGACGACATGCTCACGACACGCGAGCGCGAGATCCTGCAGCTCCTCGCCGACGGCATGTCGAACGCCGACGTCGCCACGCAGCTCTTCATCAGCCAGGAGACCGTGAAGAGCCATGTCCGGCACATCCTCGCCAAGCTCGAAGCCGACACGCGCACCCACGCCGTCGCCATCGCGCTTCGCGAGGCGATCATCGACTAGTGAAGCAGCCGTCGACCAACGGGAGCCCGACCATCGAAAATGCCGACCCCGAGCTGGCCGAGCAGGTTCTCGCCGCCGAGCAGGACGAGCGGCGCCGCATCGCGCTCTTCCTCCACGACGGCCCGGTGCAGTCGCTCGCCGGAGTCGCGCTCATGCTCGACGCCTCCCTCGACCTGATCAGCCGCGGCGAGCAGGACCAGGCGCGCGAGATCCTCGACCGGGCGCTCGCCAGGACGCGGACAACGGTCGGGGAGCTGCGCGATCTGTCCTTCAACCTCGAGCCGGTGGCACTTCGCGACCACGGGTTCACCGCCGCGGTCGACGCGCTCATGCAGTCTCGCGGCCGCGAGCACCGGATCGAGGTCACGCTCGACGTCGCCATGATCGACGCACTCGGCGAGCGGACGCAGGCGGCCCTGTACCAGATCGTGCGCGAGGCGCTCGAGGAGGCGATCAGGCGCGGGCCTCCGTCTCGCTTCGAGGTCACGGCCACCACGGACGTGCCCGGCATGCTGCGTCTCGTGATCAGGGACGACGCACCCACGGAGCGCCGCCGGCGGGCGCTCGAGGTTCTCGGCGAGCGGGCGCGCACCCTCGGCGCCACACTCACGCTCGACCACGACGTCGGCGGCACGACGATGAGCCTGGAACTGCGCGGCCAGCCCACGGCCGACGATTAGTCTTCCGCGCGGTGAACGGGGACGGCGCGCAGCATCTTCTCTTCGTCTGGAAACCCTCCGGCTACGAGCTCGTCGAGCAGGAGGGTGAGGCGCCGTCGGTCGGCGCGCACGTCGAGGTCGAGGGGAAGCAGCTGCGTGTGACCAAGCTCGCCCCGTCGCCGCTGCCCGGCGACCGCCGCGTCTGCGCGTATCTCGCCGGCTAGCCCGCGGCGATCGACTCCGCAGCGGCGAGACCGAGCACGAGCGCCTGCGCGAGGCCGCTCGCGTACCCGCCCGTCGCCACCCCGCCCGCGTCTACTCCCGCCGCCCAGAGGCCGTCGGTGCCGCTGACCCGGGCCTGCGTGTCCACCTGCAGGCCGCCGATGGTGTGGGTCACGGCGGCTGCGACGTGGACCGCGAGTCCCTCCTCCCGCCGCACGACGGTTCCGCCCGCCGCACGCGCGGCCTCGATGCGCTCGTTCGTCTCCGTGACGACGTACCACGCGCGCGGGCCGATCAGCTGCGCGAGGTCGTTCTCGTGCCACGCGACTTGCGGCGGCGTGATCTCTTCCCACTCGTCCGTGAAGACGCGCGCCGCGCGGCCGTACAGCTGCGCGAGCGGCACGAAGTCCTCTTCCCCGATCCTCGCCGGCGGAGCCGGCATGACGCGACCGTAGAACTCGTCCAAGCCCGCCGTGGTCGCAGCGCCGCGCGCGACGCCGAAGTCGAGGCCGTCCCCGTCGCTCCACGAATTCGCGCGGAGTAGCAGCCCCCTCTCGCGGGCAAGACGCCCGGGAAAGCCGCCGGTCGCGAGCAGGACGGGCGGCTCGGCGTCCTCCGGCAGCGGCGCTTCGAGCTCCAGGTCGCCCGCCGCCTCGACGAGGAGCCGCGCCAGCGCGCGCGGCTCGTAGCGGCGGCCGGTCGTGAGCGGGTTCTCGGTGTCGCGCCAGACCGGCTCGGCCCCGAGAGACTCGAGCCAGCGGAGGCCGTCGTCGAGTTGCTCCCAGATCAGCCGCTGCAGCCGCTCGTCGCCGCCCGGGCACTCGGCGCGGAAGCGCTGCCAATCCAGATGCCGCCAGACGACGCAGGAGGACAGGAGCATCGATCCACCAGGTCGCGTCCCCTTCTCGAGCACATGCGGGGCGTGTCCGAGCTGCCGGAGCCGCGCCGCCGCGACGAGGCCCGCCATCCCCGCGCCGGCGACCGTGACCCGCAACTCAGGTCAGCGAGAACGTCGGCTTGTGCTCGACGTACTCGATCCGCACGCGCTCCGGCCCCCAGACGAAGACGGCGAGCGTGTTCGGAGCATCGACGACGTCGTCGATCTCCACGCCGAGGTCGCGCGCGGCCGCCTCGTGCTCGTCCGCCGAGTCGACCAGGACGGCGAGATGGTTGAGAAGCGGCCGTTCGGGCGCTCCCGGCTCGCCGGGCTGGAATTCGATCCAGGCGCCGCCCACCTCGACCCGCGGACAGCGGGAGCCTCCCGGCGCCGCGGCGCCGAAGCCGAGGGAGCCGTACTCCGACGCCGTCGCCTGCGGATCGGCCGAGCGCAGCGCGACGTGGTCGAGGTCGTAGTCGAGATCCGTGTCGGCCTCCACGAGGCCGAGCGCGACACCCTCGCCCAGCTCGAAGTACGCCTCGCCGTCGCGCCGCCGCTCGACCTCGAGGCCGTCCGGCAGCTCCGCGAGGGCCCGCGAGAGGTCGCGCACGCGCAGGGCGACGTGCTCGAGCGCGCCGCGCTGCCGGGGTCCGTCCGCCGCGAAGAGGGTCAGCTTGCCGCGCCGCGCGTCGGCACCGACGAGCGTGAACGCGTCGGTCCGGTCGATCACGTGCATCCCGAGGTGACGGACGACGAAGTCGGCAACCGCGTCGCGGTCGGCGAGCCAGTAGGCGACGTGATCGAGAGTCTTCGGGTTCACGACGGGACTGTTCCCCCGAGCGGCCGCGATTAAGCGATCGGCTCGTTCTGGACGTTGTGCTCGTCCGCGTATTTCTGCGTGAGCTCGTTGATGACGTCCGCACCCTTGCCGTACGCGTAGTTGATCTCGACGAACGCGTTCCACTTGTCCGGCAGCGCGTCCTCCGGGAAGATCGCCTCCACGGGGCACTCGGGCTCGCAGGCTCCGCAGTCGATGCATTCCTCGGGGTCGATGACGAGGATCCGGTCGAACTCGTGGATGCAATCGACCGGGCAGACGTCCACGCAGGAGCGGTCTTTGATGTCGATGCAGGGCTCGGCGATGATGTACGTCACAGCGTCCTACTGTAGATAGCGGCCGTGGCCGGATGCGCCCCGAACCGTCAGCCTTCAGGAGATCCTGCAAGCTCCTCGACGACGGCTCCGAGCTGGTCGCCGAGCGCCGACTTTGCGAGCACCTGGTCGAAGCCGGCGGCGTGCGCGGCCCGGAGACCGGAGGTGTCGGTGTGGTTCGTGAAGCCGACGATCGGGATGTCGGGATACGTGTCCGCGACCTCCTCCGGATCGACGCGCGAGACGTCCGCGAGGACGAGCTCCGGGTCCTCCGTATGGTCGACCGTGATGAGACGATGGCCGGACAGGAGCGCCTCGAGCTTCCCCCGCATGAAGAGTTCGACCCCACACAGCAGGATCGTGGCCACGGCGGAAGGTTAGAACGTGGAGGAGGCGGCATTCAAGCGCGGGCTCGAAGCGATTCGCGCGCGGCGGTACTTCGAGGCGCACGAGGAGCTCGAGGAAGCGTGGCGCGCGGCGGCCGCCGAGGAGCGGGACTTCTTTCAGGGGCTCGTTCACGTCGCGGTCGCCTGGTATCAGGCGGGCCGCGGTCGTCCCGTGGCGACGGGCAGCCAGCTGGAGAAGGCGGCGCGGCGGCTCGGGCCGTTCGCGCCGGTGCATCGCGGAGTCGATGTCGATGCGGTGCTCACGCAGGTCGATGCGGCCCGAGCGCGCGTCGCCGAGGGCTCGCTCGATCTCGATCCGCCCCGCCTCCCCTAGTAACAGTCTGTTACCAGCTTGGACAGTGGCTAGGAGAGACCCGTCCTCCGCACGAGCGTGCGGCGTGCCCGAGCACCTAGGAGGGTTTGGCGAAATAGCTTCCGTTCGAGACGATCGAATTCAACCTCATGGACGGTCGAACCTAAGAGTCTTCTAAGAGTCTCTCGCCTGTCCTGAGTATTTTCCCCTGGAAAATCAGTCGGTACTGTCGACTCCCGAATATTTGTCCCGCAAATCAGTTCGGACGAGTCACAAACAGGCGTTCCCACAAGGCGGGACCGACGCATGAGCCTGCTAGACATTCCGTAGCCCGCCGCGAGAGACGGCAGGGGACTAATCGAGAGAGTTTCCCATCCTGAGAGTTGGGATGGGGGCGTGGCGGAATCGGTAGACGCGCCGCACCTGGAATGCGGTGGGCCTTGTAGCCCGTGCCCGTTCGATTCGGGTCGCCCCCATCCGAACCCTCGGATGGGACGGATACAGAGTAGACCCTCGGTGCTGATCGTGCGAGCAGGATCGCTGGCGCGCGGCCCGGGGCGAGAGACCCACGCGTGCCGCGAAAAGTGGCCGTCGATCCTGCTCGCACGGCCCCCACCGAGAGGTTGTCCGTCCGATGCTGCTGCGAGAATAAGTCCTGCAAATCCCGCAAAAATAGCCCCCGCGAAGCTGTCACTTCCGGGGGCGTGGCCAAAGGAGTAGTGGCTCCCGTGGCAACTGGCAAGGTAGCGCGGCGAGCGGCGGTCTCGGAGATTTCCGAACTGCTCGACTCGAAGGAAGTAGCAGGACTCATCTCTCGGATCGGCACCGTCGGAAGCCCGCGCGGTCGTAAGGGCTACGGCGCTCGCGCCCTCGTTGGCGCTTGCCTCATCAAAAGCCTGTACGGGCTGCCCACATGGACGAGGGTGGCCGCTCTCATCGCTGACCATCCCGGCCTGCAAAGATCGATTGGGGGATGTCCGAGTGTGTGGGCGATCTATCGCTTCACAGTCAAGCTGCGCGAGCACTCCACGCTGCTCGCGGATTGTCTTGACGAGATCGCGGCCAGCTTGCAGGAACGGATGCCCGATCTCGGAGCGGAAATCGCTATCGACGGCTCCGATATGCCTGCGTTCGCCAACGGCCACAAGTTCATCTCGCGGTACGGCCCGGAACGCAAGCTGTTCTCCGACCCCGACGCCTCGTGGGGACACCGCTCCGCCGTCTCGACACGCAAAGGAGGCGGCTTCTATGGGTTCAAGCTGCACATGGCGGTCTGCACGCGCACCGGCCTCCCGCTCGCGTGGCGCGTCGAGACCGCCCGCCGCCACGAATCCCTCTACGTTGCGCCCCTGCTCGACGCCGTTAGGGCGCGCGGTTACAGGCCAGAGACCTGCGCGATGGACAAGGGCTACGACTACAACCGCGTCTACGAGGAAGTCCGCGAGCGCGATTGCGTCCCCATCGTCGCTCGCAAGAAGACTCGCCATGCGACTCCACTTACGCCAATCCCGCACGGGTCGGAAGAGTGGAAGAGCCTCTACCGCAACCGTGGCGCCGTCGAGCGGGAGTTCGGACGGTTGAAGCACGACTACGCGCTCGCTCCGCTCCGCGTTCGCGGCCTCGCCCGCGTTCAATTGCATGCAGACCTCACGATCCTGGCACGGCTTGCGCTGGCGCTCAACCGCGCACAGGAAGCCATCGCTGTAGCGGCCTGAATCCATCAGCCCTGCGACGCTCCGAAACCGGTAGCAGGCTTGCCTTCAAGTTTGGCCTTCTCCTCGGCCTCCAAGCGAAGGCGAAGTTCAAGCGTTTGCTCATCGATCAGCCCCTGAATCCAGCCCTGCAAACGACGGAGGCCCATCTGCGCCTCGGCAGCAACGGCTGCCGCCCGTGCCACTGAGTCAGGGATCGACATGTGTACCTCCCGTGGGTCTTCCATGGGAGGAAACAGACGTTCAAACTCTTCCCTCAGGTCGGATAGCCCCGCATCGTCCAAGACGTGCAGCATTTCGGTCTGAAGACCCCGATATGCGTGGACAAGCGCTCGCGCTGACTGATGGGTTGCTTCCACCTGAGCCGCCTCATTCACCATCGCGCGCAACCTGAGAAGCCGTCCGGTGTCCATATGTTCTCCTCCATGCCAGCGATCCGCTCATCGGACCGAGTGGGAGGATTGTTCCGCGCCGAAGCGCCCTTATTTCGCCAAACCCTCCTAGTAACAGTCTGTTACGAGGAAAGACAGGTCCGCATGCGCGGCTACGGCTTCGTCAGGCCGAGGTCGATGAGGGCGCGGTTGACCGCGACCTGGAGCCACCATTCACGGTGGAAGAAGAGGAGGAGACCCAGCGCGACGAGCATGAGGCCGCTCGCGATCTGGATCAGGTTGTAGCGGTCGCGCAGCCAGCGGAACGCGCCCATCGCGCGCGCGTACGCGAGACCCGCGACGACGAATGCTGCCCCCAGCCCGAGTGCATATGCCGCGAGGAGGACGGTTCCCTTCAGCACGGTCCCGCTCGTGCTCGCGAGGACGAGCACGGCGCCGAGGACGCTGCCGATGCACGGTGCGGCGCAGACGGCGAACGCACCGCCGAGGAGCGCGCCCGATCCGCGTTTCCCGGCTCCGGTGAGGAGTCCGGGCGCGAGCACGCGTTCCGGCACGGGCAGCAGGCCGACGAACGCGAGGCCGAGCACGACGAGGATGAACCCGGCGACCTGCGCGCGGGCCGGCGCCGAGAGAACGCTGCCGATCGCCGCAGCGCCCGCGCCGAGGACGACGAAGACCACCGTGAACCCGAGGATGAACGGCAGGCTCGAGAGGACGACGCGGCGGGTCGTCCCGCGCTGGCCCAGCTGGCCTGCCTCGACGCTCGAGAGCGCGGCGAGATAGCCGGGCACGAGCGGCAGGACGCACGGGAGGACGACCGACACGAACCCGGCTGCGAACGAGATGCCGAGCCGGCCGCCCATCAGTCGAAGCGTGCCAGGAGGTCGTCGAGACGACGCTCGGTCTCCTCGTCGAGGCCGGAGCCCGGTGGCGGTTCGTCGGGCTCGTCCGACTCCCGGCGCCGGCTCCAGCGCCAGACCCCGAACGCGAGCACGAGCCCGCCGCCGAGCACGCCGGCGATCGGCAGCCACCACGCGAGGAGGTCGAATCCCTTGTGGGACGGAGCCGCGAGGATGGCCGGCCCGTAGTTGGCGACGAGCGCCGACTCGATCTGCTGCGTCGTCCAGCAGGCGTCGATCTTCCGCGAGATGAACAGCTCGATCCGCTGCGCCGCGGCAGAGTCGGACTGGTCGAGTGTCGTGTGGCACGTCGGGCACATCACCTGCCCCTCGAGGAACGCGAGCGACGTGCGGGGATGCGCGCAGGCCGCCGCCGCAGGCGCCGCGAAGACGAGCGCGACCAGAAGCACCGCCGCGAAGCGGAGCATCAAGCGACCGCCTTCGCAAGAGCGGACCGGAACTCGCCTGCGAAAGCCGGAGCAGTGATCGGGCCGGCGAGGTGCGCGACGACCCGCCCCTGCCGGTCGAGCACGTACGTCTCCGGCACCTGGCTGATCCCGTAGTTGCCGGTCACCTTCCCGGAGCCGTCCTGGAGCATCGTGAACGTCAGCGCATGCGCCCGCACGAAGCGCCGCGCGTCTGAGGCGAGATCGTGGTAGTCGACGCCGAGGAAGACGACCCCGCGGTTGCGGTAGCTCGTCCAGTCACGCTCGAGCACGGTGGCCTCGGCCTTGCACGGTTCGCACCACGACGCCCAGAAGTTCAGCACGACGGGCTTCCCGCGGTACGACGCGAGCGAGACCTTGCCGGCCCCGTCCAGGTTGCGGAGCGTGAACGCGGGAGCCTTCGCGCCGACGTGGGGAGCGTGCTGCTGATGGATGACCGACCAGATGAGGAGCGCGAGCAGGCCCGCCACGCACGCGAGCACGACGAGCTGTGTCGTCGTCTTCAGCCTGCCCGTCACGCCTTCAGCGCCGCCTTCAGCTCGCGGACGAATTGCTTGGTGTGGTCCTTGTCGCTGACCGACCCGACGACTCGCGTGCCGACGATCCGCCCCGCCGGGTTGATCACGTACGTAACCGGGAGCCCCGGCAGGGAGTACGACCCCTGCGCGAGCTTCTCGCCCGGATCGAACACGATCGGATAGGTGATCCCGTGAGCGCCGAGGAACTTGCGCGCGTCGCCTCTCGCGTCGCCGCTGTCGACTCCGAGAACGACGAGGCCGTCCCCTCGGTACTGTCGCCAGAAGGTCTCCAGGTCGGGCGCCTCCTGCTTGCACGGCTCGCACCACGAGGCGAAGAAGTTGAGCACGACCGTCTTCCCCCGAAGCGATGCAAGGGACACGTTGCCGCCGCCCTCGAGGCGCGGGAGCGAGAACGCCGGCGCCGGCGCACCGACCTTCGGCGGCGGCGTCTGGTGTGTCAGCTTCCACACGAGCAGGGCCGCGAGGACCCCGACCCCCGCGACGGCCAGCGCCTGCGCTCCGAGCTTGAGACTGCCCCCCACGACCTGGGCTAGGACGGGATGATGAACACCGGCGTCCCGATCCGCACGCGGTTGAACAGCCACTCGGCCGAGGGCACCTGCATGCGGATGCAGCCGTGCGACTCCGAATGGCCTATCGACCACGGCTCGTCGGTGCCGTGGATGCCGACGCCCGGCGCGCTCAGACCCATCCAGCGCGTGCCGAGCGGGTTGCCGGGTCCAGGTGGGACGGGCTTGGCGCCTGCCGCCCACGAGTCCTGCGTGGGCGGGAACCACCACGGGTTCTTCTGCTTGACGACGATCTGGAAGTGACCAAGCGGCGTCGGCCAGGCGGCCTGCCCCGTCGCCACCGGGAAGACGCGCACGAGCCGCACACCCTTGTAGAGATAGAGGCGGTTCGAGCCGCGGTGGATGACGATCACGGGCGCGGCTTTCGCCGCGGCGGCCGTGAGCTTCTTCAGCGGCGCGACGATCACCGTCCGTGTGCCGGCGACGATCGCGTCGCGGATCAGCATGCGCGTCGGAAACGGCCTCAGCGCGCGGCCCGGATGCACGTGCGTGAAGAACGGACGGCTGTGCCGGAGAATCACCCTTCCCGCGACCGGAGCGCGATACGTCTTGCCGGCGAGCGTCTTCACCCACTTGGCGACGAGACGCGTGTCGAGTGTCGGGGTGATCCGGACGGCCGTGCCCGCCGCAGCCGTGAGCGCCGTCTGCACCGCGGGGCCGACCGGGACGAACGTGTGGAAGTGGTGCGGCGAGACCGAGACTCCCCGGTGGCCGACGTGGAGGACGACACGAGCGAAGTACGCCTGCTGAACCGCTGCCGTCGCCTGCTCGGCGGTCATCCCGCCGACGTCCACAGAACCGATCTGGACGCCGTCGGCGATCACCGCCGGCGGCGGCGTGCCGTCGGCGCGTGCGTGGCTCGCTCCCACGCCGAGGGCGCAGACGAGGAGAACGACGATGAAGCCGGCGCGCTTGGCCACGGATCGCATGGATTCTAGCTTTCGTCCTCTATACCTTCGCCCCGGGAACAGGCTCGGAGATCTCAGATCTTCGTCAGGTCTTCCGGATCACGACCACGGCGAGGTCGTCGGAGAGGTCGCCGCCCGCGAACTCCCGCGCGTCCTCGGCGACCGCGCCGGCCAGTGCGCGCGGCGGCAGCTCGCGCCGCTCCGCGAGCAGTGCGTCGAGCCGCTCGTCTCCGTACAGCTCGCCGTCACGGCGAGCCTCGACCACACCGTCCGTGTAGAGCACGAGCGAGGCACCGGGCGGCAGCTCCTCGTGCGACTCCGCGTACTCCTGCCCGCCGTCGATCCCGAGCACGAGACCGTGCGCCTCCAGCTGCCGCGTCGATCCGTCCGGCAGGACGATGCGCGCCGCAGGGTGGCCCGCGCTCGCGCCCGCAACCCGCCCTCCGACGCCGTCGACGGCGACGTAGCTCATGCTGATGAACTTGCCGGGGCCGATCTCGCTGCAGATCACCTCGTTCGCCGAAGCGAGGAAGTCGGCAGGCTCCGGGTGCTCCCGTGCGAGCGAGCGAAAGACGAACTTCGCCATCGCCATGTCCGCCGTCGCGTCGACGCCGTGGCCCGTCACGTCCCCGAGCACGACGGCGAGGCGGCCGTCGTCGAGCGCGAGGAAGTCGTAGAGGTCGCCGCCGACGTCCACGCGGGCCGAAGGCTCGTACACCTCACCCACCTCGAGCCCCCCGATCACCGGCCGCGAACGCGGCAGCAGCGAGCGCTGCATCGTGTCGGCGAACTGCTTCTGCTGCTGATAGAGGCGGGCGTTGTCGATCGCGAGTGCCGCCTGGCCGGCGAGCGCCGTCGCCGCCTCGACCGTCTCCTGCGAGATGGGGCTGCCCGGCCGGAAGGAGAAGATGCTGAGCGAGGCGACCACCTCGGTCGGCAGCGCGACCGGGACGACGGCCGCCGTCCAGCCCTTCTCGAGGAACGGCACGAGTGCGGGCAGGAATTGCTCGCCGGGCTCCCGGGAGACAGCGAGGCGGAAGGCGCGCCGGTCACGGTAGAGGCGCTGCACGTTCCTCTGGCCGAACGGAACCGCCTGGACCAGGATCGTGCGCACGGCCTCCGCAAACGGCGCCTCCCGGATGTGGATGGCGCGCGGCATCAGCTGTTCGCGCCGCTCGTCCGGCATCCGGACGACGGCAGCGTCGAGATCGAGCACCTCGACGACGGTGCGCGCGAGAGCGTCGAGCGTCTCGTCGAGGCGGAGGCTCTGCGCGAAGGAGCGCGACACCTCGTAGAGCGCGCGGATCCGGCCCCCGGCCGCCCGCTCGGCGGCGAGCGCGGCCTCCCGCTCCTCCCCGAGCCGTGTCGCCTGCTCGTGCAGCTGTGCGTTCTGGACCGCGACCGCGAGCTGCCCGGCCAGCGCCGCCAGCAGAGCCGTCTCGTGCTCCCCCGCCGCGGGCAGGCCCGCCGGG
>DATFCX010000067.1:0-4968 GCA_035252585.1 Gaiellaceae bacterium
GGGCCGCTCGACGCCTGCGCCGGCCCGCGCGGCTATGGCTTGGTGGCGATGACGGCATCCTGGTAGCCCACGTGGCGGTCTCGGCCGCACCACGATCCGTAGTGGATCGTGACCGGCAGGAGGCCGGTGCGGTCGAGCAGGTCGCGCACGAGAGTCTCGGGCAAGGCCACGGCACCCTCCGGATTGACGGGGTTCGCGACCCTCGCCTCGCCGACGGTGTGCGGCAACGGCAAGCCACGGCCCGCATCCAGAAGCCGCGAAGACTCGTCGTTCAAGAGGAAGAACGTGGCGAGGAGCCTGCCCTCGGGAGCCAGAACCCGCCCGATCTCCTCGAGATAGTGAGCCATGGCGGCCGGCATCATGTGGGTGAAGACCGACAGCAGAATGACGAGATCGAAGGAAGCCGGAGCAAACGGAAAGACGTAGCGCTCAGCCGGAATCCGGCCATTTCGGTTGTATGTGCGATTGGCGACGTCGGCGTGGTGAAAGCGGAAATTGGGATGTCCTGGAGTGATGTGCCGGCGGCACCATCGCACGCCGTGCGGAACGATCTCGAGCCCGTCATAGCTTCCCTGCTCCGAGATCATGTTCGTCAACGGCAGGGCCAGACGGCCGATCCCGGAGCCAACCTCCAGCACGCGGTCACCCGGCTCGACGCCGACGAGGTCGGCCACGAACCGGGCTTGCAGCTCGCCTCCCGCACGGAAGTCGCCGCCGCCGACAAAGCCGCTCAACCGCTTTGGGGGCAGCTCCGGATCAGTCCGTCCGCGGAGGCGGTCGAGCCCGTCCTCGAGCGCGAGCGTCACGTACTGCTTCCACCAGATCAGGCGCCACTCGCTTGCTTTGCGCCGGACCCACGCCGGGGTGGACCGTCGTAGCCCCTGCAAGGTCCATCTGCGCATGCGCGCGGAATTGTGCCCGACAGGTCTGGGGAAAGCGGACGACGGGGCTCGAACCCGCGACCCTTGGCTTGGGAAGCCAATGCTCTACCAACTGAGCTACGTCCGCCGGTTCCGGCGATTGTAGCCCGGCCATAATGGAACTCCAGAGAGCGAGACAGCGAGACAGGAGATCCCAATGCCGAGCACCGAGCTGCACGAGACCGCGCGCGCACTCGTCGCCGAGGGGAAGGGCATCCTCGCCGCGGACGAGAGCACGGGCACGATCAAGAAGCGCTTAGACACGATCGGCGTCGAGTCGACCGAGGAGAACCGGCGCGGCTACCGCAACCTGCTCTTCACGACGCCGGGCGCCGAGGAGTTCATCAGCGGCGTCATCCTCTTCGACGAGACGATCCGCCAGAAGGCGGACGACGGGACGCCGTTCCCCGAGCTGCTCGCGTCGAAGGGCGTCATCCCGGGGATCAAGGTCGACCAGGGCGCGAAGCCGCTCGCGCTCGCCGACGGCGAGACCGTCACCGAGGGTCTCGACGGCCTGCGGCAGCGGCTCGAGGAGTACCGCGGGCTCGGCGCCCGCTTCGCGAAGTGGCGCGCGACGTACTCGATCTCGGACACGCTGCCCAGCGAGTACTGCATCTGGACGAACGCGCACGCCCTCGCCCGCTACGCCGCCCTTTGCCAGGAGGCCGGGATCGTCCCGATCGTCGAGCCCGAGGTGCTGCAGGACGGGACGCACTCGATCGAGCGGAGCGGCTTCGTCACCTCGCGCGTCCTCGCCGCCGTCTACACGGAGCTGTTCGACCAGCGCGTCGACGTCGCGGGGACGCTGCTCAAGCCGAACATGGTCCTCTCCGGCTACGAGGCGTCGGACCGCGCCGGCGTCGACGAGGTCGCCGAGGCGACACTGCACACGCTGGCCAAGCACGTGCCGGCGGCGGTGCCGGGCATCGTCTTCCTCTCGGGGGGCCAGTCGGACGAGGACGCGACCGCGCACCTCAACGCGATGAACGCACGCGGGCCGCACCCGTGGCAGCTGTCCTTCTCCTACGGCCGCGCGCTACAGGCGCCGGCGCTGAAGGCGTGGGGCGGCAAGGCGGAGAACGTCGAGGCCGGCCAGCGCGCCTACTACCACCGCGCAAAGATGAACGCGGCCGCGCGCACCGGCACCTACGCGCCCGCGATGGAGAAGGAAGCGGTTCCCGCCTAGTCGCTACTCGACCGGCCAGGGCAGGCGCACCGGGACGAAGTCTCCCGGCCAGTCCGCGTACGCCTCATCCGGATTTGCTGTCTCCTTCGCGGTGGAGGCGGCATGCTTCGCAGCCAGCTCGCTCACGGGATAGTGGAGCGTCGCGTCCTCCGAGCGGGCGCCGATCATGAGGATCGAGCACGGCCCGTCGCCCGCGCCGACGAAGATGTGGTTCGTCCCGGGCGGGCAGTGGACGAAGTCCCACCGGCGCAGCGGACGCTCCTGCTCCTCGACGAGCAGCGTGCACTCGCCCGACAGGACGAGAAACGCCTCACGCACGTTCTCGGAGTGGTACAGCCCGTTCGGCTCGCCCGGCCAGAGCACCTGGACGTTCACGCCGAACCCCGTGAACGGCCCTCCTTCCGGCTCGAGTGGATACGTCGCGCCGCCCTTCTCCTCGTTTCGCACCGCGAGCGCATCCTCGAGGTTGAGCACGAACCAGCCCTCGTCGGCCGGGTTCCGGCCGTACGGCGTCTCGTGGAGCTTCGCCTCGTCCATCGGACCCCCTTTTGTGACTACGTGTACTCGAAGCCGGTCAGCGCCGACAGCTTCGCCAGCGACTGCTGCGCGACGACGCGGCGCACGGTGCCCGACCGCGAGCGCATCACGATCGAGTCCGTCTCCGCGCCGCCGGGCGAGTAGGCCACTCCGCGCAGTAGCGCTCCGTTCGTCACGCCGGTGGCCGCGACGAAGACGTCTTCGCCGGAGACGAGATCGTCGGTATGGAGAACACGCGCGGGATCGAGACCCGCCTCCAGGAGTTGCTGCCGTTCCCTGTCGTCTCGCGGCCAGAGCCGTCCCTGGATGCCGCCGCCGACGCACTTCAGCGCAGCAGCCGAGATGACTCCTTCCGGCGTGCCGCCGATGCCGTAGAGCATGTCGACGTTCGTCCCCCGCTGCCCGGCGGCGATCGCTGGCGCGACGTCCCCGTCCCGGATCAGACGCACCCGCGCGCCGGCCTCGCGCAGCTCGGCGACCAGCTGCTCGTGCCGCTCCCGTTCGAGCACGACGACGTCCACCTCGCGAGGGGACTTCCCGA
This sequence comes from Gaiellaceae bacterium, assembly GCA_035252585.1. Classification (GTDB taxonomy): domain Bacteria; phylum Actinomycetota; class Thermoleophilia; order Gaiellales; family Gaiellaceae; genus Palsa-739. The sequence goes on from DATFCX010000067.1 coordinate 3,185, forward strand.
GCGCTGCTGCGACCGTTCGCACGTTCTCGGTCGCGCTCTGCTCGATGTCGATCGCATCGATCGCGCCCGGTCCGACGGCGATCTTCTCCATGTAGACGGCGGCTCCGGGGAAGAGCATCGTTCCGCGCTCGGCGACGGCGATCACCGAGATCGCGCCGGTCTGGCCGAGCGCCGTCAGGCGCGTGCCCTCGAGCGGATCGACCGCGACGTCGACCTCCGGGCCCTCGCCGTTCCCGACCTCCTCGCCGTTGTAGAGCATCGGCGCCTTGTCCTTCTCCCCCTCGCCGATCACGACGACGCCGCGCATCGCGACGCTGTCGAGCACGTAGCGCATCGCGTCGACCGCGGCCCGGTCGGCCTCCTCCTTGTCGCCGCGTCCGATCCACCGCGCGGCCGCCATCGCGCCCGCCTCGGTGACGCGCACGAGCTCCATCGCGATGTTGCGGTCGGGGGCCTGCCGAGCGCTCACGGCGTTACATCCTGTCAGGTGCCTCGACCCCGACGAGCTCGAGGCAGCGGGCGATGACGGCCCGCGTCGCACGGCAGAGGCCGAGCCGGAATCCCTGCTGGTCGCTCTCGAGCACGCGGTGCTCGTGGTAGAAGCGGTGGAAGTCGTCGGCCACGCGGATCGCGTAGTTCGGCACGCCCTGCGGGCCGCGCTTCACGAGCGCGTCTGCCGCGACCGCGGGCAGCTCGGCGAGCCGCTTCACCAGCTCCCGCTCCTCCGCGGCAAGCGGGCCGGCGGGCTTGGCGGAGAGGGTCACGTCGCCGGCGTTGCGCAGGATCCCGGCGATCCGCGCGTGCGCGTACTGGACGTAGTAGACGGGATTCTTCTGCGACCGCTCGGCGGCGAGGTCGACGTCGATCTCGATCGTCTGGTCGGGCCCGCGGTTGGCGAGGTACCAGCGCGCGGCGTCGACCCCGATCTCGTCCATGAAGTCGTCGAGGAGAACGACGTCGCCGCGCCGCTTCGACATCTTCGTCTGCTCGCCGCCGCTCGTCAGATGGACGAGCTGGTACAGGACGACCTCGACCCGTTGGGGGTCGTAGCCGAGCATCCGGGCGACCGCCGCGTACCAGTTGCGCGTGCCGTGGTGATCGGCGCCAAGGACGTAGATGGCGCGGTCGAAGCCACGATCGAGCTTGTCGACGAGATACGCGACGTCCGCCGCGCGATAGGTCGGCGAGCGATTGTCCGACCGGAGGAGCACGCGGTCCTCGTCGTCTCCGTAGCCCGACGAGCGCGCCCAGAGCGCTCCGTCCTTCTCGTACGTGTCGAGCTTCGGCAGGAGCTCGGGAAGCCGCTGCTCGAGCTCGCTCTGCAGCCGGAAGCTGTCGAAGTGGATCCGGAACCGCTCGAGCGTCGTCTCGATCTCCTTCAGCATCAGCGGTACCGGGTCGCCTTTCAGGGCGGCTAAGTCGTGGACGTACGCACCCTGGTAGCCGTCCTCGGGCGGGTCCTCGCCCCGCCGCACCGCCTCGACTGACGCGCGGAATCGCTCGATCTGCGCGCCCGAGTCGTTGTAGTAGTACTCGCGCTCCACCTCGTGGCCCGCGAGGTCGAAGAGCCGCGCGAGCGAGTCGCCGTAGGCGCCGTTGCGCGCCGACGAGACCGGGATCGGCCCGGTTGGGTTGGCGGAGACCATCTCCACCTGGACCCGCTCCCGCTGCTCGGGGACGCCGCCGCCGTATGCGTCTCCGTCCGCGAGCATCTCGGCGAGCGCCGCCGCGAACCACTCGTCCCGGAGGAAGAAGTTGACGAAGCCGGGGCCGGCGACCTCGGC
>DATFCX010000068.1:0-60303 GCA_035252585.1 Gaiellaceae bacterium
CGCGAGACCGAAGCCCTCCCGTTCGCACGGCGCGACGACCACGGACGCGCGTTCGAGCAGCCGCTCGACCTCCGCGTGCGGCACCGCGCCGAGCGCGTTCGGGACGCGCGCGCGCAGCGGGCCGTCGCCCGCGACGACGAGGTTCAGGTCGCCGACCGCCTCCACGAGCGTGTCGACGTTCTTCTCCGGCGAGAGCCGGCCCACGTAGAGCACCTCGGGCGGCTCGGCGGGCGGTCGCACCTCGTCCGGGACGCGCACGCCGTTGGCGATCACGACGGTCTCGACGCCGGCCGCGCGTACCGCCTCCGCGATCGTCTCGGAGACGCAGATCACGGCCGCGGCAGGTCGCAGGAGCGCGCGCACCAGACGAGGGTGGCGCCGGGCGAGCTCGACGTCCGAGAAGCGGCCCGCGGAGCCGGAGCCGTGCAGCGTGACGACGAACGGCCTCCCGGCGAACCGCGCGACCCCCGCGGTGAGCAGCCAGTGCGCGTGGACGAGATCTGCGGAACGCGCCGCCCGGCGCACGGCCCGCCACATCGAGAGGAGCAGCAGCGGCGCCGGCCACGGCCGGCGGCGCAGGTTCGCCGCCAACCCGCCGCCGTAGGCGAGCCCGTAGTCGCGGTAGCCGGATCCCGGCGCGAGCACCTCCACCTCCACCCCGCGCCCGCGCAGGCGCTCGACGGCGTCGGCGATGAAGCGGCCCGCGAACTCGCTCTGCGTCCGCGGCCACGAGGTCGTGAGGACGACTACGCGCAACTAGGCGGAGGGCTGACCGCGCGCGCGACCGGCGAACACGACGGGCAGCGCGAGCGCGAAGGCGATCAGGGCGTAGAAGTAATAGAACTGCATCGTGAGGTAGAAGAAGTTGGCGGCCATCGTCCCGATCAGCGCCGCCGTCAGGCCGTACGCGAGCGGCCGCACGTGCGGACCCTCCGGATCGCCGAGCCGGTCGAGCAGCCGTCCCAGCCGCCGCGCGGCGAGCAGCCGTACGAACACGTAGCGGAGGAAGACGATCCAGAGGACGAGCCCGACCAGGCCGGACTCGACGATGATGGCGACCCAGTACGAGTGGGCGCCGTAGTTCGCCTGTCCCGTCACGAACTCGTAGTACACGGCGAAGTTGTTGAGGCCGAGCCCGAGCAGCGGGTGCATGTGGATGATCTGGCCTATGAAGGAGTAGACGGCGAAGTGGGCGTTCGCCGAGCTGCCCTGCGTGGACACCCGCTGCCGCAGGAAGACCTCGAAGAAGTGCCGCCGCGAATAGACGACGCCTGCGAGCACGACGGCCAGCGCTCCCAGCGGGTACAGCAGCGCTCGCGACCGGGCGAGCCGCCGGTAGGGGACGACGAGCACGAGGGCGCCGACGATGAGGCCCAGCCCTCCGCTGCGCGAGAACGTCGACAGCTCGACGAGGAGCAGGAAGGCGAGCAGGACGCCCAGGCGCACCTTCAGGTGATGACGGCGCGGCAGCCTCAGATAGACGGGAGTCAGCGCGAGGAGCGGGACGACCAGCATCACTCCGAGGTGGTTGGGATCCCCGGTGAGCGCGTTGACGCGGTAGATGTTCTGCCCGTTGATCGCGCCGTAGATGTTGATCTTGGCCGCGCCGCCCGTGAGCGGGTTGAGGAAGAGGTTGTCGAGGCTGTGGCCCGCGAGCTGCGAGCCGAGCTGGAGGATCCCGTACACGGCGTTGCCCGCGAAGCCCAGCGTGAACCAGCCGAGCGCGCGCCAGAAGAACTGCTCGCCGCGCTGGGCGAGATAGCCGATGGCCGCGACCATGAACGCGAAGTGGATGACGAACTTCACCATCCCCTTCACGAACTGGTCGAGCCCCTGCTTCGTCTCGATGTTCCAGTAACCGGCGAGGTAGACGAGCGCGAACGCCGCGAAGAAGGCGAGCACGATCGCGCTCGTGCGGGGCAGCGGCCGGCGCTCGGTCGCGACGTAGGCGATCAGGAACAGGATCGTCGTGATGTCGTTGAGCCCGATCTGGCCGGCGACGTTCCAGTGCACCTTCTCGAAGGTGGCGACGAAGAGGGAGGCGAAGAAGAGGCCTCTCACGATCCGCTCCTGGGTGCGCGGCAGGACCGCGACCCGGCCGGCGGTGAGGGCCGCCGCGGTCACGCGACGCTCCTGAGCACGTCGGCGAGCTCCTCGACCCGCTCGCTGCGCGAGAGACGCCTGCGCCACTCGTCCGAGAGCGGCGTGCCGTCGAGGCTCCCCGCCTTCCAGCGCCGGTGGAGGTCGAGCAGCGCCTCGCGCAGCGCGTCCACGTCCTCGGACGGGACGACGACACCCGCGCCCGTGTCGCGCACGAGTTGCGCGGCGGCGCCGTCGGGCGGGACGGCGGCGAGGATCGGCCGCTCGGCGGCCAGGTACTCGAAGATCTTCCCGGTCAGGACTCCGCGGCCTCGCCCGCCGGATTCGGGGATCAGAAGGAGCAGCGCCTCGGAGTCGCGCTGCAGCTCGAGCGAGCGCCGGCGGGAGACCTCCCCCAGCAGCTCGACGCGGTCGCCGAGCCCGAGCGATTCCGCGTACTCGCGGTCCGCCCCGCGGAAGTCGCCGGCGAAGCGCACGAGGACGTCGTCGAGGCCAGAGTCTGCGAGCGCCCGGAGGAACGGCCTCGGATCCCGCTTGCCGTGGAAATGGCCCGCGTGCGTGATCCGCATCCGGTCGCTCGGGTGGTGCTCGAGCTTCGCGAAGTCGTCGAAGTCGCAGCCGTTGGCGATCGTGACGACCTTGCCCCTTGGTTCGAGCGCGCAGGCCTCCTCGGCGATCGCCCCGGACGCGGCGACGATCGCGTCCGCCTGCGACGCGACGAGCCGGCCCACGCCGCCGACGGCCTTCTCCTTCACTCTTGCGAGCTGCGACTCGTAGCCGCGCCGGTGCGGATGCGAGGTGAGCGGGTCACGCAGGTCGGCGACCCACGCCGCGCCCGTCGTCCGCTTCACCGCCGCGCCGAGGAGATGGAGCGACGGCGGCGGCGAGGTGGTGAGCACGACGTCGATTCCCTCGCGCCGGACGATCCGGATCGCGACCGGCAGCGCGAACGTGCTCCAGGGGACGTTCTCGTCCGGAAGCAGGAGCTTGCGTCCGAGCAGCGCCGCCTGCGTGCCGAGGCGCGCGACGCCCTGCTTGGCGAGCAACCGCTCCGAGGGCCGGCGGGCCTGAGGCCCGACGTAGCGGACGCGATGGATCCACGCCTGCGTCGGGAGCTCGAGCGCCGCTTCTTCCGGTGTCGAGCCGCCGACCTCCGGGGCGAGCACGTGGGTCTCGAAGCCGAGCGCCGGCAGGTGGGTCGCGAACTTGAGCGGCCGCTGCACCCCGCCCCCGGCACTGGGCGGGAAGTGGCGCGTCACGAGCAGGACCTTCAATCCTCCCTCACCGCCGGCACGGTACTCGCCGTCCGCGCGCGGATGCATAGGCGGTACCGGAACGACTGGAAGTACCTGCCCAGAGCCCGGTCGAGCCGGCCGAGGACAGGGAAGAAGCCGGGCTTCCACTGCTCGCGGTCGACGGCGAAATCGCAGGCCTGGAGGACGGTGGCGAGCTGCGCCGAGGTGCGGAGACCGATGTGCGTGGGGTTCTGGGCGAGGATCAGGTCGTGAGCCTTCAACCGCTCGATCAGGTGCAGCGGGTTGGGTGTGTAGATCGAGAGACTTCCGCCCGGGACGAGAACGCGCTGCAACTCTCCGAGCATCGCCCGAAAGGTCGCGTCGTCGAGATGCTCGACGAGATCTCCCGCGACCGCCTTGTCGAACGAGCCCGCGGCAAAGGGCAACTCGGCGACGCTCGCCTGCCTGAACTCGAGGTCCGGGAAGAGCGATCGCGCCCTCGCGATGGCCCGCTCCTCGGCGTCGACGCCGACGACCGTCGCGCCGAACCCCGAGAAGTAATGCGTCAGGGCACCGGCCGCGCAGCCCAGATCGATTATCCGGTCGCCGGCCGCGGGCTCGACGAGCTCCCGCAGCGCGGCGAGGCGCAGCTCGGTCCACGGCGTCCGCTCGAGGTACTGGCTGGCCATCGTGTCCATGAACGACTCGTCGTAGTCGGCCGGCGCCTTCCTGAAGACGAGTGGACGCACGCTGTCGACTCTCAGCCGGCCGGAACCCGGAAGGCGACGAACTTCGCGTCTTCATACACCGGTCGCAGGCCGGCGCGCTCGATCGCGTGCACCGGCCCCGAGCGCGTGAGGATGAGCCACTGCGCTTTCCAGGCCAGCGGCTCCTCCAGCGAGGGGTGCGTGAAGAACCGGTTCACGGCCCGCCTGCGCTTCATCAGCTCGTTCGGGTGCGTGTTCGCGGCGTGGGCCGGGGGCACGGCGACCGCGTAGAGGGGCGCCGAGGCGATCGCGCGATAGCTCGTCGCGAGATCCGCGAACACGACGGAGCGGGCCGGGACGTCACGCTGCAGGAAGTCGATCAGCCCCGGCGTCAGCGCATCCCGGTCGTGCTTGACTTCCGGCGTCCAGTGCGAGAAGCCGTGCGCGGCCAGGGGCAGCACGAACAGGAAGACGGCGAACGCGGCGGTGATCCCGCGCACGCGTGCGCCCGCGGGCGGCCGGTGCCCGCGCCGACGCCACGCGAGAGCGGCGCCGATGACGAGCGCGGCGATGCCGCCGTACAACGCGATCCAGGCCACGATCGCCGGAGCGGTGCGCGGGGCGTGCAGGCCGTAGTCGCCCGCGTATGCGACCTGGAGCCAGATCCCGGAGGCCAGCCCGCCCGCGAGCGCGATGGTTCGGGAGAAGCGAGCCACGATCGCGGCGCCGCCGGCAAGAGCCACGGCAAACGGGATGAAGCCGGACGCCCGCCGCGACTGCGAGAGCGAGACGGCGTCCGAGAAATGCGGGAAGACGAGCGGCCACAGCTCGATCCCGAGCACGGCGACGGTGCCACCGAGCACGAGCGCGCTCCACCGCCGCTGCCGCGCGAAGAACGCGAGCGGCGCCAGGAGGAGTCCGATCACCGTCACGCCCCCGTTCCGGTCGATGCGCGCCGGCGCGAGGTTGTAGCGCGACAGCGAGTGCACCACGAGATCCCTCCGGTAGTGGTGCAGGTTGTGCGCGAGCCGAGCCAGCCCCGGGGAGACCGGGATCGTCTGGTCGACGACCGGCCGCAGCCAGAGGAACGCGAGCGCCACCGGCACCCCGAACACGACGAACCCGAGCACGCCGTTCCGGAGGTCGCTCCCGCGCATGAGCAGCACCCGCGCGACGACGAAGGCTCCGAGCGGGATCGCGAGGAAGAGCGCATACGTCGGATGGACGAGCGCAATCGAGCCCGAGGCGGCGGCGAGCAGGACCGCGACGGGCCAGGACGGCTTCCTCACGAAGTAGAAGAAGAGGGCGAGCGCGGCGGGCACGAGCAGCTGGGTGGCGACGGTCGCCGGTTCCCAGAGGAAGCGGTAGACGCCCGCGTGACCCGGAGCGAACACCTTGTACCCGAGCTGCCCGAGCACCACGGCGAGCCCCAGCCCGGTGGAACGAAAGATCGCCCAGCCCATCTCGAAGGCCAGGACGAGGGCGAGCGGCGCGAGCAGGCTCGACTCGTGCGCGGCGACGCTCGACGGGTCGACCCCGGCGAGCCGCGCCACGAGCGCCAGCCACGCGTGCCAGAGCGGGAACGCGTAGCCGGGATGGAGTCCACCGTGCGCGAACTCGCCCACGTTGTGCAGCGAGAGCGACGAGAGCGCGTCGAGCTTCCGGATACGGCCGAGATGGAAGAAGACGTCGCCGGTGAAGGCGCCTTGCACGAACCAGATGCCGACACCGAGCCCGATCCCCGCCAGGACGAGGGCTCCCCGCATGAAGCGTGCGGCTCCCGGCAGGCGCACGCCTTCCGTCTGCCGGCCCGTCAGCGACCAGACGAAGGCAAGTGCGCCCGCGCCGAGTGTGAACCCGAGCGTGACGTCGAGCGAGGCGCCGAGGGCGACCGTCAGCGCGAGTCCGACGCCGACGAGAGCGACCGACGCGGCGAAGGCGGCGGCGGCGCCCCGCTGCCCGAGACACCGCGCGACGAGCGTCCCCGGGAGCAGGACGACGAGAGTCGCAGCCGCGAGCCGCACCCAGAGTCCGAACCCGGTCTCCGGCAAGAGCCGCGAGATCCCGAGCAGCGCCGCGACCGCCGCGGGCGTGACGAGCCGCCACGCGATGTCCGCCGGTGCAGGCAGCACCGCCGGCCTCCGCAGCTCGAGGACGGGATTCGCGAGCCAGTTCATCGCGCCGCTCCCGCGACTGCGCGAGTGCGCACTCCTTCCCACGCGACGATCGCGGCTCCCGGCAGGGAGACCGCGACCGTGACGACGAAGAAGAGGAAGCCGGCCGAGAAGGCGCGGTCGGCCGAGACTCCGAAAGCGCCGAGGAAACTGACGAAGAACGACTCCCGCACGGCGAGCCCGTTGACCGTGAACGGCACGAGCATCACGAGGAAGAGCAGCGGTCCCATCACGTAGTACGGCCGCGGCGAGAGGTCGACGCCGACGGCCTTGCCGGCGCACCAGATCGCGAGCACGCGCGCGGCCTGTACCGCGAAGGTGAGCGCGAACGCCCAGCCGAGCAGCCGGAGCCTCGTCCGGTAGGCGTGGAGCGCGAGGTAGACGTCCCGCAGGATCGCGTCGACGTGCAACCGGCTCAGCAGCGGGCGCAGCCCGTGCAGCACCGGGTGGAGGCGCGTCGAGAACAGGACGAACGCGCCGGCCACGCTGCCGACGACGAACGCGAGCTCGACCCAGACGTAGCCGCCGACGGAGTAGCGGCCGACGGCGAGCACGAAGCCCGCGGCGGCGAGGAGGAGGGTCGCCGCGCCGCCGAGCGCACGCTCGAGAAGGACGGTTCCAGCGACCGGGCCGCGCGAACCGGGATGCCGGCGAGCCGTCTCGTAGATGCGCGACGCGTCGCCGCCGAGCGAGGTGGGCAGCACCTGCGCGGCGGCGTAGGAGACGAACGTCGTCCGGACGAGCCAGCCGAGGGGCTCGTGCACGCCGCTCGAGGCGAGGAGTCTGAGCCAGCGCCAGGCCAGAGGCCAGACCGAGGCGACCATGATCGCGCAGGAGGCGAGCCACCAGGCGATGCTCGCGTGGGCGAGGACGTGGCCCGTCTGGCCGAGGTCGATCCGCCAGAGGATGTAGGCGGTGGCGAGGGCGGTGACGACGACCGTCGCGACGGCACGAACCCCGCGCGAGCGCGTCACGCCGCCTCCCGCAGCCAGTCGAGGGTTGCGCGGATGCCGTCCTCGAGCGTGGTCTCTGGTCGCCAGCCGAGCGAGCGGAGGCGCTCGGTGTCCAGAGCGGCGGCAACCGGCGCGTACCCGTCCGGCGGGTCGGCGAGCTCGACGAGCGACTCGTCTGCGTCGGCCGCCGCGCAGGCGAGCGCCGCGACCTCCTGCAGCGACCGCAGGTCGTCGTCGCGACCGACGTCCCAGTCGCCGCGCTCGCCGTGCTCGACGAGGATCGCGACCGCCTCGGCGGTGTCGCGGGCGAAGCAGAACGAGCGTGCCCAGCCGCGATACGCGACGACGGGCTCGCGCGCCAGCGCCTGGCGCAGCATCGTCGGGATCGCGCCCCGCCGCTGCTGCGGCCCGTAGGGGTAGTGGAAGCGTAGGATCGTCGCCTCGCCGGCCGCCTCCTCGCTCGCGCGCTTGCTGTCCGCGTACGGCGTCTCGTCGGAGTAGACGGCGGTCGTCGAGCCGTGGAAGAGCGGCAGGTCGCGGTCCGAGCAGGCGGCCGTCACGCGCTCGGTGATCGGAGCGTTCTGGCCGAGTCGCTCGTCGCCGGGCATGACCGCGGCGAGGTGGACGACGAGGTCCGGCCCGTGCGCGTCCAGCAGCCGCTCGATCGTTCCGGGCTCCGACAGATCGCCTTCGGCGCGACCGAGCGGCACCGGCTCGTGGCCGGCCTCCCGAAGCGCCGAGCAGACATGTGTCCCGAGGAAGCCCCGGCCACCGGTAACGACCACCTTCACCCGTCCGCGAGTGTAGTGGGAGCCTCCGAAGTACCATCGCGCCGTGCGCGACCCCCGGACGCAGATCGTCGCCGACGGCTACGACGCCATGGGCGAGACGTTTGCCGACTGGCGGAGGCGGATCGTCGGAGACCCCGGCGACGAGTGGGAGGACGAGCTCGTCTCACGGCTCGAGGACGGCGCCCGCGTCCTCGAGCTCGGCTGCGGAGCAGGAACCCCCGCGACCACGAAGCGACTCGCCCGGCGCTATCGCCTGACCGGGGTGGACATCTCTCCGCGGCAGGTCGAGCGTGCTCGCGCGGCGATTCCCGAGGCCGAGTTCATCTGCGCCGACTTCACCGAGCTCGAGCTTCCCGGCGGCTCGTTCGACGCCGTCACGTCCTTCTACGCCTTCAACCACGTGCCGAGGGAGCTCCTCGCACCGCTGCTTCCGCGAATCCACGGCTGGCTCGTCCCCGGCGGCTGGTTGATGGTCGCCTTCGGCCAGTCGGACAACGCGGGCTGGACCGGCGACTGGCTCGGAGCGCCGACGTTCTTCGCCAGCTACCCGCCCGAGACCAACTCGGATCTCGTGCGCGAGGCCGGGTTTGCGATCGAGCGCGACGAGGTCGTCACCTTCCACGAGCCCGACCCGGACGAAGGACAAGGAGTCTTCCAGTGGGTGCTCGCGCGGGCGTGACGACGATCCTCGTCACGGCCTGCGGCGCGCCGGGGGCGGCGCGGCTCCTGCGGGCGTTGCGCGAGAACGGCGAGCGGGAGATGCGCCTCGTCGGAGTGGACATGTCCGAGCGGGCCATCGGCCGCCACGTGTGCGACGCGTTCCATCTCGTGCCGCCGGGCGCGGACCCGACCTTCCCCGACGCGCTCCTCGCGCTCGTCGAGCAGGAAGGAGTCGACGTCGTCCTGCCGGAGTCGTCGCACGACCTGCACCACCTCGCGCCGCGCCGGGGCGAGTTCCCGGTGCCGGTGATGATCTGCGGCCCCGACGCCGAGAGGCGGTCGAACGACAAGGGCGAGACGTTCGAGGCGTGCCACCGGATCGGCGTGGGCGCTCCGGACTTCCGCCGCGTCACGGGAGCGGCCGGCGTCGAGTCCGCGGCGCGCGAGCTCGGCTACCCGGACAAGCCGGTCTGCTTCAAGCCGGTCTTCTCCTCCGGGTCGCGCGGCTTCCGCGTGCTCGACCCGAGCGTCGACCGCACGCACCAGCTCCTCAACGAGCGGCCCGGCGCGCTCGCGATGCGCCTCGAGGAGGCGGTCGAGCTGCTGCCGGACGACGGGCTCGACCTGCTCGTCATGGAGTTCCTCACCGAGCCCGAGCGAACGGTGGACGGGATCGCGGACGGCACCCGCATCGTTCTCCAGGCCACGCGCACGCGCGAGTCGGTGCGCTGCGGGCTCGGCATGTACTTCGTCACGCTGGACGCGCCGGAGCTCGTCGAGGCGTCCGAGCGCGTCGTCGCCGAGTTCGGGCTCGAGTGGTTCTTCAGCATCCAGTTCATGGGCGGGAAGGTGATCGAGATCAACCCGCGCATCTCGACGATGATGATCCAGGAGGACTTCAACCTCCCCTGGCTCGCGGTGAAGCGGGCGCTCGGGGAGCTGTCGGACGACGAGCTGCGCGCGGTGCAGGGCCGCGTGAGGCCCGGGCACACCGTGCTTCGTTTCTTCGACCAGGTGGAATTCGACCCGTGATGGACTGGAGATCGCTGCAGGAGACGCTCGCTGCCGCCTGCGAAGAGCCGGACGAGCAGACGGCCGAGCGCGCTGTCCGGGCCGCGGAGCTCGTGGCCGCGACCTCGGGCGAGCCGCCCGACGACCTCTCGCCGGAGGACCGCGAGTGGGCGGAGCGGCACGGCATCCCGCCCACCGAGCTCGTCGACCTCGCGTGCCGCTCGATGAAGTGCGTCGCCGCGCTCTCGGACGACTGGCACGACCGCTTGAACGACCTGCGCTACCGCCTCGGCGACGTCGCGGCCGCGTGACGTTCGCCCGAGCGGCGCCGTACATTTGAGGTGATGAAGCGCGTCGTCCTCGCGCTGTTCGTGCTCTCCATGACCGCCGGCTGTGGCAGCGGCATGAATCTCGCGGGCACGAAGCTGACGCTGACGGCGATCAACCCCAACGTGGGGCTCGCGATCTTCCATCTCGATTGCGCCCCGACGGGCGGCGACGTCAACGACCCGAGGGCCGCGTGTTCGGCGCTCGGTCGCGATCCGAAGCTGGTCACTGCGCCGCAGCCGTACACCTGCATCGGCGGCCCGACGTCGTGGTTCGACATGACGATCTCCGGCCGCCTCGCGGGCAGGCTGGTGCACCGGAAGTTCTCCACCTGCTGGGCCAAGGGCATGGCGACGCTCGACAAACTCGGGCTCACGAGCTCCCTCGAGCGCCACGTCAGGCCGCGGCGACGAGGCCGCGTGGTTCGGGGCGTCCCGCGCACCTTCCCACGCGGCGCGCTCCGCGCGGGAGACCTCCTCGTCTGCAACGTCCTCCATCACGAACTGACGCTGGGGATCCCGCAGGGGCACGACGCGATCGGCAAGACGGGGGCGGCCTTCGGCGGCAAGCTCGTGGAGGTCGGAGACTCGCCGAACGAGACCATCGAGAACCAGGTGAAGGTCACGCTCAGCGGAACGCGCAACGCCGACGGGTCGATCACCGCGAGCTGCCGTCGAAGCAAGACCTAGGTCGGCGCAGGAGCGCGCGCGGGCAGGGAACGCATAATCGGATCGTGATTCCCTCGAGAGTCCTGGCGATCGAGGACGCGCCGAACTGGGCGCGCACACGCTTCGATCTCGACGAGACCGACCTCGATATGCGGATCCTGCGCGGGGCCCTCGGGTGCCGGCAAGTGGGGATCAGTTACATCCGCTACGGCCCTGACTGGCGACTGACGCTCGGACATCGGCACCCCGGCGGCGGAGAGGAGATCTACGTGCTCGTCGAAGGGAACGCACGGATCAAGATCGGGAACGAGATCCACGAGATGGCTGCACCGTCGGCGATACGGGTGCATGGCGACGATTTCCGCGCGATCCGCGCCGAGGGTGGTGCGCCTGCAGTGTTCGTCGTTGCCGGGACGATCGATGATCCGGACGAGACGGAGTTCGCGCGTGGCTTCTGGCCCGAGGACGAATAGCCGCCTGGGGCTCCTCGTCGATCCCCACCGCGCCGTCGAAGATCAGCGCAGCGCCCGCAGCGCCTCGATGTCGTCGGCGCTCGGCTCCCACTCGCCGGCTGCGACGTTGGCGCGCACCTGCTCCGGCTTCGTGGCGCCCGCTATCACCGACGTCACCGCCGGCATCGCGAGCAGACCGCGGACTGCGACCTCGAGCAGCGAGACTCCGCGCTCGTCGGCGTAGCGCTGCAGCGCCTCCGCGCGGTCCCACCGCTCCTCGGGGATCTCGCGGCCCGCGAGCCGTCCCTCGGTCGCCTCCTCGCCGCGCGTGTACTTGCCCGTGAGCAGGCCGCTCGCGAGCGGGAAGTACGGCAGGAAGCCGATCCCGAGCCGCTCGCAGAGCGGAAGCACCTCGTCCTCGGCCTCGCGCTCGACGAGCGAGTAGTGGTTCTGCACCGAGACGAAGCGGTGGGGGCCGACGCCGCGCGCGACCCCCTCGGCGGCCTCGATCTGCTCCGCGGAGAGGTTCGAGGAGCCGATCCAGCGCACCTTGCCGTCTTGCACGAGCTCGTTGAGCGCGCCGAGCGTCTCCTCGATCGGCGTCGCCGGATCGGGCCGATGCAGCTGGTAGACGTCGATCACGTCGGTGCGCAACCGGCGCAGCGAGCCCTCGACCGCCCACCGGACGTAGTCGGGGCTGCCGCGTCGCTCCTCCGGCCGCTCCTCCATCTCGCTGCCGAACTTCGTCGCGATCAAAACTCGGTCGCGACGCCCCTCGAGCGCCCGGCCGATGAACTCCTCGCTCGTCCCCTGGCCGTAGATGTCGGCCGTGTCGATCAGCGTCACGCCGGCGTCGAGCGCGGCATCGATCACCGCGAGGGACTCCTCGTAGTCGCAGCGGCGGCCGAAGTTGTTCGTGCCGAGGCCGACGACCGAGACCTCCGGCCCGCCGTCGCCGAGCGAGCGGGTGCGCATGCGCTCGACGCTAACCGACGGCTCCCGGCCTGGGCGGCAGCCGACATACGATTGCCGGCCGTGGAGGGACACCAGCTCGTCTTCCTCGCCGGCCTGCATCGGAGCGGCACCACGCTGCTCGCGCGACTCCTCGCCGCGCACCCCGAGGTCAGCGGCTTCTCGGGGACCGGCGTGCCGGCCGACGAGGGACAGCATCTCCAGACGGTCTATCCCGTCGCCGCCACGTACGGCGGCCCGGGGCGGTTCGGCTTCGCGCCCGACTCGCACCTGACCGAGGCGTCGCCGCTCGCCTCGGAGGAGAACGCGCGCGCGATCTTCGAGGAGTGGTCGCCCCACTGGGATCTCGGCCGGTCCGTGCTGCTCGAGAAGTCGCCGCCGAACCTGCTCAAGACGCGCTTCCTGCAGGCGCTCTTCCCCGGGTCTGCGTTCGTCGTCGTCGTCCGGCACCCGATCCCCGTGTCGATCCCGACCGCAAGGTGGCGCGGAACCCGCCGCTACGACCGGATCCTCGGCCACTGGCTCCACTGCCATGCGCTGTTCGAGGGCGACCGCGAGCGCCTCGGCCGGGTGCACGTGCTCACGTACGAGCAGCTCGTCCGCGACCCGGCCGGCACGCTGCGCGGCATCTTCGAGTTCCTCGAGCTGGAGCCGATCCCGCCGAGCGAGCCGGTCGAGGGCGGGGCGAACGAGAAGTACTTCCGGCAGTGGCAGGAGCTGAAGCGCGACCCGCGGATGCGCGCTTTCCTCGACCTCGTCTCGCTGTGGTACGAGCGGCGAGTGCGGCGCTACGGCTACAGCCTGCTCTTCCCCGAGCGATGATCTAGGCGTGGACGCGCAGGACGAGTTCCGGTACGCGCGCAGCGGTGACGTCGCGATCGCCTACACGGCCCACGGCGAAGGACCGCGCGACATCGTCTTCGTGCACGGGTTCGCGAGCAACATCCAGATCGAGCGTGAGACGCCGCACGCACGCGCCTTCCACGACCGGATCTCCACCTTCGGACGCCTCATCGTCTTCGACCGCCGCGGCTCGGGCCTCTCCGACCGGCCGCGCGAAGCGCCGACTCTCGAGACGCGGATGGACGACGTACGCGCCGTCCTCGATGCCGTCGGATCGAATCGCGCGGTCCTTTTCGGCACCTTCGAGGCGGCCGCGATCTGCATGCTCTTCGCCGCCACGTATCCCGAGCGGACGCTGGGGTTGGTCCTCTACAACCCTGTCGCAAGGGGGACGTGGGCGCCCGACTATCCCTGGGCCCCACGCCCGGAGGAGTTGGCAACGGACGACATCCTGGCGGACTGGGGAACGTACGCCCAGGCGGAGAGGATCGTCCGGGGAATGGCGCCCACGCGGGCCGACGACCGCGAGTTCGTCGCTGCACAGGCTCGGCACCTGCGTCTCTCCGCGAGCCCGGGCGCCGCCGCGACGATCCGGAGGATGGCCGCCGACGTCGATGTGCGCGAGGTCCTCGCCGTCATCCGCGTTCCGACGCTGGTGGGGCACATGCCCGCGACGCGTGAGGAGGCCGAGTACATCACCCGACTCATCCCCGGCGCACGACGGGTCGAAGTGCCGGGACCGGACTTCCTCGTCTACTTCCAGGTGGACACGCTTCTGCCGGAGGTCGAACGCTTCCTGAGAGGGCTCGACGAGCGCGAGCCCGAGACGGTGCTCGCGACGGTGCTCTTCACCGACATCGTCGGCTCGACCGAACGGCTCGCCGAGATGGGTGACGCGCGCTGGCGCGAGCTCGTAGAACGCCACCATTCGCGCGTGCGACAGCAGCTCGCGCGCTTCCGAGGTGAGGAGATCGACACGGCGGGGGACGGCTTCTTCGCACGTTTCGACGGCCCGATTCGAGCCGTGCGCTGCGCTGTCGCGATCGAGGAGAGCATGCGAGACCTCGGCCTTCAACTTCGCGCCGGATTGCACACCGGCGAGTGCGAGCTCGTCGGGCAGAAGATTGCGGGCCTGGCAGTGAACATAGGAGCCCGCGTGGCGGCGCGCGCGGGTCCCGGCGAAGTCCTCGTCTCGTCGACGGTGCGTGACCTCGTAGCCGGATCCGACCTCGAGTTCGAGGATCGCGGCGTCGCGGAGTTGAAAGGAGTGCC
Source organism: Gaiellaceae bacterium (assembly GCA_035252585.1). GTDB lineage: Bacteria > Actinomycetota > Thermoleophilia > Gaiellales > Gaiellaceae > Palsa-739. The sequence goes on from DATFCX010000068.1 coordinate 14,166, forward strand.
GGGCGAGTGGCGCCTCTTCGCGGTCCGGTAGCGGTCAGCTGAGCGGAGCTGGCAGCGGGCGCGCGTGGACGACGACGAGCGTCTTCGTGGGCCGCGTCAGCGCGACGTAGAGCTCGCGCAACCCGCGGTCACCGTCGTCCGCGACCGCCGCCGGCTCGACCACGACGACGTGGTCGAACTCGAGGCCCTTCGCCTGCCGCGGCGTAAGGATCGGGAATGGGAAGGAATCATCGACGGTGAGCGAGCGGGGGACGATCACAGCGAGTAGGCCGTCGAGGTTTTCGAGCGCAACCGCCTCGCGAAGCGCTGTCTCCAGCAAGTCGTCCTCGTCCACGCTCACGAGGCGCGGCGGATCCCCGCCCCTGCGATACGCGAGCGGCGGCTCGACGTCCGGCGCGATCCGGTCGAGCAGCGGCAGCGCGAAGTTCATGATCTCGGCCGGGACGCGGTAGGCGTGCCGGAGCTCCTCGATCTCCATCTCGGCCTCGTCCGGGAGATACGGCTCGAGCTCCTGCCACCCGCGATAGACGACGGGGCCGGTCGCCTGCGCGACGTCGCCGAGGATCGTGAGCGAGCCGTCGACGGCCCGGCGCGAGATCGCGAGCAGCTGCATCGGCGACAGGTCCTGCGCCTCGTCGACGATCACGTGCCCGTACGAACGCGGCGCGCCGTCGAGCAAAGTCCGTGCCTCGTCGAGCAGCGCCACGTCCTGGTCGCTCCAGCGGAGGTCGGCGACCCGCCGCGGCCGGTCGCGCAGGATGAGCTTCCGCTCCTCGGCTTCGAGCACGCCGTCGGACGCAGCTTCGAGCGCGGCGGGCGAGGTCAGCAGCCGCGCGACGAGCTTCTCGGGCTGCGGCAGCGGGAGAACGCGGTCGAGCCAACGCGTAAGGAAGCCTCCGCGTCGCAGAGCCCGCTCGAGCTCGTCGAAGCTCCGCAAGGCGCGCGGCCCGAACAGTTCGCCGTAGCGCTCGTAGAAGCGGCGGAGAACGGCCATCCGGAAGCGCTCGCGCGCGAGCCCGAGCGGTGCGCCCGCCTCCAGCGCCTCCTCGAGCAGGGTCGCGACGTCGCGCTCGCGCACGCGGACGTACTCGCCGTCGACGCGCGTCACTAGCTCCTCCGGCGCCGGCACGACGGCGATCTCCACCGCGCGAGCCACGACCTCGCGCAGCCGCGGGTCGCCCTTCAGCCGCGCGACATCCGGATCCTCGTCGCGCGCGACCTCGATCCCGTCGACGAGCTCCGTGACCGCTCGCTGCTCGACGGCCTCCTCGCCGAGCGTCGGGAGGACGTGCGAGACGTAGTCCATGAAGGTGGGGTTCGGCCCGACGACGAGGACGCGCCGCAGCCGCTCGCGGTGCGTGTACAGGAGCCAGGAGGCGCGATGGAGGCCGACCGCGGTCTTGCCGGTGCCCGGGCCGCCCTGGACGACGAGCGCGCCCTCCGGCTCGGCCGTGATCAGGCGGTACTGGTCGGACTGGATCGTCGCGACGATGTCGCGCATGCGCACGTCGCGGCGGCGCTCGAGCTCCTCGAGCAGGAAATCCGAGACGCTCGCGCCCTCGACCGCGCTGCCGTCGAGCGATTCGTCCGAGATGTCGAGGAGGCGCCGGCCCTCGGCGCGGAAGCGGCGCCGCTGCTGGACGCCGTGCGGCGTCTCGGGCGTCGCCGTGTAGAACGGCCGGGCCGCCGGCGCCTGCCAGTTGACGACGAGCGACTCGTGCTCGTCGTCGTGCACCCAGCGGCGGCCGACGTAGAGCGGGCGCGGCGTGCCGTCGAGCGTGAGCCGGCCGAAGACGAGGCCGCGTTCGGCGTCCTCGAAGGTGCGCATGCGCCGCTTGGCCCACGCCTCCATGTTCAGCGCCGCCCACTCGGTGGCCATCGCGTCCTGGGTGCGCGCGACCGTCGACCGCATCCGGTCGAGCTGCTCGTAGGCGCGGTCGACGTAGGCCTGCTCGGCTGCCAGGTCGGGGTGCGGCATACAGTCACCCTAATGAAGCTGGGACTGAGCCTCGGCTACGCGCCCCCGGGAACGAACCCGGCCGATCTCCTCCCGCTCGTCGAGGAGGCGGAGCGGCTCGGCTTCGACTCCGTCTGGGTGGCGGAGGCGTGGGGCACGGACGCCGTCAGCGTCCTGGGCTGGCTCGCAGCGCGCACGGAGCGGATCAAGCTCGGCTCCGCGATCATGCAGATCCCGGGCCGCACGCCGGCCAACGCGGCGATGACCGCGGCGACGCTCGACCTCCTCTCCGGCGGCCGCTTCCTGCTCGGGCTCGGCACGTCCGGCCCGCAGGTGGTCGAGGGCTGGCACGGGCAGCCGTGGGGGAAGCCGCTCGGCAAGACGCGCGAGTACGTCGAGATCGTCCGGGCGACGCTGCGGCGGGACGTCGTCGCGCACGAGGGCGAGCACTACCGGATCCCATGGGACGGCCCGGGCGCGACCGGCCTCGGCAAACCGCTGAAGCTGATGCTGCGCCCGCTGCGCGCCGAGATCCCGATCTACCTCGCGGCGCTCGGGCCGAAGAACGTCGCGCTGGCCGCGGGGATCGCGGACGGCTGGCTACCGATCTTCGTCGCGCCCGAGCGGTTCGACAAGGTGTTCGGACCGAGCCTCTCCGCCGCGCCGCCGGACTTCGAGATCGCGGCGACGGCGAGCGTCCTCGTCGGCGACGACGTCGCGGCGCTGCGCGACGCGCTTCGGCCGCACATAGCGCTGTACGTCGGCGGCATGGGCGCGAAGGGCCGCAACTTCTACAACGCCCTCGTCCGGCGTTACGGCTGGGAGGAAGAGGCGGAGCGCATCCAGGAGCTCTACCTCGGGGGCAAGCAGCGCGAGGCGATCGCCGCCGTGCCGGACGAGCTCGTGGACGCCGTCTCCCTCGTCGGCCCGAAGGAACGGATCGCGGAGCGTCTCGGCTCGTGGCGGGAGACGCCGGTCACGACGCTCATCCTCGGCACGACGCAGCCGGAGGCGCTGCAGACGCTCGCCGAGCTCGTGCTGTAGATGGCGACGGCGGACGCGGCTAAAGAACACGGCCGCCTCGTTCGTCCCTACCTCCATGAGCGGTGACCACGCTCCCGCAGTGGACGCGTCCGTGATCGCGACGCTCTACCAGCGGCGGTTCCATTCGTTCGTCGGAGGCGCCTACGCCGTCCTCGGTGAGCCGAAAGCGGCGCGCGACGCCGTGCAGGAGGCGTTCGCGCGCGCCCTGCGCGACCGGCGCCGCTTCCGGGCGGAAGGGACGCTCGAGGCGTGGCTCTGGCGCATCGTCGTCAACGTCGCCCGCGACGCCGCGCGCCGCACGCGCTTCGCGGGCCTCTCGTCCGAAGAGCTGGCGGAGCTGGCGGCGCTCGGACCGGAGCCAACACGTGCCGGCGACCTGCGGGCCGAGCTGAGCGCGCTTCCCGAGCGCCAGCGCCTCGCGGTGTTCCTCCACTACTACGCCGACCTGCCCTACGACGAGGTCGCGCGGCTGCTCGAGGTCGCGCCGGGGGCGATCGCGGCCTCGCTGAACGCCGCGCGGAAGACGCTGCGGCACCGCATCGAGGAGGCATACGAATGAGCGACGGGATGGTTCTCGAACGGCTGGCGCGGATCGAGCCCGACTGGGCGGACGTGGAGCAGCGCAGCCGGCGCCTGCACACCGAGCGCGTGCTCAGGAAGACGGCGTTCTCCCTGCTCGCGCTGGCGGCCGCCGCGATCCTCGCCGGCGGCGCCTATGCCGCTGCGCGCACGATCTGGAGCGGGCACGACCTCACACCGGCGGACATCGAGCGGCAGGCGACCGTGGTCACGAGCGAGTGCGACGGTCTAGGGCACTGCACGGCGGTAACGCCGAGCCACAAAGAGGTGACGATCCTGCCGTCGATGGGTGTCTCGTTCGTGCTCCCGGACGGGGACATCGCCCCCATCACTCCTGGTGCTGGAGTCTGGAGAATCCCGGCTGTGGGCCTGCCCACGCTTCCTGGTCACCCGCTTCTCGACGATTCTGGTCACTCGTACGGAGCCGCGCATCTGGTTCGGGACCCGCCGACCGCCGCACGCTCGACAAGGCCGTCACGTTCGATCTCCCCACGGAGGCCTTCGCCCGCGTGATCATCTTCCCGAAGCTCAACGAGACGTACATCGACTTCGTCCACGGGCCGCCGACGAACGAGAAGCTCCCCTACGGCGCCGCCGCCAGGTACGGCCTCGTTCCGCTCGGCCGCTACAACGGGAAGCTGCCGGTGACGGCGAGCGGCGGGAGATGGGCCACGCACCTGCCCGGCGGCCTGACGCGAGTCGTCAGCTGGCACGCCGGCGACTCCTTCGTCACGGTCGAGGACACGACCCCGGCCGGCACGAGGACGAGCCGGGTTCCGATCGGGCACGAGATTTCGCTCGTCCCGTTCAAGTAGCCCGCTAAAGAAACCGGCGCGTCCTAGCCTCTATCTGACGGTGGACGATCCGGGCGAGGAGATCGAGCGCTTGTACAGGAACGCGTTCGTCGGCTTCCGGAACGCGGTCGCGACGGTGACCGGCGACTACGAGTCCGCCCGCGACGCGGTGCAGGAGGGGTTCGCCCGCGCGTTCCGCTCGCGCGGCCGGTTCCGCGGCGAGGGGTCGCTCGAGGGCTGGGTCTGGCGGATCGTCCTCCGCACCGCGCTCGAGCAGCGCAGGAAGGACAGCCCCGTTCCGCTCGGTGAGGTCGAGGCGGATCTCGTCGAGCCGGATCGCGATCCCGCGTTGGCCGAGGCGCTGCTCGAACTGCCGCCGAAACGCAGGTTGATGGTCTTCCTGCGTTACTTCGCAGATCTCGACTACGCGACGATCGCGGAGGCGTGCGAGGTGGAGGAAGGCACGGTCGCCGCGACGCTGGCGCAGGCGAGGGCGGCGCTGGCCACGATCCTGGACGAACAAGGAGTCCGACGATGACCGAGACGGTCGACCAGCTCATCCAGGCCCGCTTCCACGCGGTCGCGAACCCGTTCGACGACGGCGACTGGGCCGACGTGCTCGCGCGTTCCCAACGGGATCGCACACGCCGCGCGAGGCGGGTGCCGACCCGCCTTGCGATCGCCGCAGCTGTCGCGTTGCTCGCAGCGACGGTGACGGCCGTCGCGCTGGGCTGGACGCACACGTTCGTCGACTTCTCCAAGGCGCCCCCCGCACCGCAGAGCGTCAAGGCGTTCTTCGGCGGTCACAACGTCGCGGTGCCGGGCGGAGTGAGCCCCTGGACGAAGCTCGGCCAGGCACGCGAGATCATGACCGCGAGCTTCGACGCCGATCACCTCGATTTCGACCATCCGACCGTGCACACGCTCTACGTGGCGCCGAGGGAGGACGGCGGCTTCTGTTACCTGTGGACGGGGCTCGGCGGCAGCTGCGCCGACCCGGAGGACGCGGCGAAGGCGACCACCGATCCTGCGGCGCGGCCGCTCGGTCTCGAATCGCTCGAGAGCGACTACGTCGGCTTCGTCACCGGCTGGGTACGCGAGGCGCAGACCCTGGAAGCCCGCTTCGCCGACGGCACGAGCGTGCCGATCCCCGTCACCTGGGTGTCGGCCCCGATCAGCGCGGGCTTCTTCGCCTACGTGGTGCCGGACGCACACAGGACGCGCAGCGACGCGCTCACGTCGGTTGTCGCTCTCGACGGGGCCGGGAACCCGGTGGACAGACAGCCCTACGGGGTGACGAAGCCGCTCGACGAGGACGTCCTGCAGACCTTGCCGGACGGAAGGAAGGTATCGCTCCCGCGGCGCGCCCAGGCCGGTCGCGCCCGCGAGCTCTTCAGCTTCCGCACCGCGGGCGGCGACCACGCCTGGCTGTGGGTCATGCCGCGCACCGGCGGCGGCGACTGTTACCTCTACGGCACTGGAGCCGGTGGCGGCGGAGGCTGCCCGTCGCGCTACTGGCTCGACCGGCTCCGGGCCGTCGACGGCGGCGTCCTCAACGACATCTACTTCGCAGAGGTCAAGCCGGACGTCGCCACGGTCGAGCTCCGGTTCCGAGACGGCGACAGCGAGCGGCTGACGCCGATCGACGGCTTCATGCTCCACGAGGTCACGACTGGGGCCCCGCTCGCGGCAGTCGTCGGCCTCGACCGCGCGGGACGTGCGATCTTCAGGCAGCGATTCGCGCCGCGGGCGATCTATCGGCAGGGGCCGGGCTGAGGCGCGCCGCCGGGACCGTCCTCGTGCTCGGTCCCGGATTGCAGGCAGTACGACGTGGAGCCGGCACGTACGAGAGTGACGCCGCTGCCGGCCGGGAGCGTCGCGCCGACATAGGTCTGGTTCTCGTCGTAGAACGCCTGCAGCGCCGGCACCGCCTGGTCGAAGTTCAGCCCGGCGGTCGCGGGTGTGCCTGGGTGATCGCCTGCTGCCCGGAACCGGAAGCAGGGCCGTTCGACTGCATGCTCTTCGCCGACAGGTAGAGGCCCGCGACGACGGCGACGAGGAGAGCGGGGATCCCGAGGACGCGAAGCATGCCGGGGATATCGGCCCCACCGGGCAGAGACTCAAGCGATTACGCGGTACACCTGGAAGACCTCCGCGAACTCGCGGTTCACGTTCACGCCGTGCATGCGCGCGAGGTTCCGGACGTACTCCGCGTTCGCGTAGCGGCGGTGGTGCTGCGACGCGTACCGCTCGAGCGCGGCGACCTTCAGGCCGACGTGCCGCTCCTCGAGCGCGACGTACCACTGGTACTCGAAATCGAAGTTGTTCCACGGAATCTCGTAGCCGAGGATCGTCGTCCGCTTGAAGGCGCGCAGGCCCTCCTCGGCGACCGTGCGGTGGTCCTGGTGGACGTCATGGAGGCTCGGCTGGAAGACGACGTCGGGCTCCCACTCCTCCCAGAGCGCGACGAGCAGCTCGAGGATGTCCTGCCGGCGCTCGGGGAAGGTGCGGACGTCGAAGTCGTGCACCGTCAGCGACTCGCCGGGGATCCCGAGCTCGGCGGTCGCCTCGGCGACCTCGCGGGCGAGCGTGTCGGGCGGGAAGCCCGGCGGCAGCGAGCGGGTCGCGATCGAGAAGGCGACGTACCGGACTTCGCAGCCCGCCTCGACGAGCCGCGCCATCGTCCCGCCGCACCCGAACTCCCCGTCGTCCGTGTGCGGCGCGAGGACGAGCGCCTTCCGCCACTGCTCGATCACTGCTTCGTCACCGGGCGATCATCTCAGGCACGGGCTCGTCGGCGATCTCGACCGGTCGACGCGCGCGGGCCCGCACGCGCACCGGCGAGACGAGGCCGATCAGGCCGATGACTCCCCACGTCGTCGGGTCCTCGAAGAAGTCGTCGTAGGCGAGAGAGTGGACGAAGATCGCGAGCAGCGCGAGCCCGGCGACGAGGGCCACTCGGCCGTAGGCGCCGTGGTTGATCCGCCGGTACGCGGCGAGCAGCAGCGCCCCGACGAGCCAGAAGAAGATGAGGAAACCGGGCGCGCCTTCCTCGGCGCCGACCGTCACCGGCGTGTTGTGCGACGCGCTCTTCTTCGGAGTCTTGTGCGTGCGCTTCGAATACGCATGCTCGAAGCCACCGAGGCCCACGCCGTGTGACGGATGGGCCTCTGCGATGCGGATGCCGACCGCTATCAGACTCGCCCGCCCGCCCGTCGCCTTGTTGAGACCCGACACCGTGTGGTGGCGGAGCGAATGCATCAACCGCGGTTGTGCCACGGCGAGCCCTCCGGCGACGACGAGGACGGCCGCGAACGCGAACAGAGACCTCCACCGCCAAGCGACCGCGGCCAGGGCGAGCACGGCCACGAGCAGCGCAGCGAAGCTCGATTGGGAGAACGAGATGAGGAGCCCCAGCCAGGCGACGGCTGCGAACGCCAGCGCGGCCAGGCCCGCTCGTGTCGAGAGCCGGCAGCGGACGATCACCACGGCCGTCGCGATCAACGCCACCACGAGGAAACGCCCGTAGATCGACGGGTCGTAGAAAACGGAGTTGACCCGGAACAGGGCGTTGAAGATGTTGATCTGCTGCAGCTTCACGTTCTGGAAGATCGAGCGGGTCTCGTACTGGTAGAAGCCGACCACGGAGAAGACGAGCGCCATTGCCACGAGCTCGGCGTAGAGGATCCGCACCCGCGACTGCTGCCACGGCAGGCGCGAGATCGAGATCGCGAGGATCGTGAACGGCACGTAGAAGGCGAGCAGGTCGATCGCGGCGCTGTGGACGTCGACGCTCCACCCGACCGAGAGCCCGGTCCAGATCAGGAAAAGCGCGAGGGGCCAGGACACGATCCCGAGCTCGCGGGTCCGCTCGTCCCCCTCGACGAGCTCCCAGAGCAGGAGCCCCGCCGCGCCGAGCGCGACCGCGTAGAGCGGCACCAGGAGCGAGTGGCCGAGGAAGCCGATGCGGAACGGGACGAAGGCGAGCGTGAGAAAGGCGACGAGCCAGGGCTCGCGGCGGAAGAGCCAGGCGAGCAGCGGGCCGAACACGATCACTCCGCCGACGGCCGCCCCGACCTCGGCGGCGTCCGCCGGCGCGAGCGAGGCCGCGAGCAGGACGGTCCCGACGCCGGCATAGCAGAGCCCGGCGATCCGATTCCGGCGCGTCCGCCCGAGCAGCAGGACCGCGAGCCCGATGCAGGCGATCGGGCCTGCGATCTCCGCGAGCCCGATCACCTGCGCACCCGCACGATCGCCGTCGTCGCATGGCCGTTCTCGGTTGCGACGAGCCGGTACGTCCCGGGCGTGCTCGGCGCCCGCACCCGCAGAGTCTTCCCGCGCCGCGTTCCGTGCCTCTGGCCGAGGCGCCACGTGTAGCGCCGTGACGCGGTCTCGACGTGCACCTTGAACTGCCGCCCGCTCCGGACCCTGACGAGCCCCGGGGTGACTTCGATGTAGCGGAGGAGAACCGTGACCTGCCGGCGGCCGGCGGCCGGAGTCCTGTTGCCGGCGAGATCCTGTGCCCCGATAGAGAGGACGTAGGTTCCGGCCGGAAGCGGTCTGTGCTCGAGCGTTCCGGACCACTTGATCTTGAACTGCGGCGCGCTCTTGCGACCCTTGACGATCAGGCGGCGGCCGAGATAGACGAGCGCGTGCGCCTTCCCGTCGAGCTTGTAGCGAATCGCAACCGAGCGGCCCGGGCCCGCAAAGAGGACCGGCTTGAGAGCGTGCGCGGAGAGCACCCTCGGAGGCTTGGTGTCGAGCACGATCTTGTTGATGAAGCGGTACTTGTGGTGCGGAAGCGCGACCCACGGCTTGTAGACGCCGTCCGGAGCCCGGCCGCCGGCGTCGGTCTGGCCGTGCCAGTAGAAGTGCTGCGGGCTGTGGGCGCGGACGAGGACGCCGGGGGCGATGGTCGCGACCTTGTCGTCGTCGGCGTCGACGATCGTCACCGTCACGCGGTCCGTGTGACGGAGCTTGAGCTGGACCGTCGCCTTCCTCGTCGGGCATTCGCGCCCGCACACGGGCGAGAACAGGCTCGAGATCTTCGTCGCATAGATGGGGCTCTTCTCCATCTTCAGGTGCTCGGTGATGGCGAAGGCGGCAGCAGTGGCCACCAGCAGGCCCAGGAGCGTGACGGACGTGAGAACCCGCTGCAAAGCCCGCCGATTCTACGGGCCTCTCGTTAACGAAGTTGAAGAGTCCGAGCGCTCAGGCCCGCTCGGGCGTCGCGCGTGGATCGCCCGCGCGAGGCTCGCCCAGCATGACCGCCGCGGTGTAGATCGCGAGCACGACGACGAGAACGCCGAGCCCGAAGCCGAGGACCCAGTTCGCGTACGGCACGTTGAGCAGCTTGAGGCCGCTGATGACGAGGATCCCGCCGAGGCCGCCCCGAATCGTCAGGTCCGGGACCTTCACGGTGTAGCGGCTCGAGATGAGGATCCCCGGCACGGAGCCGAGGAGGAGCCACGCGGTCGCGTGCAGGTCGACGTCGCCGACGATGAGGTGGCCGGCTCCCGCGACCCAGAGGAGCGCCGCGGCGTGGAAGATGTCCGTGCCGACGATGCGCGGCATCGTGAGCGGATAGACGAGCACCATCATCAGCCCGAAGTAGGTGCCGCTGCCGACCGAGGTGAGGCCGACGATGAAGCCGAAGACCGCTCCCGTCCCGAGCGCGATCATCTTGTCGCGGCGACTCATGATGAAGGGCAGCTCGCTCGCCTGCACCCCGCGCTTGACGAGCGACTTCGCGAGGAAGCCTCCGCCGCCGCCGATGAGCGCGGCGCCGATCGCGTAGCCGAGGATCGTCTGCGCGTTGCCGATCTGGTTCCGCAGCACGTAGGAGACGACGACGCCGGCGACCGCCATCGGTCCGGAGCCCGCGAACAGCCACATCGTCAGATGGCCGTGCACGGTGCCGAGCCGCCGGTGACGAAGCGCGCCGAACGACTTGAAGATCGCCCCGTGGAAGATGTCGGTGCCGACGGCGTACGTCGGCTTGAAGCCGAAGACGATGATCAGGATCGGCGTCATGAGCGAGCCCCCGCCGACGCCCGTCAGCCCGACGATCAGGCCGAGCCCGAGCCCCGTCAGCGTGAACTGCCAGGTCACGAGCTCACCTGGCTGAGAGAACCATTCCGGCGCCCACGGTCTCGTTCGTCGCCTCGTCGATCAGCACGAACGCGCCGGTCGTCCGGTTCTCCTCGTAGGGATCGACGCACAGCGGCTCGGAGAGCCGGAGCCGCACGACGCCGATGTCGTTCAGTCCCAGGCTGTCCGGACCCGCCAGGTCGTCGAGCGTGTGGACGTCGACCCGCGAGACGAGCTCGTCGGCGATCGCGCGCACCGAGCGCGTCGTCTGCTTCACCGCGAGCCGCGCCCGAGGCTCGAGCGGCCGCTCGCTCATCCAGCAGACGCGCGCCTCCAGCTCGCGCGCCACGACCGGTGGATCGGCCGGGTCGGCGAGCATGTCGCCGCGCGACACGTCGAGGTCGTCGGTGAGCCGCACGGTCACGGACATCGGCGGGATCGCCGCCTCCAGCGGCCCGTCGATCGTCTCCACCGCCTCGACCTGCGTCCGCACGCCGGCCGGCAGGACGACGACGTCGTCGCCCGCGCTCCAGACGCCTCCCGCAACCTGTCCGCCGTAGCCGCGGAAGTCGTGATGCTCGTCGGAGCGGGGACGGATCACCCACTGCACGGGGAACCGCCGGCTGTCGAGATCGCGGTCGGAGGCGATCTCCACAGACTCGAGATGCTCGAGCAGCAGCGGGCCGTCGTACCACGGCATGTTCTCGGAGCGCTCGACGACGTTGTCGCCCTGCAGAGCCGAGATCGGGATCACGCAGAGATCGGGCAGCCCGAGCCCCGCGAGCTCGGCGGCGATCTCGTCGAACCGTCCCTGTGACCAGTCGATGAGGTCCATCTTGTTGACCGCGACGACCGCGTGCGGCACGCGGAGGATCGAGAGGATGTAGGCGTGGCGCCGCGTCTGCTCGACCACGCCCTGGCGGGCGTCGACGAGCACTATGCCGAGCTCGGCGGTGGAGGCGCCGGTGACCATGTTCCGCGTGTACTGGACGTGCCCGGGCGCGTCGGCGAGCTGGAAGCGCCGCCTCGGAGTGACGAACGAGCGGTAGGCGACGTCGATCGTGATCCCCTGCTCGCGCTCGGCGCGCAGGCCGTCGGTGAGGAGCGCGAGGTCGACGTACCCGTGGCCGCGGCGGCGTGAGACGTCCTCGATGTGCTCGAGCTGGTCGACGAAGATCTGCTTCGTGTCGTAGAGCAGCCGGCCGATGAGCGTCGACTTGCCGTCGTCGACCGAGCCGCAGGTGACGAGGCGGAGGAGCTCGGTCGACTGCGCTGCCTCAGAAGTAGCCAACGCGCTTGCGGTCCTCCATGGCCGCCTCGCTGAAACGGTCGTCGGCGCGCGTCTCCCCGCGCTCGGTGACGCGCGTCGCCGCGATCTCCTCCACGACCTCCTCGATCGTCGACGCCCGCGACTCCACGCCGCCGGTGCACGTCATGTCCCCGACGGTGCGGAACCGGACCGACGTGACGAACGGATCCTCGCCCTCCATGCGCTCCACGTACGGCGAGGCCGCATAGAGCATCCCGTCGCGGCGGAAGACCTCGCGCTCGTGGGCGAAATAGATCGGCGGCAGCTCGAGCTGCTCCCGCGCGACGTACTGCCACACGTCGAGCTCCGTCCAGTTCGAGATCGGGAAGACGCGGACGTGCTCGCCCTTGCGGACGCGCGCGTTGTAGAGGTTCCACAGCTCGGGCCGCTGCGCGCGCGGGTTCCACTGGCCGAAGTCGTCGCGGAAGGAGAAGATCCGCTCCTTCGCCCGGCTCCGCTCCTCGTCGCGCCGCGCCCCGCCGATCGCCGCGTCGAAGCCGTGCTCCTCGATCGCGTCGAGCAGCGTCGTCGTCTGGAGCCGGTTGCGCGACGCGCGCGGCCCCGTCTCCTCGACGACGCGGCCCTTGTCGATCGACTCCTGCACCGAGGCAACGACGAGCCGCTCGCCGAGCTCGGCGACGCGCCGGTCGCGGTACTCGATCGCCTCCGGGAAGTTGTGGCCGGTGTCGACGTGCATGATCGGGAAGGGGAACTTGCCCGGCCTGAACGCCTTCTCGGCGAGGCGGAGGAGGACGATCGAGTCCTTGCCGCCGGAGAAGAGCAGCACGGGCCGCTCGAGCTCGGCCGCGACCTCGCGGAAGATGTGGATCGCCTCGGACTCGAGCTCGTCGAGGTGGGTCAGCGTCGGGATCGAGCGATCCGTGACGCTCACAGTTCCGACTCCGCGCGCTCGGGCACGAGGTTGAGCTCCTCGAGCCGGTCCAGCACCGTGACGGCGGACTCGGACGGCGTGCGGTTCGTCGTCTCCAGCCGCAGCTCGGGCTCGAGCGGCTCCTCGTACGGCGCCGAGACGCCGGTGAACTCCTCGATCTCGCCGGCGAACGCCGCGGCGTAGAGCCCCTTCGGATCGCGGCGCGCGCACTCCTCGAGCGGCGTCGCCACGTAGATCTCGACGAAGGGCGAGTGCTGCTCGACGAGCGAGCGCGCGTGGCGGCGCATCTCCTCGTACGGCGAGATCGCGGAGACGATCACGACCGCGCCGGCGCGCGCGAGCCGGGAGGCGACCCAGCCGATGCGCGCGATGTTCGTGTCGCGGTCCTCCTTCGAGAACCCGAGGCCCTTGGAGAGATGGGTACGGACGATGTCGCCGTCGAGGTGGTCGACGACGAAGCCGCGCCGCTCGAGCTCGGGCTCGACGTTGTTCGCGATCGTCGTCTTGCCGGCCCCCGACAGGCCCGTGAACCAGAGTACGAACCCGCTCATGTATGGATCCCGCATTCGGTCCGCTCGGTCCCGGCCCACCGGCCCTCGCGACCCTTGCCCGGAACCGTCGAGTGCGTATCTCCGATCGACTCGTAACCCTGGTCGTGGAGCGCGTTGTACGGCAGCCCGCGCTCGCGGATGTACGTCCAGCAGTCGTCGTCGGTCCAGTCGGCGAGCGGGTTCGCCTTCCAGAGCTCGTGGCCCTCGTCCCAGCCGAGCTTCGGCGCGTCTGCCCGCAGCGGCGACTGGTCGCGTCGGATGCCGGTGATCCAGGCGTCGAGGTCGAGCAGCGCGCGGTTGAGCGGCTCGACCTTGGCGATCGCGAGATAGAGGTCGGGGTTCGTCTCCCAGATCCCGTCCTCGACCGGCGCGCTCTCGAAGCGCTCGATCGTCGTGCCGTAGCGGCGCTCGACCTCGCTCCAGAGCTCGTACGTCTCCGGGAAGAGGTGGTGCGTGTCGAGGGCGAAGACGCGGGCCTTCGGCTCGAGCTCGAAGAGCATGTCGAGCAACACCGACTCCTCCTTCTGGAAGGAGCAGGCGAGCGCGACGCGGCCGGGGAACTCCTCGAGCAGGAGCTCGACGATCCTCTCCGCGCGCCAGGACTCGACGTCAGCCGGCAGGCTGTGTTGCAGGTTCGCCACCGAGCAGCACCTCCTTGAGCGTGTCGCCGCGCAGGCCGAGGCGCAGCGTCTCGAGCGCGATCACCTCGTCGGGCGGGATGTTGCCGAGATTGACGTTCGTGCCGAAGTGCTTGATGAACCAGGCCTGGCTCTCCTTCGTCGGCGCCTCCCAGATCAGCGACTCGAAGGGAAGGGAGTGCTCGATCTCGTCGACGAGCCCCGTCCGCAGCTCGCCGCTCGGGCGGTAGATGCCCGCCGTACCGCCCTCGCGGCCCTCGGCGATGACTCGCCAGGCGCCGGCGTCGAGCTCCTCCTGCATCCACTGCACCCAGAGATAGGGCGCGATGTTCACCTCGGCGTCCTTCGACCCGACCTCGGAGAGCACCGTGAAGTCGCGCGCGAAGTCCGCGATCAGCTCGAGCTTCCGGTCGCGCGGGATCTCGATCGTGCCGTCGGAGATCTCGACGTGCGAGAAGCGGTGCTCGCTCAGCCAGCTCTTGAACTCGTCCAGCTTGTCGCGCGCGAAGACCGCCTCGAACAGCGTGCCGCCGCAGACGACGGGGGTGTCGAAGGAACGGTAGAGCGCGATCTTCTTCTCGAGGTTGTTCGTGACGTACCCGGTGCCCCAGCCGAGCTTGACGATGTCGACGAAGGCGCCTGCGGTGTCGAAGAGACCTTCGATCTCCCGCAGGTTCAGCCCCTTGTCGATCACATGCGTGAGCCCGGAGCTGCGCGGCTTGCCGGGCCGCTCGGGCACTCCTAGGAATCCGTCATGAAAGCCCGGCATACGCGCTCCTCCACAGGGTAGTCGCCAACCGCCGCGAGGACTATACCTAATCGGTGGAATATCGATCACTTATCAGTTCGTGCGCAGGCGCCTGCTCGTGTCGGGCGCGTCCCAGTTAGGCACGTCACGAAGAGCCATCTTGATTGTCAAGATTGACAACGCTAGCTTGACCTCCTCGCATCCGCCCAAGACAGGAGGTCACGATGTCCGTACGACGTGCAGCACTCCTCGCGATGCTCCTCGCAGCACCTGCCGTCGGCCTCGGCTCGGCGGCCCGGGCAGTCGCGGCCGGTCCGAGCCCTCTCCCGCCGGACCAGGCTCAGGCGCTCGCAACGGCAGCTACCGATACCACCGGCTCGACGACGTCCGTCGTCAGCGGGCAGACGGCGCTCAACGCGTCGGCACTGCCCGGGGCTCAAACCTCGGTCGAGACCGGCGTCTCGGCGCAGGCGGCAGTCGGGCTCTCCCCGCTCGTCGAGGGCAACATCCTCTCGGCGAGCAGGCCGGTCTGCTGGGCCAACTCCGCCTGGCATCAATGGGGAACGTGGCCCTACCAGCAGCGCATCACCAACACGGCGTACTGGTGCGCCGTATTCGGCAGTCACATCACGTACCGCAGCGCGAGTACGACGACTTCCGGGACCCTCTGCGACACGAGCTGGAGACAGACCCAGCTGATCGGCGGCGGGGTCGGACGCGGCTTCACGTACTTCACCCTCCGCTCCTCGGCGGGCTTCTCGTGCCCGACCGTGATCCCCTGGATCACGATTCACACGAGCCATCACGTCGACGTGAAGCGGACCGATCGCGGCGGAACGTCGTTCGTGGGCTCGGGTTGAGGCCCGGCCTCTAGTAGACAGCGTGCAGGAGCCGCTCGATCTCCTCCGGGCTCGCGGGCTTCGGATTGGCGAGGTTGCCCCCTCGGGCGGCCGCGGCAGCCGCGAGCCCGGGCAGATCGGCTTCCGGCACACCGAGCTCGCCGAGCCGCGTCGGTCCGGCGAGCGCGGTCAGCTCTTCGACGCGACCGGCGGGATCGTCCGCGGCCCCGACCGCCTCGCCGAAACGCGCGACGGCATCCGGTGCGTGGGCGGCGTTGAAGCGGAGGACGGGCGGCAGGCAGATCCCGTTCAGGGTCCCGTGCGGGAGCCCGTAGCGGCCGCCGATCGCCTGCGCCAGCGCGTGCGCGAGCGCGAGCATCGAGCCGGCGAGGGCAGCGCCGCCGTGACAGGCGCCGCGGAGGAGCTCCGTCCGCGCCTCGAGATCCCGCGGGGCGGTGACGACGTGGGGCAGCCAGTTCGAGATGAGTCGCGCGCCGGCGAGGGCGTGCTCGTCGGAGGCGGGATTGTGCCCCTCCACGTACAGGGCCTCGGCGCAGTGCGCGAGCGCATTCATGGCGGTGCCCACGCTCGTCTCCGCGGGCAGGTCGAGGGTCAGCTCGGGCTCGTAGACGATCGCCGTCGGATGGGCGCCGGCGCCGCCGCCCCGCATCCGCCGGCCGGAATCGCGAACGCCGAAGTAGCTCGTCCACTCGGCTCCGGCATAGGTCGTCGGCACCGAGACGAGCGGCAATGCGGCCTCGGCCGAGATCGCCTTGCCGAGGTCGATCGCGCTTCCACCGCCGAGGGCGAGCACCCCATCCGCGGCGCCCCGGGCAGCGACTGCCTCCGCGATGCGATCCGACGGCACCTCGTTCCAGCGTGCGACCGGATCCAGGGGGAGCTGCAACGAGTCCCAGCGCGGGCTCGCGACGACGAGAGGAGACGAGACCCCGGCGTCCGAGCATGCCTCCGGCAAGGAGCCCAGTCCCCAACGGACGATCACTCGAGCCGCTCCCGTGCGAATGCGACGAACTCCTGGGCGACGCGCGTCTCGGCGCGGCCGCTCGCGCGGGCGAGCTGCACGTCTCGCGCCGGTTCGAGACCCTCGACGCGCGCGATCGCAAGCGCTCCGGCCGCGAGGTCTCCCTCGATCGCGATGCGCGAGATGAAGGTGGCGCCGAAACCGGCGAGCACGGCCGCACGCGCGGACTCCTGCAGCCCGAGCTCGAGCTTCACGTTCAGGTCACGGAGGCGAAGGCCGAGCGCGCGCAGCTCGTCGTCGATCATCTGCCGGATCCCGGCACCTTCCTGCATGAGGACGAGCGGCTCGGTCCTCAACTCGTCGAGTGTCAGGCTCTTGCCGGCGCGCTTGTGGCCGGCGGGCACGGCGAGGACGACCTCGTCCCGGTAGAAAGGCTCGAACGTGACGCCGCGATGACGGCCGCCCGCGCCGACCACCCCGAGCTCGAGCTCGCGCCGTCCGACCTGTTCGACCACCGTGTGCGTGTCCGAGACCGTCAGCGCGACGTGCACCTGCGGATGGAGTTGCTGGAATTCTCCGAGCAGGCCCGGCAGGACGCTCCCGCCCGGCCCGGTCGAGGCTCCGATCTCGAGCCGGCCCTTCAGCTCGCCGTCCGCCTCGTCGCCGAGATCCGAGAGCAGCTGCTGCTCGAGCGCGATCAGCCGCTGCGCGCCGCGGTAGAGGCGGAGGCCCGCCTCCGTCGGCTCGACCCGCCGGCCCGAACGATCGAGGAGCTGCTGGCCGATGCGCTGCTCGAGCGACCGGATCTGCAGGCTCACCGCCGGCTGGGTCACGCCGAGCTGGTCGGCGGCCTGTGAGAAGCTGCGGCGCTCGACCACTGCACAGAAGGCCGCAAGCTGCTTCGTATCCATAAGTACACCTTATAGCTGAGCGTCTACCCGCAACGTGGCTCGTCGCTTTACGATCGAGCGCGTGCCAGAGTCGACGCGGATCGAGGACACGCTCGTCCGCGGCTACCGGCAGCTCGCGCTCGAGACGCCGGCGCGGCCGCGCGACGTCGTCCTGCGCGCACTCGACGTCCTGCTCTCCTCCCTGTTCCTGCTCCTCTCGCTGCCGGTCTCGCTCGCGATCGCCATGCTCGTCCTCGTCACGAGCGGAACGCCGATCCTCTACCGCGGCGAGCGCGTCGGCCGCGGGGCCCGGGTCTTCACGATGTACAAGTTCCGCACGCTGCGGCGCGGCGCCGAGGTCCGGCTCGGCGCGTACCTGGGAGAAGAGCTCGTCCAGCGCACGCAAGCCGAGTTCACGCCGGTCGGCCGCCGGCTCAAGGCGACGCAGCTCGACGAGATCCCCCAGTTCGTGAACGTCCTCCGCGGCGACATGAGCCTCGTCGGGCCCCGGCCGATCCGCCCCGTCTTCTTCGAGGAGCTCGCGCACGAGCTGCCGTCCTACTGGCAGCGCCTCGTCGTCCGCCCCGGCCTCACCGGCTTCGCCCAGGTGCGGCGCGGCTACGAGACGCCGATGGGCGAGAAGCTCGCCCACGATCTCGAGTGGATCGCGGACCGCTCGGTGCGTCTCTACCTGCGCACCGTCCTCGCCACCGGCTGGCGCGTGCTGCGGCAGTCCCTCAAAGGACTCGCGGGACGCCGCGCCTAAGGTAGAGCCGTGTGCGGAATCTGCGGAATCGCGACGACGCACGGCGTCGCGGACGTCGAGTCGCTGCGCGCGATGGGCGACCTGCTCGGCCATCGCGGTCCCGACAGCGCCGGCGAGCACGTCGACGGCGCCGTCGCACTGGCGGCCCGGCGGCTCTCGATCCTCGACGTCGAGCACGGCGACCAGCCGATCGCGAACGAGGACGGCAGCTGCGTCGTCGTCCAGAACGGCGAGATCTACAACTACCCGGAGCTCCGCCGCGAGCTGGAGCGGGCCGGCCATGTGCTGCGGACCCGCTGCGATACCGAGGCGCTGGTCCACCTGTACGAGGAGCACGGAACCGGCTTCGCCGAACGACTGCGCGGGATGTTCGCCGTCGCGATCTGGGACGCGCCGCGCCGCCGGCTCGTCCTCGCGCGCGACCGCTACGGGATCAAGCCGCTCTACTACCGGCACGCCGGCGACGTGCTGCGCTTCGCGTCCGAGCTGCGCGCGCTCCCGCGCGGCGAGATCGACCTCGACGCGCTCGAGGCCTTTCTCGCCTTCAACTCGATCCCGGCTCCGTACTCGATCTTCCGCGACGTCCGGAAGCTGCCCGCCGGCCACGTGCTCGTCTGGGAAGCCGGGCATGTCTCGCTCGAGCGGTACGCACGGCCCGGCCCGGCGGCCGAGAGCGAGCTCAGGACGGACGACGAGGCGGAGCTCGTCGAGGAGCTGCGTGCGCGGCTGCGCGACTCGGTGCGGGCGCACCTCCTCTCGGACGTGCCGGTCGGCGTCCTCCTCTCCGGCGGCGTCGACTCCGCCGCGCTCGCCGCGCTCGCGGCGCAGGAGACGGGGGAGCCGGTGCACACGTTCACGATCGGGTTCGCCGAGCGGAGCTTCGACGAGCGGGCCGATGCGCGGCTGGTCGCGGAGCGCTACGAGACCGAGCACCACGAGCTGCTCGTGCGCCCCGAGCCCGAGCTGCTCCTGCCCACGCTCGCGGAGGCGTTCGACGAGCCGTTCGCCGACTCGTCGGCTCTCCCGACCTACCTCGTCTCGCAGCTCGCGGCGGAGCACGTCAAGGTCGCCCTCTCCGGCGAAGGCGGGGACGAGCTCTTCGGCGGCTACTACACGTACGTGGCGGATCTCTTCGCCGATCGCGTCGCGCCGCTCGCGCGGGCCGTGCGCCCGCTCGTCGAGGCGCTGCCGGCGTCCACCCGCAAGGCGAGCCTCGACTACAAGGCGAAGCGGTTCGTGCGCGCCGCTCATCTCCCGCCGCTCGAACGACATCACGGCTGGAAGGAGATCTTCTCCGCCGACGCCCGGGCCGAGCTGACCGGTCGCCGCGCCGCGTTCGATCCGGTCGACGTCTATCGCGCGCGCTATGCCGAGACCGCCGGGGCGCCGCAGCTCGCACGCCTGCAGGACGTCGACTTCGGCGTCTACCTCGTGGACGACCTGCTCGTGAAGACCGACCGCGCCTCGATGGCGCACTCGCTGGAGGCGCGCGTCCCCTTCCTCGACCCGCTGGTGACGAACCTCGCCTTCGCGCTGCCGACCCGCCTGAAGGTGCGCGGTCTCGCGAAGAAGGTGCTGCTGCGCAGGGCGGTCGAGCCCCTCCTGCCGGACGAGATCGTGCACGGCCGCAAACGCGGCTTTTCCATCCCGGCCGCGGCCTGGCTCCGTGGGGAGCTCCAGCTCTTCGCGCGCGCGACCCTCACGCCCGAGACGTTGCTGCGCCAGGGCTTCATCCGCCCGGAGCCCGTCGCGCGGCTGCTCGACGAGCACGCCGCCGGCCGGGAGGACTGGAGCCGCCAGCTTTGGGGCCTGCTCGCGTTCACGCTCTGGTACGAGCGCCACGTCGAGCAGGAGCCGCCGCGCCTGCGGTCGGGACGGATGGAGGCGCTCGTCGCGTGAGGGTCTGGATCGACATGACCGCGCCCGCGCACGTCCTGGTCTTCCGGCCGCTGATCGAGATCCTGCGCGGCCGCGGGGACGAGGTGTCGATCACCGCCCGCGACTACGCGCAGACGCTCCAGCTCCTGGAGCTCCACGGCCTGGAGGCCGACGAGGTAGCCGGGCGACACGGCGGCCGCTCGCGTCTGCAGAAGGCGCGGCAGATGACCCACCGGCTCGGAGCCTTGCGGAGGTGGGCCCGGGCTCGCGATTTCGACATCGGGCTCGCGCACGGCTCGCACGAGCTGACGATCTCCGCACGCCGGCTCGGGATCCCCAGCTCGACGACGTTCGACTACGAGTTCGCGACGCTGCAGCACCAGCTCGGCTGCCGCGCGGCGACCCGCGTGGTCGTGCCGGACGCGATCCCGCCCGAGCGGCTCAGACCCTATGGCGTGCGGCCGCCCAAGCTCGTCCAGTACCCGGGCCTGAAGGAGGAGTACTACCTGTCGGACTTCGAGCCCGACCGGTCGCTGCTCGACCGCTACGGTGTCGACCCGGCGCGGGTGCTCGTGGTCCTGCGGCCGCCGCCTGACGTATCGCTCTACCACCGGCACTCGAACCCGCTCTTTCCCCAGACGCTCGAGCATCTCGGCCGGGCCGACGACGTGCACGCGTTCGTCCTGCCGCGGACGGAGGAGCAGCGGGAGTACGTGCGAGGGCTCGCGCTGCCGTCGGTGATCGTGCCGGAGGGCGCCGTCGACGCGCAGAGTCTCATCGCGCTCGCGGATCTGGTCGTCTCGGCCGGCGGGACGATGAACCGCGAAGCGGCCGCGCTCGGCGTGCCGGTCTACACGACGTACGGCGGCAGGCTCGGCGGCGTGGACGAGGCGCTGATCCGGGACGGACGGCTGAAGCCGCTCACCGACCCACGCGCGCTGGAGCTGCGCAAGCGGGACGAGTCGGCTGCAACTCGCGTGCGCCGCGACCCGGCCGAGATGCTGCGCCTCCTTCTCTCCGCACTGGACGCCTGAGCCGTCCGAGGGCGGCGAGGCTCCAGACGGCTTCGGCCAGGCCGAAGGGAACGCTCCCGATCAGGAAGCCGTACGCGCTCGAAGCGGCACACCCTGCGGCGAAGAGGCCGACGAAGATCCTGTGCCGTGCCTCGAGCGCGTACGCGAGCACCATCGCCGAGACGGCGACTGCTCCGAAGACGGTCACGCGAGCTGCGTGAACATCCCGTGCAGCGTCGCCACTCCGGCGCCCTGGGAACGGACGGCCATGACAAGCGCGTCGCCCTCGTCCTCGACGCTCCACGCCGCCCAGCTGCAGCAGTCACGCTCGACCGCGACGAGCTCCTCCAGCTCCTTCCGAATCTCGGGATGGGAGCGGAAGCTGAGCCGCAGGCCGTCCTCCGTTTCCGACCTGCCGAGACCGAAGTTCTCGCCGAGCGCGAGCCAGCGCTCTCGCTGGGTCTTGTGATCGGCGCCCGACAGCGTGCAGGCGATCGATTCGGACAACTCCATGAGGTGTATCTCCTCTCGTGAGTGGACATCTCCATGATGCGAGTTAAAGTTGACTTGATGTCAAATGAGCTCCTCGCAATCGGCGACGTGGCGCGGGTCAGCGGCAAGGCACCGTCCGCGATCCGGTACTACGAGTCGATCGGCCTGATCGCGGAGCCCGTGCGCGTGAGCGGCCGGCGCCGTTACCCGGCCGAGGTGGTGAGGGCGCTCGCGGTCATCGACACGGCCCAGCGCGCCGGCCTTGCGCTCGACGACATCCGGCTCCTGCTACGCGCGTCGGCGGACGACGCGAACGCGGTCGAGCAATTGCGCGAGGTCGCCGAGCGGCGGCTCCCCGTTCTCCGCGCGGCGATCGCGCGGGCCGAGGTCGTGCGGGAGTGGCTCGAGCAAGCCGCCGACTGCTGCTGTCCCACGCTGGAGACCTGCCCTCTTTTCGAGCAGCCCTCTCAGCTTCCGGAACGCCGCTTCAGCCTCGGCTGACCACCTCGGTCAGGCGGCCAGCTCCGCCAGCCGGGCCAGCAGCTCCGCGCCGTAGCGGTCGAGCTTCGCCGGGCCGATCCCCGGCACCGCGGCCAGCTCGGCAAGTGTCCGCGGCGTCCGCGCAGCCAGCTCCGCAAGCGTGCGGTCGTTGAAGACGACGAAGGCGGGCACCTCGTCCGCGCGCGCCCGTGCCAGCCGCCACTCCCGCAGCGCCTGCACCGTGGGCGTCTGCTCGAGCACGGGTCGCTCCCGCCTCGGCAGCTGCGGCGCGGCTGCCCGCACGCCGAGCTCGTCGAGGAAGCGGCTCGGCTTCCCGTCCCAGGTCACGAGCAGATGGCGCCGTGCCCGCGTCAACCCGACGTAGAGCAGGCGCCGCTCCTCGTCGACGTCGCCGCGGCGGATCGGCAGCTCTCCCTCCTCGACGCGCGGCAGGAGAACCGCGTCCCACTCGAGGCCCTTCGCGCGGTGAAGCGTCAGCAGATGGACGCCGCGGCCGGCGCTCTCGCCGAAGCGCTCGTGCAGCAGCTCGACGAAGCCGTCGACGTCGCCGTCGAAACCCTCGGCGAGCCGCACGAGCCGAGCGAGGTCGGCCTGCCGCGTCTGCTCGCGCTCGCCGAGCTTCTCGGGCAGCTCCGCAAGGAG
The DNA here is from genome assembly GCA_035252585.1 of Gaiellaceae bacterium. Lineage (GTDB taxonomy): Bacteria > Actinomycetota > Thermoleophilia > Gaiellales > Gaiellaceae > Palsa-739. The sequence goes on from DATFCX010000068.1 coordinate 36,771, forward strand.
CCCCTGGCGAGCGGCGAGCTCGCGCACGATCTCGGCCGCCGGCCCGCGGAGGCTGCGCACCGCCTTCAACAGCTGTCGCGCCGCCTCCCGCGCGAGCAGCGACGCCCCCTGGAACGGGATCCCGGCTTCGTGGAACGCCTCCTCGAACTCGGTCGTGCGCGCATTCGTCCGGACGAGCACCGCCATCTCCTCGAACCGAAGCCCGGACGCGTGCAGGTTCCGCACGTGCGCGGCGACGTCGAGGCCAGGCCCGACCACGGGCTCGGGCCCTTCTGGGATCGTCGAGGAAAGCGTCTTCGCGGATCCGCCGAGCCGCGAGACGAGGCGGTTCGCGAGCTCGAGCACCTGCGGCGTCGAGCGATAGCTTCGCTCGAGCCGCACGACCGGCGCCTGCGGGAAGCGTCGCGGCAGCGCGAGCAGCCACTCGGCGCTCGCGCCCGTGAATCCGTAGATCGCCTGATAGTCGTCGCCGACCGCGCAGAGGTCGTCCCGCTCGCCGAGCCAGAGATCGAGCAGCGCCTGCTGCAGGAGGTTGACGTCCTGGTACTCGTCCACCGTGAAGGCGCGCCAGCGGTCGTGCACCGCCGCCCGCGCCTGCTCGTCCTCCTCGAGCAGCCGCACCGTCCTCTCGAGCAGGTCCTCGAAGTCGATCAGTCCCTCGGCGCCCTTCCGGCGTTCGTACTCGCGGAAGACCCGGTGCGCGAGGTCGGCCGGCAGCGGCGGCTCGTGCTCGCCGAGTCCGTCGTAATACGTCTCCGGGGTGAGCCTCCGGTTCTTCGCCCACTCGATCTCGGTCGCGAGGTCGCCGGCGGGCCGGTAACGGAACGGCACGGGCAGCGTGTTGCCGATCCGCCGCAGGAGCAGCGCCTTCGTGGCCAGGATCCGCCCCGGATCGCCCTCGAAGCGGCGAAGCAGCGCGAACGCCGCCGAATGGAAGGTCGAGGCCCGCACACCCTCGACGCCGAGTGCCCCCAGTCGGCTGCGGAGCTCGCCTGCCGCCTTGTCGGTGAACGTGACCGCGACGATCTGCCGGGCCGGGTAGGCGCCGCTCGCGACCTGCCACGCGATCCGGCGCGTGATCGTGGTCGTCTTCCCCGTGCCGGCGCCGGCGAGGATGCACAGCGGCCCGCGCGTCGTCTCGGCTGCGGCGCGCTGCTCGGGGTTCAGCCCTGCGAGGATCCTCTCGGCGTCCAGGGCGCGGAGGCTAGCGCCGCGGTCGGCCGGGGACCGTCACCGAAGCGTCGGAGCTTCGCGGCGGGACCTACGCGGGCTCGGCGCGCGGCTCGACCTCGCGCGACCGCGTCCCGGCAGAAGCCGGAGGAGCCGGGACGGCAGACGGCTCCGGCTGCTGCACGATGGCCCCGAGCTTGGCCACGACCTCGAGCGTGTCGCCTTCGTCCGCCAGCCGCTCGAGCTCTGCGAGCTGCACGTCGAGCCAGTCGCTGTCGATCGGCGGACGGCTGAGCCGCAGGATCTTCGGATGTGCGGTGGCGCCCACGCTCTCGTGCTCGCCCCAGAGGTCTTCGTGGATCTTCTCGCCCGCGCGCGCGCCCACGTACGCGATCTGCACGTCGCGCGGCGACGTCGCCTCCTCGCCGGGGAGGCGCGGCGTCTTGCCGGAGAGGCGGATCATGTTCTGCGCCAGGTCGACGATCTTCACCGGCTCGCCCATGTCGAGGACGAACACCTGGCCGCGGCCGCCGATCGCCCCGGCCTGCACGACGAGCGACACGGCCTCCGGAATCGTCATGAAGTAGCGGGTCATCTCGGGGTCTCGCACCGTGACCGGGCCGCCGCGCTCGATCTGCTTGCGGAAGATCGGGATCACGCTGCCGGAGGAGTTGAGGACGTTGCCGAAGCGGACGGCGACGAACCGCGTCGCGATGTCCCGGCGGTGGCCGAGCGTCTCGACGATCCTCTCGCAGAGCGCCTTCGACTGGCCCATCACCGTCTTCGGGTTGACGGCCTTGTCGGTCGAGATGAGGACGAACCGCTCCACGCCGAACTCCGCCGAGAGCTCCGCGACGACGCGCGTGCCGACGACGTTGTTGCGCACCGACTCGACAGGGTGCGTCTGGAGCATGGTCACGTGCTTGTAGGCCGCGGCGTGGAAGACCACGGTCGGCCGGAACTTGTCGAAGACGTCGCGCCGCAGCGCCGTCCGGTCCTTGACGTCGACGAGCTTCGTCAGCACGGCGGTGAAGTCGCGCTCGTCGACGAGCTCCCGCTCGATCTCGAACAGCGGTCCTTCGGCGTTGTCGACGAGGATCAGCCGCGACGGCCGGACGCGCGCGATCTGCCGGCAGAGCTCGGAGCCGATCGAGCCGCCGGCGCCCGTGACGAGCACGGTGGCGCCCTCGAGATAGCCGGCGACCTCGCGGAAGTCCACCTCGACCTGCTCCCGGCCGAGCACGTCCTCTACCTGCACCGGGCGGATCTGGCCGGCGAGGTTGAGGTCTCCCGAGATGAGCTCGTAGAGGCCCGGCAGCGTCTTCACGACGACCCGCAGCTGCTGCGCCGTTTCGACGATCCGCCGGCGCACCTCGCCGGAGACGGTCGGCATCGCGATCAGCAGCTCGTCGGGACGGTGCTCGCGCAGCACGCGCGGCAGCTCGTCGATCGTGCCGAGCACGCGCACGCCCATGATCCGCGTGTGCCGCTTGCGCGGGTCGTCGTCGACGAAGCCGATCGGCGTGTAGTTGAGCATCCTCGACCGCTGCATCTCCTGCACGATCAGGCGGCCCGCATCGCCGGCGCCGACGACGATCACCTCCTTGCCGCGCGCCACCATCATCAGCCCAGGCCGCTCGATCATCGTGCGCGCCAGGAGGCGCGAGCCCGCGATCAAGGCGAGCGTGAGGAGCAGGTCGACTGCGGCGATCGAACGCGGCAGGCGGACGCCGTGGACCGGCGATACGAGGTAGACGGTCACGTCGGCGACGAGGCACGCGACGACGACGCCGCGCGCGGTCGCCCACATGTCGCGGACCGAGACGTAGCGCCACCACCGGTTGTAGAAGCCGAACGCGATGAAGACGACGAGCTTGATCGCGATCACGATCAAGATCGTCCGGCGGAACAGCGTGACGTAGAAGATCGGCCACTTGTTGTCGAAGCGCAGCGAGAACGCGAGCCACCACGAGGCCGCGACGATCGCCGCGTCGACGAGCAGCTGCCAGAGCCTGTGGCGTGAGAGCAGGTTCTGCATGGTCAGACGCGACTGGGCACGGCCGAGCGGACGACGTCGACGACGCGCTCCTGGGCCTCTGCCGGGATCCCCGGCCAGAGCGGCAGGGAGAAGTTCTCCGCTCCCGCCTGCTCGGTCGCGGGCAGCGAGCCCGCCTCGTAGCCGAGGTAGCGCAGCGAGGGCTGCAGATGGAGCGGCGTCGTGTAGTACGTCGCCGACGCGATGCCCGCCTCGGCCAGCGCGGTGCGGATCGTGTCGCGCTCGCGCGAGCGGCAGACGAACAGGTGGTAGACGTGGCCCGGCTCGTCCTGCGGCACCTCCACGAGCTCGCCGAGCCCGAGCTCCGCGTACCGGGCCGCGGCCGCGCGGCGCGCCTCGTTCCAGCCGGCGAGCTCCGGCAGGAACACGCGCAGGAAGGCAGCCTGCAGCTCGTCGAGCCGCGAGTTGTAGCCGATTAGGTCGAACGCCGACTTGTCGCGCGAGCCGTGGAAGGAGAGGAGCTGCACGCGATCCGCGAGCTCCTCGTCGCTCGTCGCTACCAGCCCGCCGTCGCCGAGGCAGAAGAGGTTCTTCGTCGGATAGAAGCTGAAGGTCGAGATCGCGCCGTGCTGAGCGACTCCCGGCGCGCCGAAGGCCTGTGCCGCGTCCTCGAGCACCGGCACCCCGAGCTCGACGAGCGGCCGGACGTCCATCAGCCGGCCGAACAGGTGCACCGGGATCACGGCCCGCGTCCGATCCGTCACCTTCGCGGCCGCGTCCTCGACGTCGAGGTTGAGCGTGGCCGGGTCGATGTCGGCGAAGACCGGCGTCGCACCGCGGCGCACGACCGACTCCGCCGTGGCGTAGAAGGTGAAGGCCGGGCAGATCACCTCGTCGCCGGGGCCGACCCCGAGCGCGTCGAGGGCGAGCACGAGCGCGTCGGTGCCGTTCGCGACGCCGATCGTCCGCTTCACGCCGAGGTAGGCCGCGGCCTCCTCCTGGAACGCCCAGTAGTTCGAGCCGCGAATGAAGCCCTTGCCGTCGAGTACCTCGCGGAACGCGGCCTCCAGCCGCGGTATCAGCGGCTCGTATTCGGCTCGGACGTCAACGAGGGGAATCGTCTGCACGCGGGGTCACTCTAGCCGTCGCCATCCTCCGGTACACCAGATACGCCAGGAGGAGCAGGACGCCTGCCACGACCGCGTACTCGACGTAGTGGAAGCCGTGGTCGAAGCCGCTGTAGCTCCGGCCGAGCCCGTAGCCGGCGCCCGCGAAGGCGAAGGCCCAGACCGCGGAGCCCACGAGCGTCAGGAGCGTGTACGGCGCGAGTCGCATCTCGAAGACCCCGGCCGGGATCGAGACGAACGAGCGGACGACCGGCGTGATCCGGCCCAGCAGCACTCCGAGGTTGCCCCACCGTCCGAACCACGCCTCGGCGCGGTCGAGCCGCGCCGGCGAGAGGTGGAACCAGCTGCCGCGTCTCTCGAGCAGCGGCCGCCCTCCGTAGCGGCCGATGCCCCAGCCGACGAGCGCGCCCACGAGGTAGCCGAGGGTGCCCGCGAGTGCGAGCACGACGAACGCGCCCACGCCGAATCCGATCCGCGAGCCGAACAGCGTCACCCCGTGCGCCGCGGGAAAGACACCGGCGGCGACCGCGCCGGCGTAGAGCATCACGAGCTCGCTGAAGGCCGGGAAGACCGCGTCGATCGCCATCAGGACGAAGACGGCGTAGACGCCGTGGTGGGCGACCTGCGAGGTGAAGCTCGAGGAGACGCTCGCGAGGAGCACCGGCGGGAGTCTAGTGACGCTTATGAGCGCGACATGAGAACGGCACGCTTGCCGTTCCACACGAGCAGCGGCCCGCCGCCGATCGCGCGCGCCAGACCGCTCCAGTCCGGCGAGAGCGGGAGCCTCGCCTGGATCTGCCGGCCGGCGCGCGCCTCCGCCTTGAGCTGGGCCGTCCACTGCGAGCCGCGTGCCACGATCACGGCGCCGTGCTGCGGAATCGCCGTCGGGCCGCCGCTTTAGCGTTGCTCTCGTGAGCGCGCCCCTGCTCGAGATCGACGACGGCTGGGACTACAAGGTCTTGATCCTCGACGGCGAGTGGGTGCTGCGGGTGCCGCGGCGGGAGCCCTCCGCGCAGAGGCTCCGAACGGAGATCGAGCTGCTGCCCGCGCTCGCGTTCGCGCTGCCGGTCGAGGTTCCGCACTTCGAGCAGATCTCACAGGAGCCGCTGTTCGTCGTCTACCGACTCATCCGCGGCGAGCCGTTGCAAGGAGAGGACTCCGACGGCGCTCGCGCGTTCCTCGAAGCGCTCCATTCCTTCGACGCCGGCACGCTCGCGGTGCCGCGACCCGACTGGCTCAAGGTCTATCGCGGCGAGGCCGAACGCTGGCGGCGTGTCGTGCTTCCCCTCCTCGATGTCGACGAGCGTTCCCGCGGAGAAGCGCTCCTGGCCGAGATCGAGACATTGACCGGCTACACAGCTGCACTGACGCACTCCGACCTTGGGCCCGAACACCTGCTCTGCCGCGACGGCCGGCTGGTCGGTGTCATCGACTGGGGAGACGCTCGCATCGGCGACCCCGCCATCGACTACGCCTGGCTCCACAACGTCCCCTTCCCTGAGTGGGACCTGGATGACGAGCTACGCCGGCGCGCTCGGATCTACCACCGGCTCGGGCCGTGGTTCGAGGTCGACTACGGTGTTCGGATCGACCGGCCAGAGTGGGTCCGCAGCGGCCTCGCCGGCGTCAGGTCCAGACTTTGACCTCGCGGTAGAGCGTGTCGCGCTGCACCGCGGTCTTGCCGAGCGAGCGGATGAGGTGGACGAGCTCCTCGGCGCTCGTGCGATGCGTCGTACCGGCGGCCGAGACGACGTTCTCCTCGATCATCACCGAGCCGAGGTCGTCTGCCCCGAAGCCGAGCGCGACCTGGCCGATCTTCTTCCCCTGCGTCACCCACGACGAGCCGATGTGCGGCACGTTGTCGAGGTAGATGCGCGAGACCGCCTGCGTGAGCAGGTAGTCGAAGGAGGTCGGCCGAGCCTCGACCGGCACGAGCGAGACGAGCCGGTTGCCGTCGTCCTGGAACGTCCACGAGAAGAAGGCGCGGAAGCCCCCGGTCTCGTCCTGCAGGTCGCGGATCCGGCGGAAGTGCTCGACCCGCTCCTCGAGCGTCTCGACGTGGCCGTACATCATCGTCGCCGTCGTCGAGATCCCGAGCCGGTGCGCCTCGCGCATCACGCCGAGCCACTCCTTCGTGTTCACCTTCTTCGGCGCGATGACGTCGCGCACGCGATCGACGAGGATCTCCGCGCCGCCGCCCGGGATCGAGTCGAGGCCGGCGTCGCGCAGCCGCGCGAGCGCCTCGGGGACGGTGAGCTTCGAGCGGCGCGCGGCGTGCACGATCTCGGACGGCGAGAGCGCGTGCAAGTGGATCCGGTAGCGCGCCTTGATGGAGGAGAAGAGATCCTCGTAGTAGTCGACGCCGAGGTCGGGATGGTGGCCGCCCTGCATGAGCAGGCCCGTGCCGCCGAGCGCGAGCGTCTCCTCGATCTTCTTGAAGATGACCGGCTTCGGCAGGAGATAGCCCTCGCGCCGATCGCCCGGCCGCCGGTAGAAGGCGCAGAAGTCGCAGTCGGTGACGCAGATGTTCGTGTAGTTGAGGTTGCGGTCGATGATGAACGTGACGCGCTCCGGATCGTGGAGCCGGTTCCGGATCTCGTTCGCGGCGCGGCCGACGGCGACGAGATCGCGGGAGCGAAGGAGCTCGACGGCGTCCTCGTCCGTGATCCGCTCGCCCGAGGTCGCCTTCTCGAGGATCTCGGCGACGGGGGTGCGCTCGGCGACGCTCATGCGATCGCGGCTCCGGCCTTGGTCTGGACGAAGCGGAGCTCGGGCACCGTCTCGAGCAGGCCTGCGTCGCGGGCGAGCTCGAGGAACGTGTAGAGGCCGGCGCGCTCGCGGGGGCCGAAGCGGTAGCGGAGCTTCTCGAAGTAGCGCGCGAGAAAACCGGCCGGGTAGCCGTAGCGCTCGGCCGCCTCGTACGCGAGCTGCTGCGGCTCGGCGCGGGCGAGCCGGACCGACTGGACGAGCGCGTCCTCGAGCTCCGCGAGCCCTTCCGCCAGCGGCTCCGGACAGGCCCAGACCGCGAACACCATCGGCAGTCCCGTCCGCTCGAGCCAGAGCCGGCCGAGGTCGTGGTGCGGCGTCGGATCCTCGAATGCGGAGCGCAGCGCGGCGTCCCCGATCAGGAGCTTCGCCTCGGCCTCGCCCGCGTCGTACGCCTCGAGCGGCGCCTGCTCCGCCTCCGGCAAGAGCACCTTCGTGAGCGCGACCGAGGTGGCCGACTCCGGCGTCACCGCGACGAGCCGCACCTGCTCGAGCGGCTTCCGCGAGACGAGCTGGATCGAGTCGACCGCGCCTTCCGACGCGACGCAGAGCCGCGGCAGCAGACGAAGCGAGTCGGCGTGACGCGCATACTCGATCGAGGAGATCGGCGCCGTGTCCAGCTCACCCGCGACGAGCATCCGGTTCAGCTCGGTGGGGACGCCCTGCACCTCGTCCACCTCGGCGTCGACCCGGTAGAAGACCGGCGCCATGTTCGCGTACGCGATGCGGCCGAGCCGGATCACCAGGGCCTCTCCTCGACCGCCGCGAGCGCCGAGCGCCGGTCCGGGTAGACACGCACCTCCGAGACGAGCTCGCCGGCGAGAACGAGGACGTGATGACGCCCGTCGAGGCCGGGATCGACCACGAGGGCGTCGTCGCGCTCGAGGACGATCGAGGGCCGCAGCTGCAGCTGCCGCTCGCACATTCGCGCAAACATCTCGAGCACGTCGTCGCGGTTCCGGCAGAGCTCGCCCGGCCACAGGCCCACCCAGACGACGTCCGGTGCGAGCGCCTCGGCGAAGTCGTCGAGTGACATCCGCCCGATCGCGTCCCGCACGCTCACCATCGGCGCAGCTCGTTGTAGAGGCTGTCACGCTGCACCGGGATCCGGCCCGCCTCGCGCACGAAGCGAACGAGCTCCGCGACCTTCTGCTCGGTGCCGGCGCTCGCGCCGGCGGCCTGGAAGATCTTCTCCCGCACGACCGTGCCCTGGACGTCGTCGGCGCCGAAGTGCAGCGCCACCTGGGCGAGCGGGAGGCCCATCATGATCCAGTAGGCCTTCACGTGCGGGACGTTGTCGAGCAGGAGCCGCGAGACGGCGATCACCTTGAGGTCGTCCGCGCCCGTCGTGAAGCGGAAGCCGCGGCGCTCGAACACGGTGTTCTCGGGATGGAACGCGAGCGGGATGAAGGAGAGGAAGCCGCCGGTGCGATCCTGCTGCTCGCGCAGCCGCAGCAGGTGGTCGACACGCTCCTCGTACGTCTCGACGTGGCCGTAGAGCATCGTGCACTGCGTCGTGATCCCGAGGCGGTGGGCCGTGTCGTGGACGTCGAACCAGTCGTCGGGATGCTCCTTGCCCGGGGCGATCAGCGCACGGACGCGGTCGGCGAAGATCTCGGCGCCGCCGCCGGGCATCGAGTCGAGGCCGGCGTCCCGCAGCGTGCGGAGAACCTCCTCGTGCGAACAGCCCTCGAGCCGCGAGATGTGGTGGATCTCGGAGGCCGTGTAGAACTTGAGGTGGACGTCCGGCAGCGCCTCCTTCAGCTTGCGCAGGAGCCCGGCGTAGTACTCGAGGTCGACGTGCGGGTTCTCGCCGTTGACCGTGTGGATCTCCGTGAAGCGGTGGATCTCGTGCTGCGCGACGGCGTCCTCGACGAACTCGTCGGCGGTCAGCGTGAACGCGTCCTCCTGCTTGCGCGTCTTCGCGAAGGCGCAGAACTTGCACTTCACCCGGCAGACGTTCGTCTGGTACAGGTTGATGTTCTGGACGTAGTAGACCTCGTCGCCGCCGCCGCGCTGCCGGCGCGCGAGGTCGGCGAGCTCGCCCAGCGCTAGCAGGTCGTCGGTCTCCATCAGCGCGACGCCGTCGTCGAAGTCGAGGCGCTCGCCGGCGAGGACCTTCTCCCGGACCGGGGCGAGCGTGTCGAGGGTGTCCAGAACGGCCACGAGGCCTACCTTTCCCGATCGACGACTGCGTGAGTCAGGGCCTCGAGCTCGTCTCTGTGGAGCTCGCCGTCGAGCCGTGCCCTGGCGCGCCTAGCGTAGTCGAGCGCCACCTCCCGAGCCTCGTCGAGGGCACCGGTCGCGGCGACGCGCACCAGCGCTCCATCCACCGGGCCGCCGGCGAGCGCGGCGCGGACGACCGCATCCTGTTGCGCCGCGAGCAGGAGCGGCAAGGTCGGAGTCCCGTCGCGCAGGTCGGTGCCGGCGATCTTGCCCGTCTCGATCGTGGCGCCCGAGCAGTCGAGGACGTCGTCCGCGATCTGGAACGCGATCCCGAGCGCGAGCCCGTATTCGCCGGAGCCGCCGCCCAGCCGGCACGCCGCCTCGAACAGCTTCCCGGTCTTGAGGGCGCAGCGGGTGAGGTACGCCTCGACCGTGGTGCCCGGGTCGCGCGTCTGCGTCCGCTGCAGCGCCTCGCCGCGGGCGAGCGAAAGCGTCGCGTCGGCGAGGATCTCGACCGCGGCGGCGTCTCCCGTCGCGCTCAGCTCCGAGAACGCGCGCGCGAAGAGGTAGTCGCCGGTGGCCCGCGCGGCGGCCGGCCCGTAGACCGACCAGGCGGCGGCCTTGCCGCGGCGAAAGTGCGCGCGGTCGATCAAATCGTCGTGGACGAGGGTCGCCATGTGGACGAGCTCGACCGCAACGCCCGCCTCGAGCGACGGCTCCTCGCCCGGCGGGGCGGAGAGGAAGACGAGCGCCGGCCGCAGCCGCTTGCCGCCCGCCGCGAGCGCTTCGTTCCCCACCGCTGCCACGAGGCCCGGATGGGTGGCGACGGTCCGCGCGAGTCGTTCCTCGAGTGCGTCGAGATAGTCGTCGAGCCCCGGAACCGACCTGATGTCCGCGAGCGTGGTCGTGGTTACGAACCCGCCTCCCCTACGTGCAGGGCCACGATACCCCCGGCGAAGCGGCGGAACTCTACGTTCCGGAAGCCGCAGGCTCCGAGCAGCTCCGCGAGCGCCTCGGGCCCGGGGAAGCGGCGCACGCTCGCGGGTAGGTACGTGTACGCGGAGCCGCCCGGGAGGAGGCGCCCCAGCAGCGGCACGATCCGGTCGAACCAGAGCTTGTAGAAGAGCTTGAGCGGGCCGCGCGGCGTCGTGATCTCGAGGATCCCGAGCCGGCCGCCGGGACGCAGGACGCGACGCAGCTCGCGGATCGCGGCCTCGAGATCCTCGACGTTCCGGACCCCGAACCCCACGACCGCCGCGTCGAAGCTCGCGTCCCGGAACGGGAGCTTCAGCACGTCGGCCTGCACCCACTCGAGGTCTGGCGCCTTGCCTCTCGCCCGCTCGAGCATCCGCTCCGAGAAGTCGGTGCCCACGACCTCGCCGGCACCCACCTTGCGGGCGGCGATCGCAAGATCCCCGGTGCCACAGCAGGCGTCGAGGACGCGGTCGCCCTCGTGCACCGTCGCGCGCACGGTCGCCCGCCGCCAGCGCTGGTCGAGACCGGCGGTCATGATGCGATTCATGGCGTCGTAGACCGGCGCGATGCGGTCGAACATGCGGCGGACGCTCTCCGCCGGCAGCCGGCCGGACTCCACCGTCACGACTGTCCCCAGCGGGGCGTGAGCGCGTGGTCGAGCCCAAGGTGGTCGAGGGCGCGCGCCACGATGAAGTCGACGAGGTTCTCGACCGTCTCGGCGCCGTGGTAGAAGCCGGGCGCGAGGAAGAGGATCGTCGCGCCGGCCTCGCGCAGCGTGAGCATGTTGCGCAGGTGGATCGCCGAGAGCGGCGTCTCGCGCGGCATGAGCACGAGGCGGCGATCCTCCTTCAACGCGACCGAGGCCGCGCGGTGGATGAGGTTCTGCATCGCGCCGGACGCGACCGTGCCGACGGTGCCCATCGAGCATGGGCAGATCACATACGCGTCGACCTTCGCGGAGCCGGACGCGTACGGAGCGCTCCAGTCCTCGGGGTCGTAGACGCGGGCGGCGCCCCTCGCGTGCTCGAGTAGCCGGGCGAGCGTCTCGTCCGGCGGCAGCGCCGGGTCGCCGAAGAGCTCGGTGCCGAGTACCTCGATGCCGGCCCGCGAGGCGCAGATCCCGATCTCGCAGTCGGCGGCGGCGAGACCTTCGAGCAGCCGCGCCGCGTACGGCGCGCCCGAAGCTCCGGTGATCCCGAGGAAGACGTGCACTCCCCGGATTGTCGCTGTTCGCGCTTACTTACCGCCCTTGGAGGCTTCGAGGAACAGCGCCAGCTGGCGCAAGCGTGAGACGCCGAGCGAGGCGAAGGGCGGCATCGGCGAGCCCGGCGTGACCGAGGACGGATTCTCCAGGTGCTTGATCTGGGTGGGAACACCGAGGTTCCGGGTGCCGATCGCGCTCAGGTCCGGCGCCCCGAGCTGCGATCCGCCAGAGCCGAGGTACGTGTGGCAGGCCGTGCACCCGGCGACCGAGAACAGGTGCGCACCCGGAATCGCATCCTTCGGCAGGTGATTCTGGGCGATCCAGCGCGGCACGTCCTGCTTCACCTCGGACGCCAGCGCCTCCTTCGCGGTGGCACCCTTCCAGGTCAGGACGGCCATGGACACGATCGTCAGCACGGCGGCGACCATGGCGACCGGCCGCGCCGACGGCCTGCGCACGCGCCGGCGGTCGAGGAACGGCAGCCCGATCAGCAGGATGAGCGCGATGGTCGGCACTCCGACCGTGCCGAGGAACACGGACTCCGGCCACTTGAAGATCCGGAGCAGGTAGAAGAGGAAGTAGAAGTACCAGTCGGGCCGCGGCACGAAGCTCGTCGTCCCCGGGTCGGCCGGCGGATCGACGACCGGCCCGAGCAGCCCCTTGTGCGTGGGATCGTGTCCCGGCCCCCAGGACGACCACTTCCAGATCGCGGCCAGCGCGACGATCACCGTCACGACGACCATGCTCATGATCGTGTCGTGGAACATCGCGTACGGGTAGAAGGGCTTCCCGCGCGCCTTGACGTCTTCCTTGTAGCGCGCGAACTCCGCGCGCGCCTCGTCGGTCCGGGACGGCTTCTCCTTGGGGATCGCGGCCACTAGTGGTCGCCCCGTGGTGTCAGGCGCCGTTCGGGCGCGCGAAAACCGAGCAGCGCTGGGACGCAGGGAGCGCTCATAGCCGAAGCTATGGGCGCGACTGAGGACGACGCGATGCGAAGCGTTTGCAGCCGCCCGAGCGGTGCCGTGATCCCCGGGGCGGCCACTACTCACGCCCTCCCGGCTCTGCCTGGAACGCGGAGGCGCCCGCCGGGCGCGGCACCGGCCGCGTCAGGCCCGGCCGCAGCCGCGGCTCCTCTTCCTGCTCGGGCTCCATCCCTGCCGCGTCCTTCGACCACGGCGGCGAGGTGACGCCGAGCCGGATCACGAGGTAGAGGTGGAGGCCGATCAGCGCCATGATCGCGCCCGGGATCACGAGCATGTGCAGCGAGTAGAAGCGCGTCAGCGTCTCGCCGCTGATCTCCTGGCCGCCACGTAAGAACTGGGCCAGCCACGGCCCTAGGAACGGCGCCGTCCCGTTGAGGTTGATTCCCACGACCGTCGCCCAGTACGCCGTCTGGTCCCACGGCAGCAGGTAGCCCGTGAAACCCTCCATCATCCCCATCACGAGGATGAGGACGCCGACGATCCAGTTCAGCTCGCGCGGGTACTTGTAGGCGCCGAACAGGAAGACGCGGCCCATGTGCAGGAACATGAGGATGATGAAGACGCTCGCGCCCCAGCGGTGCATGCCGCGCACGAGCCAGCCCATGAACACGCCGTCGCTGATGTTGACGATCGACTCCCAGGCAACCGGCTTGCCCGTCGCGGGATCGGTCGCCGCCGACGGCACGTAGTACATCGCGAGGATCACGCCGGTGATCGCCTGCACGAGGAACGCGGTCAGCGCGGCCGAGCCGAGCGTCTGCATCCAGTTGATGTCCGCCGGAACGTTGCGGAAGAGGAAGTAGCGGACCCCGCCGATCAGACCCGACCGCTCCTCGAGCCAGTCGAGCGGGAAGTTGACGAGCTCCTCCATCCGCTGGCGGCGGAGCTCTGCCCTTGTCGGCTTCCGTCTGACAGCCATCAGTGGTGCGGCGGCTGGAGGGGATAGAACCACTGCTCGGGCCCGTCGACATGCTCTCCCGGCCCGGCCTCCTTGTACTTGTAGATCTTGGCCTGCGCCCCGGTGCCGACGACGTGCGAGACCGAGTAGGTGCTGAGGAGGATCAGGCGGCCGTTGTCGATCTCGAACGCGTAGCGGTCGAGGGCGCGCACGGGCGGGCCGGCGATGCGGTTTCCTTCGGGGTCGTACTGGCCGCCGTGGCACGGGCAGCCGTAGCCGGCCGGCAGGACGGATTCGAGGTCGACCCTGCCGTTCTGGGTGTGCTCGGTGATGCTCGGGTTGCCGGTGAACTTCTTCCCCGTCGGGCCGTTCGCCTGCACCGGGCAGCCGAGGTGGGCGCAGCGATTCGAGATGATTGTGAAACTCGGGGTCAGGTTTCCCTTGGCATCCTTGATGGTGCCGTTGTTGCGGATGAAGGCCGTCCGCCGGGAGACCTCTCCCTGCATCGGGTCGACCACGAACGTCGCGATGTACCACTTGTTGAGCGGGAACGTCGAGAGCGGGCCGAGGTCGACCTTGTGCTGCTTCTGGCTGAGGAAGGACGGCAGGAGCGCGAAGCCCGCGACCGGCACCGTGATCAGGCCGCCGATCACGCCGCCGAGGCCGAGGGTCGCGCCCTCGAGGAAGCGGCTGCGCGTGACCGCGGTCTCCGGCACCGGCGGCAGCGCGACTCCCTGCTGGTCGGCCGGCGGAGCGGTCATCCCCTCGCCGGCTTCCCGCATCTCGCGCCGCTCCGGCTCGACGACGATCTGTTGCCCGCGCAGCTCGGCGGTCGCGTCGCGAGCCCAGAGGAAGCCGAAGACGATCGCGATCGCGGCGCCGATCGACGAGATCAGCTCCGGGTTGATCACCAGCCCGACGAGGACGACGACGATGCCGATCGCGAAGCCGATCGGCCACAGCGTCGGCGGCGGCAGGTGCTGCTCCTCGTGGAGCGACTCGTGCTCGGTGTCGGGACTCGGCTGCTCCGGCTCCACCAAACGAAGTCTTATCGGAAACGCGTAAGGCGCGGAGGCAGAACTAGCCGATGCCGTACTCGGTCCAGCGGCGGTCGACGAGGTCCCGGATCTCCGGGCTCATCTCGATCTCGTCGGGCCACGGGCGGGCGCCTTCCTCCGGCCACTTCGCGGTCGCGTCGATGCCGAGCTTGCCCCCGACGAACTGCCGCTCGGGCGCGTGGTCGAGGTGGTCGAGCGGGCCCTCGCCGATCACGACGTCGCGCTTCGGGTCGACGTTGGCGCCCGCGTAGAAGAGCACCTCCGCGTAGTCGTGGACGTCCACGTGCTCGTCGACGACGACGATGCACTTCGTGAGGCTGAGCATGCCGAGACCCCAGATCGCGGACATGACCTTCCGCGCGTGGCCCGGGAACTGCTTGCGGATCGCGACGATGCAGCAGTTGTGGAAGGCGCCCGCTACCGGTAGGTCGTAGTCGACGATCTCCGGCACGGTCGCCCGCACCGCGGGCAGGAAGATCCGCTCCGTCGCCTTGCCGAGCCAGGCGTCCTCCTGCGGCGGCTTGCCCACCACGATCGAGGGATAGATCGCGTCACGCCGCATCGTCAACGCGGTCACGTGGAAGACCGGGAACGGCTCGGCCGCCGTGTAGTAGCCGGTGTGGTCGCCGAACGGCCCCTCGTTTCCAACCTCGTCCTGCTCGATGTACCCCTCGAGCACGATCTCGGCGCGCGCCGGCACCTCGACGCCGACGGTGACGCCCTTGACGAGCTCGACCGGATCGCCGCGGAGGAAGCCGGCGAGCATCAGCTCGTCGACGTGCTTCGGCAGCGGCGCACTCGCCGAGTACGCGGTGATCGGATCGAGCCCGAGCGCGACGGCGACCTCGACGCGGCCGTCGGTGGCGAGGTAGTCGGCGCGGCCGTCCTTGTGGATCTGCCAGTGCATGAACGTCGTGCGCTCGTCGATCACCTGCATGCGGTACATCCCGACGTTGCGGCCGCCGTTGCGCGGGTCGTGCGTGATCACGGCGGGGAGCGTGATGAACGGCGCGGGATCGCCGGGCCAGCAGCGCTGGATCGGGAGGAGGCCGAGGTTCACGTCGTCGCCGCGCAGGACGATGTCCTGGCAGGCTCCCTTCCCCACGGTCTTCGGGCGAGCGTCCGCGATCGACTTCAGCTTCTGAAGGCCGCGCACCTTCTGAACGAGGCCTTGCGGCGGCTGCATCTCGAGCACGTCGGCGACGCGCTTCGCGACGTCGTCGAGGCGCGCCACGCCGAACGCGAGGCACATCCGCCGCTCGGTGCCGAACTGGTTGATCAACAGCGGATGCTCGGATCCCTTCGGGTTCTCGAACAGGAGCGCCGGGCCACGGGAGCGCACGGTGCGGTCGACGATCTCCGTGATCTCGAGGTCGGGATCGATTTCGGCCGAGACGCGGACTAGCTCGCCCTCGCGCTCCAGCAGCGCGATCCAGTCGCGGAGATCCTTCGCAGGCACGGCGCGAGTCTACGTTTGGTCACCCAGCGCGTACGCGACGGCGTCCTCGAGCGAGAGCGTTCGCCCGTTCGCGCGACCCTCCTCGAAGGAAGCGCCACGGACCTGCTCCAGGTGCACCTCGAACTCCTCGAGCATCCGCGTTGTCGTGGGTCTCGGCCGACGAGTCCCTTCCGCCTCAGCCGCTCCCCAGAGAGTGCCGGCCCGAACCGGATCCGCGCGGAGGGCTGCCAGGACCGAGCCGGCCACCAGCGCTTCGGGCATGTTGACGAGGTCCTGGACCGACCACAGCCCTCTCAGGCCGTCGGTGAAGTCGCTTTCGGCGACATCGAGCTCGCCGCCAAGGGCAAGCGACTCGGCAGTGTTCAGGAGCGTCACGCAGCGAAACCACGTCATGCCCGCCTTTTCGGAGGCGGACGCCGACTCGTGCGCGAGTCGTGCCCCTTCCCCTACATCGCCCTCGTTGAAGGCAATCTGCGCAAGGAGGCTGAGCGCGACTCCCTCGTCACCCCTATGCCCGCCGCCGCGTTCGAGCCTTTCCGCGATGAGGCGTTTGGCGCGGGAGACGTCACCCTGGCCGAGGGCGCAGTTGGCCACCCGAAGCGTCAAGTGGAGTGCCTCGGCCTCGTCGCCGATCGAGCGCAGGAGCTCGATCCCCTGGAGGTATTCGGCCTCGGCAAGCTCGGGGCGTCCTACGAAGTCGAAGGTCGCGCCGCGGAAGCGCAACGCCAGGCCATGGCTCGCGGGATCCAGGTTCGTCCCCGCTGCGACGAGCAACGCGTCGACGTGTTCGCGAGCCCGGATCGGGTCGTTGGTGAACCAGTACATCTCCTGCCGCTCGAGGAGCCGCAGCCCCGCCGTTGGATCGGAGCCGGCCGCCCACCGGAGCGCGACGTCGGCGTTGGCGCGCTCTTCCTGCGCGAAGTCCATGCGTGGCTGGCCGGGTTGGTGGGGGCGAAGGTTTGCCCCGTCGAACAGCTCGAGCAGATACTCGAGCAGCCGACCGAGCAGCCGCTCTCGCTCCTCATGTGTGAGCTGTTCAGCAGCGAACTCGCGGATGGTCTCGAGCATCCCGAAGCGGCCGGACTCCCAGCGGCGGACGAGGCTCTTGTCGACGAGGGACTGCATGAGGTCGAGATCGGCGCCCGCGACCTGCTCGGCCGCTTCGAGCGTCCAGCCGCCGCGGAAGACCGAGAGCGCAGCGAGCAGCGTGCGCTCGTCGGGCTCGAGCAGCTCGTACGACCACTCGATCGTGGCGCGGAGCGTCTGCTGCCGCGTCTCGGCATCGCGGGCGCCGCGGAGGAGGTCGAGCCGGTTGCCGAGGCGCTCGAGCAGTTGTTCGGTGGAGAGGAGAGAGGTACGTGCGGCGGCGAGCTCCAGCGCGAGCGGCAGGTCGTCGAGTCGCGAGCACAGCTCGTCGAGATGCTCGTCCGGCTCGAAGTCCGGCTGGGCAGCGCGTGCCCGCGTGACGAAGAGCCGCCGCGCCTCGGCCCGCGCGAGCACCGGCACGGGATAGACGTGCTCGCCCTGGAGCCGCAGTCGCTCCCGGCTCGTGACGAGTACGTCGGCCCGCGGGCACTCCGCGAGGACGGCGGCCACGTCGGGTGCGGCCTCGACGACGTGCTCGAAGTTGTCCAGCAGGACGAGAAGCCGTCGCCCGTCGACGAGCTCGGGCAGCGTCCCGCCGCCGCCGAGCGCGCGGGCCGCCGCCGGACCGACGTCGGCAGGATCGGCGAGCGGCGCGAGCGGCACCCACCAGACGCCGTCGGGGTACGCCTCCGCCGCCTCCCCGGCGGCGTGAAGCGCCAGGCGTGTCTTCCCCGAGCCGCCGGCGCCCGTCAGCGTGAGCAGACGCGCGTCCTCACGCACGAGGAGCTCCCGGACGTCGCCGAGCTCGTGCTCGCGGCCGAGAAACGGCGTCGCCGGAATCGGGAGGTTGGTGCGGTAGAGCGTCTTGAGCGGCGGGAACTCGGCGTCGCCGAGCTGGAAGATCCGCTCGGGCGCGCTCAGATCCTTGAGTCGGTGCTCGCCGAGATCGCGTAGCTCCGACGAGTCGACGAGCGCCGCCGTCGCCGTCGACACGAGCACCTGCCGGCCGTGTCCGGCGGCCGCGATCCGGGCGGCGCGGTGGACGTCGGTCCCGACGTAGCCCTCGTCCGTCAGCAGCGGCGTGCCTGTGTGGAGACCCATCCGCACCGGCAGCCCGAGCTCGTCCTGCGCCTCGCGCGCGGCCTCCAGCGCGCCGGGCGCCGTCGGGAAGGCGACGAAGAACGCGTCGCCCTGCGTGTCCACCTCGACTCCGCCGTTCCTGCCGAATGCGCCGCGCAGGACACGGCGGTGCTCGGCGAGCGCGTTTCCATATTCCTCCGCGCCGAGCTCGTCGAGAAGGCGCGTCGACCCCTCGATGTCCGTGAAGAGAAAGGTGACGGTCCCGCGCGGCAGCTCGCGCACGCGCCGAGTCTACGGCTGCCGGGCGAGCGGCGGTTCGGCGACGACCCTCACTGGAATGAGTACCGGTCGAGCCTGCCGGCAACCAGAGGCGTCACCCCCAGCCCACAGTCCGAGAGGCTGTAGCCGGCACGTATCGGCGAACGGCCGCCCGGGGGCGTGATCAGAAACGCGCTCGACCAGGAGCAGAACCTGCCCGTCAGCGGCCCGTGGCGGCCGACCTGGTTGATGACCACGACGAGGAACGACGCAGCGGCGCCCGGCCGGAGCATGACGGTCCGCGGCGGGACAGTCGCGTCCGACCCCCGACGCACGTTCCGGAGTGGATAGACGTCGCCGGGCCTGACACGGCCGCTACGCATCACGAGCTGCACCCGCGGCCGGCCGCGCACCGTGCAGGACGTGCCCGAGACATTCGCGATCGCGAACTCGAGGACCGAGTGGCCCGTGTATGCGCCGTCGCCATGCTCCGACACGCGGAGCTGCTCCGGCCTACAGCGAGGCATGGACGCGAGCGGCGGCCGGCGGGCCTGTCCCTGTCCCGACGCCCGGCTGTGCCCGCCCACGATCGCGTAGACGCCGACCACGACCGCGGCCGAGGCGGCGGCAACCGACGCTCCCGCGAGCCACCTTCGGTGCTGTCGCGCCCGCGCCTCGCGGATCAGGGCCTCGAGCTCGTCGTGCGGCGGAGGCACGATGGTGCTCATCGGTGCCTGCGGTGCCGCGCCGCCCGCGGCCCGGCGGGCTTCCAGTGCAGTCCGCCGTCCGTCGTCCGCATGAGGGCGCTCTGGTGCGGACCGTCGAAGATCGCCCAGCCGACGCTCGCGCTCGTGAAGTCGATCGTCCCGATGGTCCAGCGGGGCGAGAGGCCGAGCGGACGCACGCGCCGCCACGTCCTGCCTGCGTCCCTCGTCATCGCAAGCTCGCGGCGAGCGGCGACGAACCAGACACCGGCGCCCGCTGCCGAGAACCGGCGCTCGTCGTAGGAACCGATCACGGGATCGAACCCACTCGGCATGGGCCGGGCGGCCCAGGTCGACCCGCCGTCGGCGCTCACGTAGACGACGAGTCCGGACCTGGGTCCGCCCAGGCGTTCGGCGGGGACGACGAGGCGACTGCCGAAGAGCCCGACACCGGGGAGAACCAACTGGGACTGCGGCTTGCGAGGCTGATCGGGAAGTCGGATCTCCGTCCATCGCCGGCCGCCGTCCCTCGTGCCGAAGAGGTCGCCCTTGCCGACGACGGCGACACCGCGGCGAGCATCGACGAAGGTCGGGACGCCGCCGCGGAACGGCAGGCTCGAGATCCGCTTCCAGGTCGAGCCGCCGTCGATCGTCGCGAAGGTCGCCGACCGACCGAGGAAATACCCGCGCGCCGGGTCCAGCAAGGAGACGTATCCGCAGCACCCTTTCGGCATCGTCCAGTGCCACGTCCGGCCGCCGTCGCTCGTCCAGTCCAGCTCTGCGTGGCGCCTCCAGGCCGGGTGAAGGCCCCCTCGTACGTCGACCGCAAGCAGCCAGCCGTGACGTCGGTCGAGGAAGTCCACCTGCTCGACGCGTGCCACCACATCGCCCATCTCACGAACGTGCACGGGCGCCGAAGCTCGCCAGGTGCGGCCGCCGTTCGTCGTCAGCCACATCCCCAGACCGTTCATCGCCCACGTGACGCCTCCGCTCGTCCCGACCTCGGCGATCGGGACACGGCCGGTGGCGGCGACCTCTCGGCTGAAGGCGCCGGCTGGGCCGTCGTTCGGCGCATGCTGGCCGCCGCCGCGGCCGGGAATCGCCGCCCAGAGGCTCAGACCAGCGGCGGCAACCACCGCGGCTCCTGCGGCAAGCGCCAACTGCCGACGCCGCTGGCGTTCCCGCGCCTCGCGGATCAGGGCCTCGAGCTCGCCGTGCGGCGGAGGCGCGACGGTGCTCATCGTTGCCTGCGGTGCCGCGCCGCCCGCGGCCCGGCGGGCTTCCAGTGCACTCCGCCGTCCGTCGTGTGGAAGAGAGACCCGTGCGGCGCGATCCCGGTGAAGATCGCCCAGCCCACACGGCTCGACGTGAAGTCGACCGTCGTGATCGACGCTGCGGGCCGGAGGGCCTGCAGGACGATCCGGTGCCAGCGGCGCCCGCCGGTATGCGTCACGTAGAGCCCGGTGTGCGACGCCCACACCCAGACGCTGGGAGACACGGCGTCGAGCGGGGCCGGCACGCCGACCGCGGGCGGCACGGCGCGACCCGTCCAGTGGCCGCCGGCGTCCGGACTCGCGTAGACGGTCGACGGCGCGAGGTCGATTCCGCCGTCGGGGTTCGACCCGTTCTGCGCCACGACGACCGTACGCCCGAAGACGGCGAAGGGCTGCTCCACGAACCGGCTCGAGTCGTGGATCACGTACCTCGACCAGGTTCGGCCGCCGTCGGTCGTCCGGTAGAGGTTGCCGAAGTCGGGCGCTCGGATGGGCCCTATGACCATTCGCTGCTCGCCGCCGAAGGCGAACCCCGTCATCCTGTCCACGAACGTGATGTGGTCGTACACCGGCGGCCGGGAGACGAGCTGCCAGGTCCGACCGCCGTCGCTGGTCCGGAAGAGCCTGTTGTCTCGGGCGCGTGTGTAGAGCAGCGCGTAGCCGTGTCGCGCGTCGAGGAAGGAGATCGAGCCGCCTTCGCACGCTCGTGAGCAACCGGGCGGCGTCGACACGTGCCAGCTGCGGCCGCCGTCGGTCGTCCGGTAGATCCGGGACCGGCCCATGACGGCGACCCAGCCGTGCCGGCGGTCGACGAACCGCACCTGGGCGATGTTCGTGATCGGATCGGTCCTGCCACTCGCCACGCCGCCCTTCGCCAGCTGCGGAAGCCGCGACAGCCGCCACGTGCGGCCGCCGTTCGACGTCAGCCAGAAGCCCCTGCCGCTGATCGCCCACGTGACGCCGCCGGCACTGCCGACGTTGCCGATGCCCCTGAATCGGCTCAGCGCGGCGTCCGAACGATCCACGGCGCCGCGACTCGGCCCGCCGCCGGGATGCAGGGCAGAGGTCCCGGCGGGAAGCGCAGCCCATACGGCGAGCCCGATCCCCGCCACCGTGGCGACGACCGCGGCGAGCTTCGACAGCCGCCGCCTGCGCCGCGCCCGCGCCTCGGGAATCAGCGCCTCGAGCTCGTCGTCCGTCGGCGGATGTCTCGGCGGCGCCAGCACTGTAGTGCTAGTATGAGTAGCACGAGACCGCGCGTCAAGTGCGTCGCGAACGCCGCTTCGGAGCCAGCTCCCGCTCCACGTCCTGGACGAGCTCCTCGTACACGTCGATGACGCGCCCGAAGAACCGCGCGGCGAGCAGGAGGTACGTCGTACGGTGCGGCAGGGTCGGAGCCGAGGCCGTCATCTCGGCCACGCGCTCGCGCAGGTCGGCGAGGTCCTCACGAAGCGTCGCGAAGCTCTCGCGCGTGGCTTCGTCTCCGACGATGTCCGCCGCGAGCAGGCGAGAGGCCACCTCGGTCTTCAGCGGCGTGAAGCGCAGCGGAGTCCGGCCCCACCGGCGCAGCGCGTCGACGCCCTGCTCCGTCAACGTGTACACCGTGCGCTCGCGCGTCTTGCCCGGCTCCTTGCGCGCCTCGAGATAGCCAAGTCGCGCGAGCCGCTTGGGCTCGACGTAGTACTGGCTCTCCCCGGCCCAGTCGACGATGCGCCCCTTGCGCTCCATCAAGCGGAGATCGTGGGCGCTGGCGCCACCGCGACCGACGAGACCGAGGATCTCGTACGAGAAAAGGCTGAGGTCGTCTCTTGACAAAGCTGTGTTTCGTAGTTTACGGTAAGCTACGTAACGTAGTTTACTGCCCAGGAGGTCACCAATGTACGACGCGATCGTCGTCGGCGCCCGCGCTGCCGGCTCCCCCACCGCCATGTTGCTGGCGCGCCAGGGCTACCACGTGTTGCTGGTCGACAGGGCGACGTTCCCGAGCGACACGCTCTCGACCCATTACATCCACCAGCCCGGCGTCGCACGGCTGCAGCGCTGGGGCCTCCTCGACCGGCTCGCCGCGACCGGGTGTCCGCCGATCGGGACGATGACGTTCGACCTCGGGCCGTTCGCTCTCGCCGCCGCCCCGCCGCCGAGCGACGGGATCGTCGAGGGTTACTGTCCGCGTCGCTCGGTCCTCGATCTGCTTCTCGTCGAAGCGGCGGCAGAGGCGGGCGCCGAGGTTCGCACCGGCGTCACCGTCGAGGACGTCCTCTTCGCCGAGGGCGCGGTCGTGGGCGTCCGCGTCGACGGAGCGGAGGAGCGCGCGCGCATCGTGATCGGCGCCGACGGACGCAACTCCTTCGTCGCGCGCGCCGTGCAGGCGCCGGAGTACGACGCGCGACCCGGCCGCACCTGCGCCTACTACACCTACTGGGAAGGAGCCCGGACCGAGGGCGCCGAGCTCTACCCGCGCGACGGTCGCATGCTCATCTCCGGCCCCACGAACGACGGTCTCCAGATCGTCGTCGCCTTCTGGCCCCGCGAGGAGTTCAAGGCCGTCCGCAGCGATGTCGAGGGAAGCTTCCACGAAGCCGTCGCGCTCGCTCCCTCGCTCGCCGAGCGGCTCTCGGACGGCAAGCGGGCGGATCGCTTCTACGGCATCGGCGAGCTCCCCTTCTGGTACCGGAAGCCGTTCGGGCCCGGGTGGGCGCTCGTGGGCGACGCCGGCTATCACAAGGATCCGATCACGGCGCAGGGGATCACCGACGCCTTCCGCGACGCGGAGCTGCTCGCGGGAGCGCTCGACGACGGACTCGGCGGGACCCAACCGCTGGACGCGGCACTCGGCGAGTACGAGCGGGTGCGGAACGAGGAGACGCGCGGGCTCTACGAGCTCACGTACGACCTCGCCTCGCTCACCCCACCGCCGCCGGCGCAGCAGGCGCTCTTCGCCGCACTCCGGGAGAACGAGCACGAGGCGGGGCGCTTCTTCGGCGTCATCGCCGGCACCGTCCGCCCGGACGAGTTCTTCGCTCCGGAGAACGTCGGCCGGATCGTCGGAGCGCCGGTGCCGGCCTAGCGCTCCAGGCGACGGCGGCGCTGCCTGGCGGCCCAGTGCGAGAGCTCGCCGAGCGCGATGACCAGCACGAACACGCCGCCGGTGGCCAGCATCAGCAGGACGACCTTGCTTCCCTCCTGGGCGGCCGTCTCCTCGGCGAACAGCAGGTGGAAGACGGCGGCGAGCACGGCGGGAATCTAGCTCACGCGCCGCGCGGCATGCGCCGCGAGCGCGACGTCGACGGCGTCGTCCCCGGCGGTGGCGCGCGCGGCGCGGTCGAGCG
>DATFCX010000069.1:0-35261 GCA_035252585.1 Gaiellaceae bacterium
AGCCGCCCCTGATGCAGCAGGCGCTCGTCTACGCCTTCGCGGCAGCCGTCCTCGGCGGGCTCGAAAGCCCGGGCGGGGCATTGGTGGGCGGCATCGCCATCGGAGTCTTCCTCAACCTCATCGTCGGGTACGTGCCCCAGATCGGCTCGGAGCTCCAGCTACCGGTCGCCTTCGGCGTTCTCCTGGCCATCCTGCTCGTTAAGCCCTCGGGGCTGTTCGGACCCCGGGAGGTGCGTCGGGTGTGAGAAACGCCCGGTCAGCCTCCGTCGCCTCGGTGCTCGTCGTAGCAGGGGTGCTCTCGGCACTCCCCTTCGTTCTGAGCTCGTACAACCTCTCGCTCGTCGCTCAGGTCGGCATCTTCTTCGTCGCGGTGCTCGGCCTCAACATCCTCACGGGCTACACGGGCCAGATCTCGATCGGCCACGGAGCGTTCATGGCCATCGGCGGCTACACGACGGCCGTCATGTCGCGAGACCACCACACGAATCTCGTCGTGACAATGCTGATGGCGTTCGCGATCTGCTTCGCCGTCGGGCTGCTGCTCGGCCTGCCGGCGCTGCGGCTCTCGGGCGCGTACCTCGCGCTCGCGACCTTCGCGCTTGCGGTCTCGGTGCCGCTGCTGCCGCTCAAGTGGTCGAAGTTCCTCGGCGGCCGTGACGGGGTCGAGGCGGCCCGATCCGTGAGCAATGTGTGGCTGTACGGCGCCGCCTGGACCGCGTCGGCGATCCTCTTCGCGCTCGCGTGGCTGATCCTCCGCGGCCGGGTCGGTCGCGCCTTCCGCGCCGTTCGCGACAGCGAGATCGCCGCCGTCGCGTCGGGGATCGAGCTGCCGGTCTACAAGACGCTCGCCTTCGGCATCTCGGCCGCCTACGCCGGCGTGGCCGGCTCGCTGTTCGTCCTGGCGACGAACGGCTTCGCGGCTCCGGACGAGTTCGGGATCGCCCTCTCGCTCCAGATCCTCATCGGCGCAGCCGTCGCCGGCCTCGGCTCGCTGTGGGGCGTGCTCGCCGGCGCGGCCTTCGTCGGCCTGCTCCCCAGCGTCTCCGGCAGCGTGCCGGTGATCGGATCGCAGCACGGGCAGGACGTCGTCTTCGGAGCGGCGGTGGTCCTCGTAATGCTCCTGCTGCCGGGCGGCTTCGCCGGTCTGCTCTCCCAGCTGCGGCGACTGAAGCGTGCTTGAACGGCGGGTCAATCTCCATCAAACTGCTCCAGAAATCGTCTCTAGGGACACAACCGAACCCGGAGGGGGCGCCCATGGCTGTCAACCGTAGGAAGCTGGGAGTGCTGCTCGGCGTTCTTCTCGCCACAGCCGCGGCGGGGAGCGCAGCAGCTGCCTCGCATTCGAGCACACCCGGCGTGACGAAGAAGCAGATCGTGATCGGGGGCACGTTCCCGTACACCGGCCAGGCGGCGCTGTACAAGACCATCCCGGCCGCCGAGCAGGCGTACTACGCCTACGTCAACGCGCACGGCGGCGTGTTCCACCGCAAGATCAAGGACATCACGCTCGACGACGCGTACGACCCGTCCAAGACTCCGGGCCAGACGAAGAAGCTCGTCGAGCACGATCACGTCTTCGCCATCGTCGGCAGCCTGGGGACGGCGCCCATCCTCTCGACGTGGAACTACCTCAACAAGCGGAAGATCCCGCAGGTCCTCGTCGCCACCGGCGACGCGTACTGGGGGCAGTGCGTCCGCCACAAGTGCCCGGCCTCGAAGACCGCGAAGCCGTGGACGATGGGCTGGCAACCGGACTATCCGGGCGAGGCGAAGGTCTACGCGAAGTACATCCTCAAGAACAAGCCCGGCGCGAAGATCGGCGTCCTCTTCCAGAACGACGCCTACGGCCAGAACTACCTCGCGGGGCTGAAGGCCGGCCTCGGCTCGCACAAGAACGAGATCGTCGACACCGAGTCGTACAACGTCGGGGATTCCGCCCAGCAGATCGCGGCCCATCTGATCGCGATGCGGACCCACGGCGCCGACACGCTGGCGATCTTCGCGACGCCGCAGCCGACGATCTTCGCGCTCGTCGACCGGACGGCGATCGGCTGGAACCCCCTGACACTCGTCAACAACGTCTCGGCCAACCGCGTCTTCGAGCTAGCGGCCGCGGGCGCCCAGCCCGGAGCCGATCTGAACGGGATCATCTCCACCACGTACCTCGCGAGCGCCACCACGCAGGCGAACCTCAAGGGCATGAAGCTCGCCAAGAAGATCATCGACGCCACCGGGAACCAGGCGCTCGAGCAGGCGTTCGCGGAGGGCGACGGGAACATCGTCTACGGGCTCGCCTCGGCGTGGACGTTCGTCGACGCGCTGCACCACGCGGGCAAGAACCTGACGCGGGCGAAGCTCATGCACGCGTTGCGCAACATGAAGGAGACGCACAACCCGTTCGTCTATCCCGGCATGACGGTCAAGACGTCGAAGAAGCGCAATTTCCCGATGGAGCAGCTCAAGCTCATCAGGTGGAGCGGCGGCAAGACCGGCGACTGGCACGCCTTCGGCAAGATCTACACCGGCATTCACTGAGGCGCGCTCGAGCGAATCATCGAGGGGGAGCTCCGGCTCCCCCTCGTCGTCTCAGGAGAGCCGGGCTGCGTCCGTGACGGGAGCGCGGCAGGCGAAGCGCTCGCAGACGTAGACGGCCGGCGCACCGTCGACGAGCGTCTTGCCCTCGAGCAGCGGGACGTCGTCGGCCGGCCCGAAGGCGACGACGCCGTCGGGGTCGAAGCCTCGAAGCGCGGCACGGGCGACGTCCGTGTCCGGGCCGCCGACGATCGCGAGCTCGCGCCGCGGCGAGAGATGGAGGTCGAGCGCGCAGAGCGCCCAGCCGAACGCGACCGGCGCACGGGTGAGGAGATCACGGACCAGCCGCAGCGCGCCCACCGCCTCCCGCTCGAGCTCGTCGTCGCCCCAGATCCGGGCGAGCCGCAGGAGGACGAAGGCCAGCATCGAGCTCCCCGACGGCGTCGGGTTGTCGTCGAACGCCTTCTGCCGCGCGACGAGCTGCTCGCCGTCCGCCGGCGTGAGGAAGAAGCCGCCCCGCTCGGGATCGCGGAAACGCTCGACCGCGGCGAGCGCCACGCGCCGCGACTCGCGCAGCCAGCGCAGGTCGCCCGTCGCGACGTGCAGCTCGTAGAGCCCGTGGGCGACGTTTGCGTAGTCCTCGAGGTAGGCGGGGTACTTCGGCCGCCCATCGCGGAGCGTGCGCCACAGCGGCTCCACCGCCAGCAGCTCCCCCAGCTCGATTGCCGCCTGCAACAGCTCGCTGCTTGCGAGGCGGCGCGCTCCCTCGGCGAGAGCCGCGAGCGCGAGCCCGTTCCAGGCCGCGATCACCTTGTCGTCGAGGGCGGGCTGCGGCCTGCGGCCGCGAATCTCGAGCAGCCGCGCGCGCGTGGCCTCGTCCAGCTCGCCGCGCAGGATCGAGCGGCCGCGCTCGAACGGCTCGAGCAGGTCGGACGGCGCTCCCTCCTCGGCCGTCCACGTGTACGTCAGCCCCTCGACCCCGTCAGTGTCCGCGTCCTGCGAGGAGGCGAACCCACCACTCGGCAACCGCAGCTCGCGCAGCATGTAGTCGAGCGTCCGTGCCGCGACGTCGCGGTACCGCTCCTTACCGGTCAGCAGCCAGGCGTGGAGGTACGGCGGGACGAGGAGCGCGTTGTCGTAGAGCATCTTCTCGAAGTGCGGCACGAGCCACCGCGAGTCGACGGAGTAGCGGTGGAAGCCGCCGCCGACGAGGTCGTGCATCCCGCCGGCGGCCATCCCGTCGAGCGTGAGCCGCACCGCGTCGAGCGCGCCACGCCGCAACAGGAACTCCAGCACCGAGGCGGGCGGGAACTTCGGCGCGTGCCCGAAGCCGCCGTACGTCGGATCGAGCTGCGAGAGGAGGTTGCGCTCGGCCTCCGCGAGGAGCGCCTCGGCGAGCGGCTCGCGGGACGGCTCGGTCTCGGCCGACCGCCGCAGCGCGCCGACGAGCGCCTCGGCCTGCGCGGCGACGTCCTCGGGCCGCTCGCGGTACGCCTCGGCGACGGCACGCAGCACCTGCCGGAACGAGGGCAGGCCGTGCCGTGGCTCCGGCGGGAAGTAGGTGCCGCCGAAGAAGGGCTCGCCGTCGGGCGTGAGGAAGACGGTGAGCGGCCAGCCGCCCTGCCCGGTCAGCGCGACGACGGCGTCCATGTAGACGGCGTCCACGTCCGGCCGCTCCTCACGGTCGACCTTGACGTTGACGAAGAGCTCGTTCATGACACCGGCCGTCGCCTCGTCGTCGAAGGACTCGCGCTCCATCACGTGACACCAATGGCAGGCGGAGTAGCCGATCGAGACCAGCAGCGGCTTGCCCTCCGCACGCGCGCGGCCGAGCGCCTCCTCGCCCCACGGCTGCCAGTCCACCGGGTTGTCCGCGTGCTGGAGGAGGTACGGGCTGGTCTCCTGCGCGAGCCGGTTCATCGGGGTAGCGTAGGCGCGATGTCCCAGCTCCCAGGCGGCACGGTCACGTTCGTGTTCACGGACATCGAGGGCTCGACGCGCCTCCTCCAGGAGCTCGGGGACGAGGGCTACGGACGCGTGTCGGCCGATCACAGGCGACTCGTGCGCGAGACCTTCGGCACGCGCGGCGGCACGGAGATCGACACGCAGGGCGACGCCTTCTTCTTCTCGTTCCCTCGCGCACGCGACGCGGTGGCCGCCGCGGTCGACGCGCAGCGTGCGCTCAACGACCACGAGTGGCCCGGCGGGAGCGAGCTGCGCGTGCGAATGGGGCTGCACACCGGCGAGCCGCACCTCGGCGAGGAGGGCTATCTCGGGCTCGACGTCGTGCGCGCCGCGCGCATCTCGGCGGCCGGCCACGGCGGCCAGATCCTCATCTCGGAGACGACCCGCGCGCTGCTCGGCAACCAGCTGCCGGACGGCGTCGCCGTACACGACCTCGGGCAGCAGCACCTGAAGGACGTCCAGCACGAGCACATCTACGAGCTGACGATCGACGGCCGAAAGGCGTCGGCGCGGCCCCTGAAGACGCAGAAGCCGAAGTCGCGCGAGGAACAGATCGCGTCGCGGTTCGAGGAGAGGATCCAGTCGTACGTCGAGAATCAGCTCGAGCGAGCGCTGCTGGGGACGGGGGAAGGCGGCCCGCCGAAGGTGCCCGCCAAGCTCGCCGTCGGCGGCGCGGCAGTCGGGCTCGGCGTGCTGCTGATGATCGCCGTGGTTCTCGTCGCGATCGCCTTCCTGATCAAGACGGTCTTCATCTAGGGTGAGTCGCGGGTACGAGGAGCTCGAGGTCGGAGCCGTGTACCGGAGCCGCTTCGGGCGGACCGTGCTCGAAGCGGACAACACGTGGTTCACCCTGCTCACGCTGAACACGAACCCGATCCACTTCGATGCGGAGTACGCCGCGACGACCGAGTGGGGACGGCCGCTCGTCGACTCCACGTTCACGCTGGCGCTCGTCACGGGCCTTTCCGTCGCGGACGTGTCCGAGCGCGGCGTCAACCTCGGCTGGCGCGAGGTGCGGCTGCCGGCGCCAGTCTTCGCCGGCGACACGATCCGCGCCGAGACGGAGGTGCTCGCCAAGCGCGAGTCGCAGTCGCGGCCGGGCTACGGCATCGTCACCGTGGGCACGCGCGGCCTCAACCAGCGGGACGAGACCGTGATCGAGTTCGAGCGCTCGATCATGCTCCCGTTGTGACCTCGTAGAGTGAGCGTGATGGTCGTCTTCGAGGCGGTGGAGGCTGCGCGCGAGCAGCACGGCGTGCCGGGAGTCGCGGTCGGCGTGCTCGAGCAGGGCGAGGAGCGGCACGAGAGCTACGGCGTGACGAGCATCGAGAATCCGCTCGAGGTGACGCCCGACACCCGCTTCCAGGTCGGCTCGATCACGAAGACGTTCACCGGCACCGCGATCTCCGAGCTCGTGGCACGCGGCGAGCTCGATCTCGACCGGCCGGTACGCGACTACCTGCCGGGCCTCGTGCTGGCCGACGCGGACGCGACCGAGCGAGCCACCCTGCGCCATCTCCTCTCCCACACCGGCGGCTGGTTCGGCGACTACTTCGACGACACGGGCTGGGGCGACGACGCGGCCGCCGTGTACGTCGAACGAATGCGTGAGCTCCCGCAGCAGACTCCCGTCGGGGAGCTGTGGGCGTACAACAACGCCGGCTTCGCGCTCGCGGGCCGCGTGGTCGAGCTCGTGACCGGCAAGCGCTTCGAGGATGCCGTGCAGGAGCTCGTCTTCGATCCGCTCGAGCTCGCCTCGACGACGTTCTGGCCGTGGGAGGTGATGACCGAGCGGTTCGCCGTGGG
Organism: Gaiellaceae bacterium; assembly: GCA_035252585.1. Classification (GTDB taxonomy): domain Bacteria; phylum Actinomycetota; class Thermoleophilia; order Gaiellales; family Gaiellaceae; genus Palsa-739. Next base: position 6,304 of record DATFCX010000069.1, read on the forward strand.
CCACGTCGGCGAGGGCGAGGAGCTGCAGGTGGCGCGCCCGTGGCCCGTGGGACGGTCCGCGCACGCCGCCGGCGGGATCGTCTCGACCACGCCGGACCTCCTCCGCTACGCACGCCTGCACCTGGATCCTCCGCCGGCGCTCGCACCGATGCAGGTACCCCAGGCGGCCGCCGGGGAGGAAGGACAGTGGGTCGGGTTGACCTGGTACGGAGAGGATCGTTTCGGCAGCATCCGCCACGGCGGCGGCACCAACGGGCAGCTCTCGCTGCTCGTGCTCGTGCCTGCACGTTCCTTCGCGTTCGCCGTGCTGACCAACCATTCGCCCGGCGGGCAGCAGGTGATCGACGCGGCGCTCCGAGCCGCCGGCCTGGCGGCGGACGAGCCCGAGCCCACCGGCGACGAGGTGCCGCTCGGCGAATACGCCGGCGTCTTCGAGACGACGGTCGACCGCATCACGCTCACCCCGCTGGACGACGGGAGGATGCGGGTGGAGAGCGAGTCGCTCGGCGGCTTCCCGGCGAAGGACTCGCCACCGGGCCCGCAGCTGCCGCCCGCCGAGGCGTTCTTCTACACGCCGGAGCGCTGGTACATCGGCGCCGGGCCCCTGAAGGGAACGCGCGGCCACTTCATCCACGCCGACGACGGCGAGCTGCGCTGGCTGCGGGTTGGCGGCCGCCTCTTCCGGCGCGTCTAGACCAGCTGTGATCGAGACGGAACGGCTGCTGCTCCGAAAGCCGGTGCTCGAGGACGCCCAGGCGGCCCTCGAGCTCCTGACGGACCCGGTGGCGATGGAGTTCCTCGGCGGCGTGCATCCGAACGCGGCCAGGGATCCGGAGTTCGTCGTCCGCCGCTGGCTCGAGCGCTGGCACGACAACGACTGCGGCCCCTTCTCCGTCGTCCGGCGCGAGGACGGACGCTGGCTGGGCCGCACGGGCCTGCTCGTGTGGGACGTGCGCACGTGGACGCACACGACGCTCGCGAACGCGGGCGAGTTCGCGCAGCCGGAGCTCGGTTGGGGGTTCGCGCGCGAGCACTGGGGACACGGCTACGCGACCGAGGCGGCGCTCGCCGTGCGCGAATGGGCGTACGCAGAACGGAACGTCGGGCGCCTCGTCTCGGTGATCGCGCCCACGAACGTCCGCTCGCAACGGCTCGCCGAGCGACTCGGCTGCACGCCCGGCGAGACGGTCGAGCTGTTCGACAACGGCGCGCACGTCCTCTGGCAGCATCCCCGATGATCGAGACCGAGCGTCTCCTACTCCGGAAACCGCGCCTCGAGGACGCGCCCGGACTCCTGGAGGCGTTCGCCGATCCGTGGGCGATGCGGTACATCGGCGACGGCTCGACGACCGATCTCGCCGGCAGCGAACAGGCGGTTCGCCGCTGGCTCGACCGCTGGGACGCGTGGGACATCGGAATGTTCGTGGTCGAGCGGACGGAGGACTCGCGTGTGCTCGGCCGCGCCGGGTTCCTGCGCTGGGATCCCGAGACCTGGGAGGTAGGCGGCTCGGAGACGGAGCTGGGCTGGGGTCTCGCCCGCGAGCACTGGGGGCGTGGTTACGCGACCGAGGCTGCGCTGAGGCTCCGGGATTGGGCTCTCGGCGAGCGAGGCCTGACGCGCCTCATCTCCCTGATCCAGCACGGGAACGAGCGGTCCGTGCGCGTTGCGGAGAAGGTCGGCGAGCGATACGAACGGGACGTCGTGGTTCGAGGGAAACCGACGGGTCTCTATTCCATGGGACAGTGACGGAGCTGCGTCCGCTCGTCGGCGCCCGCGTCGTCGACGTCACCTCCTCGCTCGCCGGTCCGACGGCGACGCAGCTGCTCGCAGCACTTGGCGCCGAGGTCGTCAAGGTGGAGCCGCTCACGGGCGACCACGCCCGCGCCTGGGGACCGCCGTTTCTCGAGCCGGGCAGCGCGATGTTCCTCGCCTCGAACGCGGGCAAGCGCTCGCTGGCGCTCGACCTCGGGGACGACCGCGGCCGCGAGATCGTGCTGCGCCTCGTCGACCGCGCGGACGTGTTCCTCCAGAGCCTCCGCGCGGACGCGGCAGAGCGCCACGGCCTCGGCGACGCCGAGCTCCGCGCCCTGAACCCGCGACTCGTCTACTGCTCGATCGGCGCGTTCGGCGCGAACGGCCCTCTGCGCGAGCACCCCGGCTACGACCCGCTGCTGCAGGCGGCGTCGGGGATCATGAGCGTGACCGGCGAGAGCGGCGGCCCACCCGTTCGCGTCGGCGTCTCTCTGATCGACCTCGCCACCGGTGTCTGGGCGGCGCTCGGCGTGCTCGGTGCGCTGTACGAGCGGGAGCGCACCGGCGCCGGCCGCACGCTCGAGGTCTCCCTCTACGAGACCGCGATCTCGCTGCTCGCGTCTCAGCTCGTCGGGTACGTGGGCGCAGGTGTCGTCCCCGGCCGGGAGGGGAGCGCCTTCCCGCAGATCGCGCCGTACCAGGTCTTCCCGACCCGGGATGCAGACCTGATGATCGTCGCCGGGAACGACAAGCTCTTCGCGGCACTCTGCGGCGTCCTCGGAGTGCCGGAGCTCGCCGGCGACCCGCGCTTCCTCACGAATCCCGACCGGGTCGCGAACCGTGCGGAGCTGGTCGCGCCGCTCGAGGCGCGGACGAGGGAGCGGGAGTCGGCCGAGTTGCTCGAGGCCCTCGTCGCCGCAGGCGTTCCCGCCTCGCCGGTGCGCGACGTCGGCGAGGTGGCGCGCCACCCGCAGACCGAGGCGCTCGGGATCCTGCAAGAGCTCGGGGACTTCGTCACGGTCGCCGCGCCGCTCTCGGCCGACGGCGAGCGGGTGCGCCACCGGATTCCGCCTCCGGCGCTCGGCGCGCACACCGGCGAGATCCTCAGCGAGCTCGGTTACGCCGAGGACGAGATAGCCGGGCTCGCGGGCGACGGCGTCGTGCGACTCGGCTGACGGAACCACAACCGCCAGATCACGAGCGCGGCGACGAGCACCGCGACCCAACCCCAGTCAGCCGCCGGAACGAGCAGGCTCGGCACTTCGTGACTCGTCCAGCCACGCTTGACGACCTGCTCGAGCCAGTCGTCGTTCACGAGGTTCCCGATGCCGTACGCAAGCATCAGCGCGAGATACGCGTCGAGGATGCGCGGGCGCGGAAGACGCGAGAAGGCGAGCGCGGTCAGCGACAGCATCGTCGCCTCCCAGCCGTGGTGCTGTCCATGGTGGACGGCGTGGTGGATCCCGGGGAGGTTCGGCTGTGTCGTGAGCCGGCCGGTCTCGTAGAACCAACCGAGAAACGGCACGCCGTCGAGGAAGAACCCGAGCTCGGCCGCGATGAGCGGGGCGCAGAAGAAGATGAGCACCATCGCGATCCCGATGCGGAGGCGATCGCCACGGACGTGACGCGCATCGGAAACGCCCACGGCGAGCACGAGCGCAACGGCGAGCGCGAGCCCGAGCGCCGGCACCGCGTTCAGCGGCTTGGCGTCGAGGTCCGACTGGTCGACCGCGAAGTACACCGTGGCGCAGAGCACGATCGCGACGACGCCCGCGAGCCGCAGCCGTCCGTGCAGGCGCGGCCACGCGAGGCCGACGAGTGCGATCCCGACCAGCGCGAAGGGGAAGTTGAGCGCCACGAGCTCCCGGCCGAAGCCCGCGGCGACTCCGCTGTGGTCGACGTTGTAGAGCAGCGTCTTGGGGAAGCGCGAGTACGTGGCGATCACCGCGATGCCGTCGAGCACGATCAGTGCGAGCACCGCTCGGATCTCCCACGGAACGCGTCTCAGGGCGGCCATGTCCCTGCGCGATAGACGTAGCCCTCGAGCGTGCGGCCGAGCACCGTCTCGAGCCACTGCGAGACGCCGACGAGCGCATCCAGGTCGACCCCGGTCTCGATGCCCTCGCCCTCGAGGAGATAGACGAGATCCTCCGTCGCGACGTTGCCCGTCGCCCGCGGCGAGAAGGGACAGCCGCCGAGGCCGCCGGCGGAGGCGTCGAGCACGCGGGCGCCGGCCTCGAGCGCGGCGAGGCAGTTGGCGTAGCCGGTGTTGCGCGTGTTGTGGCCGTGGAAGCCGGTCGCCCGCGCCTGCTCGACGAGCGAGCGCACCGCCGACGGCGTCGCTACGCCGATCGTGTCGGCCAGCACGACCTCGGCTCGATCCGCGAAGCGCGCGGCGAGCTCGGCGACGGCGCCGGGATCGACGCGCCCTTCGAACGGGCAGCCGAAGGAGCAGGAGATCGTGACCGCCGCCGGCGTCTCGCCGGCCGCCAGGATCGCCTCGGCCCGCGCGATCGCCTCGGCGAGCGTCGCGTTCCCGTTGCGGCGATTGAAGGTCTCGGTGGCCGCGAACGTGACGTTGACCCGGTCGAGCCCGGCGGCGGCGAAGCGCTCCCGGCCCCGCTCGTTGAGCACGAGGCCCGAGAGCTCGACCCCTTCGCGCCGGCGCACTCGCTCGATCACGGCCTCCGCGTCCGCCATCTGCGGCACACGGTCGGCGCGGACGAAGCTGACGGCCTCGATCCGCGGGAGGCCCGCCGCCGCGAGCCGGTCGACGAGCTCCGCCCGGGTCTCGGCCGGTAGCACCTCCGCCTCGTTCTGGAGCCCGTCCCGGGGCCCGACATCGCAAACGACCACCCGCATCGGCCGAGCGTACTCCCTGGCCAGGTCCTTCCTCGTAACAGTCTGTTACAAGCGAAGAGCCGGGTCCGAAGCGGCGGATCGACCACGCGAACACGCCGCTCCCGAACTGCCTAGTAACAGTCTGTTACTAGGTTCGACAGGTACGAGAACGGCAGGGAGCGGGCTGCTAGCGGGTGCCGAGTTCCATCCCGAGCAGCCGCGGTAGCGCGGCGCCCGCGCGCGCGGCGAGCGGCGCTCGCCGTCCCTCCTCCTCGGCCGCCTCGCAGCTCATGATCGCCCAGCGCACGAGCCCACCCCCGACGCGGCGGAACGGCTCCGGAGGCAGGCTTGGGACGCTGCGCGTCGCGAGCGGCGACCGCGCCCACTCGTCGTCGGAGCCGAGCGCGAGAGACGCGAGAATGCGACCGCCGAGCCAGCTCGGCCCGACGCCGTGCCCCGAGTAGCCCGCGCCGTAGTGGATCCGCGTCCCCGGACGCGTGCGGAAGAACGGCAGGTGATCGGCCGACACGTCGATCGGTCCGCCCCACGCCCGCTCGACGCGCACACCCGCGAGGCCGGGCAGCAGGCGCCGCAGTCCCGCCTCCGCGCGGGCGGCCGTCGGCTCGTCGCGGGAGAAGCGGTCGTCGATGCGCCCGCCGAAGCCGATCGGTCCGCTGCCGCTGCCCATGAGCACACGCCCGTCGTTCGTCGTGCGGAAGTAGTGGAGGAACATCCGCCCGTCGACGATCGCTTCCCCGCCGGTCCAGCCGATCTCCGCGAGGGCCTCGGGAGCGGGCTCCGTGAGGACGACGTACGAGCCGAAGTTCGTCAGGCTGCGCGAGGCCGGCTTCCAGCCGGTGAGGGCGGCGTTCGTCGCGAGCACCACCTCCGGCGCGCGAAGGATCCCGCCCGGCGTCTCGAGCTCGTTCGGCGACCCTGCGCGTACAGCCGTCACCGGCGTCCCCTCGTGGAGCGTGACGCCCGCATCGAGCGCGGCGCGCCGTAGCGCCCGCACGAGCAGGCCCGGATGGACGGTGGCGCATTCCGGATAGAAGACGCCCCTGCGGAAGACGGGCGACGTGACCCGCTGCGCAACCTCCTCCGGCGTCAGCGGGACGGCATGCTCGCCGCGGCCCACACCGGCGGCCGCGGCCACCGCCTTCGCCACGCCGGCGTCCTGTGCCGGTGCGGCGGACACCTCGAGCATCCCGCCCTCGACCAGCCACACGTCCTCCCCGCGCGCCTCTGCCCAGGCCCGGATCCCGGGGATGATCCGCTCCCCCGCGCCCGCGAGTTCGAGCGCCCGCTCCTCGCCGAGCACCGGAAGGATCGAGGCGAACGCTCCCCAGTAGCCGTGGACGAAGCCGCCGTTGCGCCCGCTCGGCCCATGTCCGCAGATCTCCGCCTCGAGGAGCGTGACGCGCAGCTCGGGCGCACGCTCGCGCAGCGCAAGCGCGGACCAGAGCCCCGTGTAGCCGCCGCCGACGATCGCGACGTCCGCCGTCGCATCGCCCGCGAGCGCAGGCGCCGGCGCCGGATCCCCCTCGCGCGCGAGCGCGTCCTCCAGCCACCACGAAGGCAGCCGCGGCTCGACCGACGGGGAGCTCAAGCGGCCTTCGCGCGCCGGTTCTGCAAGACGACGTTGCCGAGCATCGCCGTCACGGCGATCACGAAAAACGCGATCCCGATCACGTTGATCTGCGGCGGTGTCGCAACGCGCGCGGCACCCCAGACGAAGATCGGGAACGTCACTGTGTTGGTTCCGGCAACGAAGTACGTCACGACAAAGTCGTCGACCGAGATGGCGAAGCAGAGGAGGAGTGCAGCGAGGATCGCGGGGGCGATCAACGGTAGCGTCACCTTCTGGAACGTCGTCCACTCGTTGGCGCCGAGATCCATCGCCGCCTCTTCGAGGTGCCGGTCGAATCCGACGAGGCGCGCCTTGACCGTGACGACTGCGAAGCTGACACAGAACATGACGTGTGCGATCAGGATCGTCCAGAAGCCGAACGGGATCACCGAACTCGTATGGAGGAAGAGCGTCAAGAGCGAGGCGCCGAGGACGATCTCCGGCGTCGAGAGCGGCAGGAAGACGATGAAGTTCGTCGTCGCGCGACCGCGGAACCCGTAGCGCACGAGGGCGAGAGCCATCAGCGTGCCCAGCGCTGTCGCGATGATGCTGGCTACCGCGGCGATCTCGAGCGACAGAACGACCGCACTCTGGATGCCGGGGATCGCGTTCCAGTGGGTCCAGTTCGAGAACGTGAATCCCTTCCAGACGAAGTTGAAGCGACCCTTCGGGTGATTGAAGGAGAAAGCGGCCACGACGCCTATGGGGAGCAGCAGATAGACGAAGAACAGGATCGAGTAGAGCGTCAGGATCTGACGGCGGACGAGTGCCCACACCGCGCCGAGGACACTTCGCCGAGGGCGCCCGATTTCGGCGGCGACCGACGTCATCCGGTCAGCTTCTCCGTACCGACGACCCGTGCGTAGACGAGAACCAGCGCGAGGATGATCGCCATCAAGATGAAGGACATTGCGGCCGCCGCCGGGTAGTCCTGCAGCCCCAGGAACTTCGACTGGATCACGTTGCCGATCATGTGACTCGTCGGGGAGCCGAGCAGTTGAGCATTGATGAAGTCGCCTGCCGCAGGGATGAATGTGAGAAGCGTCCCAGCCACGACGCCCGGGAGCGAGAGCGGGAACGTCACCCGCAGAAAGGCGCGCCACTTGCTGGCATAGAGATCCTCCGCCGCCTCGACGAGGGTCGGGTCGATCTGCTCCAGCGAGACGTACAGCGGGAGAGCCATGAACGGGAGGAAGTTGTAGGTGATGCCGGCCACGACGGCGGTCCCGGTCGCCAGGATCCTGCCTCCAGGCGAGATCAGGTGGATGTCCGTGAGCAGGCGGACGACCAGCCCGTGGTCGGAGAGGATCGTCTGCCACGCGAGCGTCCGGATCAGATAGGTGACGAAGAACGGCGCGACGATGAACAGCAGGAGCAGGTTCTTCCACCGGCCGCCACGGAACGCGATCCAGTAGGCGACCGGGTAGCTCACGGCGAGCGCGATCAGCGTCGCAAGACCGGCGTACTCGAACGAGCGCTCGAACTCCCCGGTGTAGCCGCTGACCGCGCTCGAGTAGTTGCTCCACGCCCACGTGAATGCGTAGCCGAAGCCGGCGATGATGCTGCCTGACTCGAGCGACTGGTAGGCGAGAAAGCCGAGCGGGACGAGGAAGAACCCCGCGAGCCAAAGCATCCCCGGCGCAAGCAGCAAGTACGGAGTCGCGCCCCGATGCCGGTGGAAGAGTCCCATCACTGGCCGATCAGGCTGAGATCAGGTTTTGCCAGGCCGTCTGGTACTTCTCGTTGTTGAGAGCGTTCGGGTCGATGGTGTGCGCGCTGTCGAAGTCCTTCTTGGTCGGGAAGATCAGAGTGTCCTTGGCGATCGCCGGGTCCTTCTTGAGCAGCGCCTCCTTTGCCCCGAGGACCGGGCAGACGTAATTGACGTAGTCCTCGATCTCGGCGGCGATCTTCGGGTCGTAGACGAAGTTCATGTAGACGGACGCCGTGTAGACGTTGCCGCCCTTCGGGATCAGCATGTTGTCCGTCCAGATGTCGCCGCCGGTGTCCGGCTGCTGCCAGTTCAGATGTGGGTTGTCGGCGTGCAACTGGACGATGTCGCCGGACCACGCCATCGTGGCGGTGAGGTCGCCGTTCGATAGCGCACTGGCGTAATCGTTGCCATAGAACTGGCGGATCTGGCCCGAGTGCACCGCCTTCTGGATCGTGGACATCGCCTTGTTGAACGTCTTGTCGGTGATGTGGGCCGGGTCGTCGCCGTTGTAGGCCATGACGAGCGCGAGCGTGTCGGAGAACTCGGTCAGGAGCCCGACCTTGCCCTTGAGCTTCTTGCTCCCGAGCAGGTCGCCCATCGAGGTGACCGGCTCGGTCAGCTTCTCGTTCCAGCCGATCCCCGTGAAGCCGGACTGCCACGGCAGGCTGTAGTCGCGATTCGGGTCCCAGCTCGGGTGCCGCTGCTGCGGGACGAGATTCTTGATGTTCGGGATCGCGCTCTTGTCGAGCTTCTCGACCCAGCCCTTCTGCACGAGCAGGCTCGGATACCGGGAGTTGTCGGTCATCACGATGATGTCCCGGCCGGTCGACTGGCCGCGGGACAGTTCGGGCTCGATCTTCGAGAAGAACGTTGCGTTGTCGTTGATGTCCTCCGCGTAATCAACGTGCACGCCGTACTTCTTTTGGAACTGGTCGAGCGACGGGTGGGTGTTGCCCTTCTTGTCGATGTACAGCGTCCAGTTGGAGAAGTGGAGCGTCTTCGCGAGCTTCTTCTGGACTGTGGTGCTACCGCCGCCGGCGCTCGGACTCGAGCCGCCGCCGCAGGCAGCGAGGAGTCCCGGGACGGTGAGGATCGAGCCGCCGGCCGCAGCACGACGGAGAAAGACCTGACGGGTGATGCGTTCGCTCATTGCGTGCCCTCCTGGGCGTCGACGACGAAGGTGCTTTCTGGGCTCCAGCTGAGCGTCAGGCGTTCCCCTGTCGAGACCTGGGCGCCGGGCCGGTCGTTCTGGACGTAGACCGTCACCAGTCCAGCCGGCGTGTCGACGATGTACTGCGTCGAGACGCCGATGTAGGCGCTCTCGGTGATCGTCCCCGAGAGCGAGTTTGCCGCGTCCCCACCGATGCGGAGCTTCTCCGGTCGGACGCCGATCTGGACGGTGCCGGTCTTCCCGCCGAGTACCTCGCGCGGGCACTGCACCTCGGTGCCGTCCACCAGCTTGACCCGGTCCCCTCCAACCGCTGTCCCCTCGAGGAGGTTCGAGACGCCGAGGAACCCCGCGACGAACGGCGTTCGCGGCCGCTCGTAGAGCTCGCTCGGGGTGCCGAGCTGCTCGATCCGCCCGCCGTTCATGATCACGATGCGGTCGGCCATGGTCATGGCCTCTTCCTGGTCGTGCGTCACGTGCACGAACGTGATCTCCACCTCGTGCTGGATCCGCTTCAGCTCGAGCTGCATCTCCTTCCGTAGCTTGAGGTCGAGCGCGCCGAGCGGCTCGTCGAGGAGGAGCACCCGCGGCCGGTTGACGAGCGCGCGCGCGAGCGCGATCCGCTGCTGCTGGCCACCCGAGAGCTGCCGCGGCTTGCGGCGCTCGAGGCCGGCGAGACCGACGAGCTCGAGCGCTTCCCCGACCCGGCGGCGCAGCTCGCCGCCCTTCACGCCGCGGCGGCGGAGCCCGAAGGCCACGTTCTCGAAGATCGTGAGGTGCGGGAAGAGCGCGTAGGACTGGAAGACGGTGTTCACGTCGCGCTTGTACGGCGGCAGCGGCGCGACGTCCACCCCGCCGAGCTCGATCCGCCCCTCGGTCGGCTCCTCGAAGCCGCCGATCATCCGCAACGTCGTCGTCTTGCCGCAACCCGACGGGCCGAGCAGCGCGAAGAACTGGCCGCGGTCGATGTCCAGGGAGATGCTGTCGACCGCGACGACGTCGTCGAACCGCTTCGTCAGCCCGATCAGCCGGATGTCGAACTCGGTCGCCGCAGGGGCTTCTGGAGGCACTGCCGCCTCGACGGTCAAGTCACCTTCTCCCATGCCTCGGCGAGCACGTCGCCCAGGATCCCGGTCATCTCGTCGAACTCTGCCTGATTTGCCACGAGAGGGGGAGAGATCTGCACGACCGGGTCGCCGCGGTCGTCGGCCCGGCAGATGAGCCCTTTCTCGAACAGCCGCGGGGACAGGAAGCCGCGGAGCAGCGTCTCGCATTCCTCGTCGGAGAAGCTCTCGCGCGTCTCCTTGTTCTTCACGAGCTCGAGCGCGTAGAAGTAGCCCGTCCCGCGCAGGTCGCCGACGATCGGCAGGTCGAGCAGCTGGCCGAGCGTGTTCCGGAACGCGTCCTCGTTGCCGAGCACGTGCTCCATGATCCGCTCCCGCTTCATGATCTCGATGTTCTTCAGCGCGATCGCGCTCATCACGGGATGGCCGCCGAACGTGATCCCGTGCGTGTACATCGAGGATGCCTCGAGGAACGGCTCCATCACGCGGTCGGTCGCGACGACGGCGCCGATCGCGGCGTAGGAGGAAGACAGCCCCTTGGCGCACGTGACGATGTCCGGCCGGATGTCGTACCGCTCCGACGCGAACCAGTGGCCGACCCGTCCGAAGCCTGTGATGACCTCGTCGGCCGAGAGGAGGATGTCGTACCGGTCGCAGAGCTCGCGCACGCCGCGCCAGTAGCCGGCCGGGGCGATGAAGGAGCCGCCGGCGTTCTGGATCGGCTCCATGTGGACGAGACAGATCGTCTCGGGGCCCATCTCGAGGATGGTGCGCTCGAGCTCCTCGAGGAGGAAGGCCGTGAACTCCTGCTCGGTCTCCTCCGGCGGGCGGTGGTAGCGGTTCGTGTTGCTCACGTGCCGCACCTCGGGCACGAGCGGCTTGAACGGCTCGCGCAGCGGCTCGACGCCGTTCAGCGAGAGGGCGCCGAACGTCGTGCCGTGGTAGGCGATGTTCCGGGCGATCGCCTTGTACTTGTGGCCGGCCGGGGGACCGCCCTCCTGCCCGGGAATCCGCTCGCCCGGCTCGACGCCCTTCGCTTCCGAGGCGCCGTCGCGCACCGCGAAGTACTGGCGCGCGAGCTTCCACGCCGACTCGACGGCCTCGGAGCCGCCCGAGCAGAAGAAGACGCGGTTGAGGTCGCCCGGCGCGAGTGACGCGACCTCGGCCGCGAGCTCGATCGCACGAGGGTGCGCGTACGTCCAGTTCGTGTAGAAGGGCAGCTCGCGCATCTGCTCGAGCGCCGCCTGGCCGATCTCCTCGCCGAAGCCGTAGCCGAGGTTGACGGAGAAGAGCCCGGCGAGCGCGTCGAGGTAGCGCTTGCCGTGGACGTCCTCGAGGTAGCACCCGTCGCCGCGCACGATGATCGGCGGCTCGGCGCCGCTCATGTTCGTGAAGTGGAGCCAGAGGTGATCCCCCGCCAACTGCCGGAGCTCTTCCGCCGACGTCGCGCCTTGAGTGATGCTCATCTCGTGGTGTCCTCCTTGGGCATTCCACTCCCCCAGTCGTAGAGCTGCTTCCACATCTCCAGGTACACGAAGGTCTCGGTCGAGACGACGTCCGGCAGCGCGCGCAGCCGGCTGGTCAGCTCGAGCAGATGCCTCCGGTCGGTGGCGACGAGTTCGACGACGAGGTCGAACTGCCCTGCCGTGGCGATGACGTAATCCGCCTCGGGCCAGCGCGCGATCGTGTCGGCCGCGCTCTCTGGCGAGCCGGACGTCTTGACGCCGACGAGCGCCTGCTCGTAGCCGAGCCCGAGCGGGTTCGTGACGCCGACGACCTGGAGAATCCCTTCCGTCGTCAGCCGCCCGTAACGAGCGCGCACCGTCGCCTCCGAGACGCCGAGGCGCGACGCGATCGAGCGAAACGACTCACGTCCGTTGGCCTGCAGCGCCTCGATGATGCTGCGGTCGAGGTCATCCGTCCGGCGGGCCGGGGCGACCGGGCCGCGCTCCGAGCCGCTGGTGGGAATCCGGAGCGGCTGGACGTCGTCGCTGCGCATCGCGCACGATTCCTACCACTCTGCCGCGCATTTCGCCAACTGGATCGCGCATGAGCGGCGCTTCGCGCGGAAAAGTTGACGAGCGCGCCGGCTGCGCCTACCCTGCTTCGCGTCCGTTTTCCCGGCGAGAGGAGGATCGAACAGATGACTGTGCCCTTTGCCTCCTCGGTCCTGCTGACCTAGCGCCGGGCGCTCCTTCGAGGGACGCGCGGCGTCCCATCTTTCGTGAAGGAGCTTTGCGTTGCCTGGATTCGACTTGCGCGAGCTCGGCTGGAGTTCCGAGCTCGCCGACAACCTGGAGCCCGGTCTCGTGCCGGGCCGCGTCGCGGCAGTCCACCGCGGCGCCTTCGACGTCTGGACGGCCGCCGGCACGGTCCGCTCCCGCCTGCCCGGACGCCTCGTGCACGACGGCCTCGACGTCGCCGTCGGGGATTGGGTGGGCCTGTCCGACGGCCTCGTTCGCTGTGTGCTCCCACGCCGCAGCGCCATCGTGCGCAATGCCGCCTCCGACCAGCACCGGAAGACGCAGGGACACACGCTCGCGACCAACGTCGACGTCGCGTTCGTGGTCTCGTCGCTCGGGCCGGATCTCGAGCCGCGCCGCATCGAGCGCTACCTCGTCACGATCTGGGAGAGCGGCGCCTCGCCCGAGATCGTGCTGACGAAGGCCGACCGCCACGACGACCCCTGGCCGATGGTCGCGGAGGTCGAGGCGGTCGCGCTCGGCGTTCCGGTGCACGTCGTGTCGGCGCTGAACGGCCAGGGTTGCGACGCGCTGCGCGCCCGGATTCCTGCCGCCGCGACGGCCGTCCTGCTCGGGTCGTCCGGCGTCGGCAAGTCGACGCTCGTGAACCGCTGGCTCGGCGACGAGGTGATGGCGACGAAGGAGACGCGCGAGGACGACGACGAGGGCCGCCATACGACGACGCACCGCCAGCTGCTCGTCCTGCCGGGCGGCGGGCTCGTGATCGACACGCCCGGCCTGCGCGAGCTGCAGCTCTGGGACGCCGGCTCCGCCGCGCTCGACGCGACGTTCGCAGACGTCGAGGAGCTGGCGGCCGAGTGCCGCTTCGGCGACTGCACGCACACGCACGAGCCGGAGTGCGCCGTCCTCGCCGCAGCCGAGACCGGGGCGCTGCCGCGGGAGCGCCTCGCCAGCTGGCGGAAGCTGCAACGGGAGCTACGGGCGATGGAAATGCGCCACAACGTCCTGCTGCGCAAGGAGGAGACGCGAAAGTGGAAGCTGCGGGCGCGCGAGGCGCAGGCGAGGACGCGGCTGCGCTGAGCTACATCTTCATGCCGGGGCAGCCGCCGCCCAGCTTGACGAACATTCCGCCGAGCTTGAGGGGGCAGGTGCCCGCGACGTACCCGCCGATGCGCTTGGTCAGCCAGGCGTGCGCGTACCTCGTCCGCACCAGCGGAAGCGCGCCCTGCGCCCGGTGGAGGTTGGTCATCGCGTCGAAGACGAGCGTCGCGCGCAGACCGGCGACGGTGCGGCCCGGCGTGCTCTTCGCGATGTCCGCGAGCGTATGCCCCGGCTTGAGCTCGCTCTTGAGCTGGGCCAGGGGGATCCCGAGGTAGATCGACGAGGCGGTGAGCAGGTTCTTGCCGGCGAGATGCGGAACCGGAACGGTCCTCACCGCCGCGTGGGTGCGAGCGGCGAGCGCGCCTCCGGTCGCTCCGCCGGCCACGAGGAGCACCGAGACGCCGATGAGCAGCTTGCGCTTGAGGCTCACGGCGCAAAGTATGACTCGCCGGCGCACGCTGCGCCATTAAATCGCGTTCCGGAGGCTGTGCCACAATCCGGCGATGCTGCGAGGAGCGCTTCTCGCTGCGGCATTGCTCACGCTGGTCGGCGTGGGCGCCCGGCGATCGAGCGGCGCCTCCGCCTCGCCGCGCAACGGCCGGATCGCCTTCGAGCACATCGGCGAGGCCGGCGGAGCCCAGATCTACGCGGTGACGTCCCACGGGACGAAGCGCCGCCTTCTCACTCCCGGCAGCGGCCCGAGCAGCCGCGCACCGGCATACGCGCCCCGCGGCCGCAGGATCGTCTACGTCCGGTCGTACAAGCAGAGCGACCTCTGGACGATGCGCTCCGACGGCACCCACCGGCGGCGGTTCACCCGCACAGCCGGCATCGACGAGACGGATCCCGCCTGGTCGCCGGACGGCAAGGAGATCGTCTTCGCCGTCACGAAGCCGGCCTCGCTCGAGGGCGTCTGGGTGATCGGGGTCGACGGCCGCGGACGCCGGCAGCTGACGAGCGGCGCCGACGCGGACCCTTCCTGGTCGCCCGACGGCAGCGAGATCGCCTTCGACCGCTACGACGCGGCCACGCAGATCTTCTCCATCGAGGTCGTTCCCGCCGGCGGAGGAACACCGACGAGCCTGAGCACGGATCCGGGCGTCTCGGACCTGCAGCCGGATTGGTCTCCCGACGGCAGCCGGATCCTCTTCACCAGCGACAGGCCCGACACGTTCCAGCTCGACCTCTGGACGATGAACGCGGACGGCAGCGACGTCCAGGAGGTCACGAAGACCCCGGGGCGCGACGAGCACGATCCGACCTGGTCGCCCGACGGCCGCTCGATCGCCTACGTCGGCGAGAGCAGCTCACACGGCGCGTCCAGCTACCAGCTCTACGTGAGCCGCGCGAACGGAGCCGACCGCCGCCTCATCACTCACGCTTGCGGCGAGTGCGCGATCGTCAACGACGAGCCGAGCTGGCAGCCACTGCGGCGCTGACCGCTACGGCGTGGGGGCGGCGGCCGCGACCTCGGCCGGCGCGTCGGCGTGCTTCGTCGAGAAGTTGTCGACGAACATCTGCGCGAGCTCGCGGGCCTTCCGGTCGTACGCCTCCGGATCCGCCCACGTTCCGCGCGGATCGAGCAGCGACTCGTCGACGCCCGGCGCGGTCACGGGCACCTCGAAGCCGAAGACGGGATCCGTCCGGAACTCCACGCCGCCGAGCTCGCCCGAGAGCACCGCGGCGAGCAGCGCGCGTGTGGCCTGGATCGGCATCCGGTGGCCTTCGCCGAACGGGCCTCCCGTCCAGCCGGTGTTGATCAGCCAGACGGTCGCTCCGTGCCGGTCGAGCTTCTCCCCGAGCAGCTTCGCGTAGACCGTCGGCGGCTGCGGCCAGAACGGAGCGCCGAAGCACGTGGAGAACGTGGGCTGCGGCTCCGTCACGCCGAGCTCCGTGCCGGCGAGCTTCGACGTGTAGCCCGAGAGGAAGAAGAAGAGCGCCTGCTCGCGACTGAGCCGCGCGATCGGCGGCAGGATCCCGAACGCGTCGGCTGCGAGGAGGATCACCGCACGGGGGTGGCCGGCGCGCTTGGCCGGCAGCGCGTTCGCGATCCGCTCGAGCTTGTAGGCCGCTCGGTTGTTCTCCGTCTTCGAGTCGTCGTCGAGGTCGAGCACGCCGCGCTCGTCCACCGCGACGTTCTCGAGCACGGTGCCGAAGCTGTGCACCGCGTTCCAGATCTCGGGCTCCGCGTCGGCCGAGAGGCGGATCGTCTTCGCGTAGCAGCCGCCCTCGAAGTTGAAGACGCCTTCGTCGCCCCAGCCGTGCTCGTCGTCGCCGATCAGGAGGCGAGCCGGATCGGCCGAGAGCGTCGTCTTCCCCGTTCCCGAGAGGCCGAAGAAGACGGCCACGTCCTCGAGATCCTGCGAGACGTTCGCCGAGCAGTGCATCGGCAGGACGCCGTCGAGCGGCAGCCGGTCGTTCATCAGCGTGAAGACCGACTTCTTGATCTCACCGCCGTAGAACGTGCCGCCGATCAGGATCTCGCCGCGCGACGGATGGAGGCAGACGAAGACGCCGGTGCGGGTGCCGTCGCGATCGGGGTCGGCCTCGACCTCCGGCTCGTGGAGGACGAGTACGTCCGGCTCGAAGTCGGCCAGCTCGGCCTCGGTCGGCTCGATGAACATCGTCTTCGCGAAGAGGGCGTGATACGGGTGCGTCGTGAGGACGCGCACGGCGCACCGGTGGTTGGCGTCGGCGCCGCAGAAGGCGTCGATGACGTAGACGTCTCGGGCCTCGAGATGGGCGACGACCTTCGCCCGGAGCCCGTCGAAGTGCTCGTCGGAGATCTCGGCGTTGGTCTCGCTCCACCAGATCCGGTCCTCGGAGGCCGGCTCGCGCACGAGGAACTTGTCCTTCGGCGAACGGCCGGTGAAGCGGCCGGTGTCGACGACGAGCGGCCCGTCCTCGGCGAGCAGTCCCTCGCCGCGATCCAGCGCGGCCGTGTACAGCTGCGACGTCGTCGGGTTGCGGAGGACGCGTCCCCCGACGCGCAGTCCATGGACGGAGAGGCTGTCTACCGGCCGGTCGGTGATCGTCAACGCGCTCCTCCTCGTCGGTGGCGGTGCCGGTGTCGCATGGTAGGGGAACGTCTAGGATCGTCGCGTGGATCCGGCAGCGAGGTAGCGGTTCCCGATTTCGGGCGAGCGTCCTGCCGCCGGCCGGCGGCGGATGCTCTGCTGCAACCGCTGACGCAACGGAGGTATCACCTGATGAACCGCCAGAACCTGTTCGCCGACGGTCCCTGGGACGTCGAGAACAAGGAGAACGGACTGCGCCACCGCAGCTTCTGGCGCCCGGACGAGGCGCGAATGGGCGCTTCGCTGTGGGAGCTGAGGCCCGGCGCACCGGGCATGCGCTGGCACATGCACTACCCCGGTGAGGAGATGTTCTTCGTCCTCAGCGGCCGGCCGGCGTTCCGGACTCCGAGCGGCGAAGAAGAGCTCGCTCCAGGCGACTTCGTCTTCTGTCCGCAGGGGCGAGCCGGTTTGCACGCCTACCGCAACCCGCACGACGAGCCGGCCCGCGTCCTCGGGATCGGCTACGGCACCTTCCCCGACGTCGTGGCCTACCCGGAGCACGAGTACGCCTGGGTCGCCACGCGGGATCCCGACCTCCCCGCCGGGGACGATCCGGGCATAATCCAGCGCTTCGACTTCCGGCTGGAGTAGACGTGGGATCGGAGAGGCCGCGCGAGCGGCCCCTCCGGCGCTCCGGCATCATCCGTCCACGTGGAGGGCGGCGCTTCCGAACCGAGGGTTGCGCTCGTCGCGGGCGCGACCCGCGGCGCAGGGCGGGCGATCGCAGTCGAGCTCGCGCGCGCCGGCTTCTTCGTCTACGCGACCGGCCGCAGCAGCCGCACGTCCGGCCCTTCCGAGATCGGCCGGCCCGAGACGATCGAGGAGACCGGCGACCTGATGGAGGCGGCCGGCGGCTCTGGCGCCGCGCGCGTCGTGGACCACGAGCATCCCGCCGCAGTCTCCGACCTCGTCGCAGGCATCGAGCGCGACCGGGGCCGCCTCGCTAGTGGTCGAGATGACCGACGGCACGTCGGAGGCGAACGCCGACTTCCGCCGCAACGTCGGCTTCTACTACGACCTCGTGAAGGCGAACGTCGAGCGAATCGTCAAGGGCCTGACGGCCGAGCTCGAGCACAGCCCGATCACGGTGGTCGGCGTCACGCCGGGCTGGCTTCGGTCCGAGAAGATGCTGGAGAACTTCGGAGTGACGGAGAAGAACTGGCGGGACGCCCTGGACAAGCGCCCGGGCTTCGGGATCTCCGAGTCGCCCACCTACGTCGCGAGAGGTGTCGTCGCGCTCGCACAAGCCGCCGACGCGGCCCGGTGGGCCGGCACGATCGCCAGCGTCCGCCGGCTCGCCGACGCGTACGGCTTCACGGACACCGACGGAAGCAAGCCGGATTGCTGGGGACACCTCGCCGCGTACGGCTGGGACCACCACGACGGCGAGGGCATCGACGACTTCCGCTGAGTCCTAGCCGACCGCGGTCTCGCCTACCGCCCGGCGACCGTCCGGATACGTGACCCGGAGGTGGAGCAGTCCCCTCCGGTCGAGCCGGATTCGCGCTTCGTAGGCACCGCCCCGGACGGGGACCGTCGCCAGGAGTCGCCATGGCCCGCCGCCATAGGCGCCCTCGACACTGACAGCTCCGGTCCCAGCGCCGGGAAGCCGGCCATGCAGCGTGAGCAACGAGCCGAGGCGAGTGCTGCTCGGCAGCGAGATCTGGCCTGCCTCGGCGGGACCGGAGAGCGCGGGGAGCGTGAAGTGGAGGGAAGGGATCAGCGGATGGCTGCGCGGTAGCTGGCCGAGCGCGAGAGCGAGCACGAGCGACACGATCACGGCCACGAGGGCGGAGGGCACCACTCTGGCGCGCGTGCCGAAGAGATGGCCCTGAACCGGAACCGAGTAGCCAGCTCGGGAAGCCGCACGGCCGGCGCCGCCCGATCCGTAGAAGCGGCGGCGCTCCTCGTCGGTCCAGCGCGCATAGTCCCGGTCTCTCCATCCCATTACCACGACGTTTCTAGGGGGCGGCTGGAAACTTGTCAACGGAGAGCGGGCGCGAGCCCCTCGAGGATCGGCCGTCGGGCCGGCTCGTCGCCGACGAGCTCCTCGTAGAGCTCCTCGACGCGGCGGTGCAGTGCGAGGAACGCCGCGCCGAGCTTCTCGGTCTCCTCGTCACTGAGGCTCCCCGCTGCCATCCGGCGAACGGCCTGGCGCTCGAGCAGCTCGCCGAGGATCTCGACGAGCATGAGCACGAGCCCTGCGAGGCCGCGCTGGAGCGAGTTCTCGTCCGTCTCGACCCGCGCCGGCAGGCGCGCGCGCCGTTCGCGGCGCGGGAAGGCGAGCTCGTCGGCGCCCTCCGTGCCGACGGACGCCAGGAGCGCTTTCAGCCGCAGCGCGATCAGGTCGACGCCCGCAACCGAGATGGTGACGTCACCGCCTGCGGCCACTCCCGTGTCGACAAGCGAGTCGAGCAGGTCGACGAGCGAGTCGCTCACGGCAGGCGCGCGAAGGAGTACGGCGGCCAGGGGCCGGTCACGCGCAGCTCGTAGCCCTCGGCCTCGAGCCCTGCGACGGCGGCGCCGAATTCCTCCTGTCGGGCGCGCGAGACGAGGTACGCGTCGCCCGCTGCGTCCTCGCTCACCGCCGCGAGCCGCTCGCGCAGGCCGGGCCGCACGGTCGTCGCGAGGCGGGCGCCGAGGTACTCGGCGGCGTCCACCTCCGGGACGCTGCCGACGGGCTCCACGCTCCACTCCGCGGTGCCGCGCAGCCGTTCGAGCTCGGCCGAGAGAGCATCGGCGTGCCGTTCCAGCCAGGCGTCGAGCGCCGGGCGGTCGGGGAACGTCGTGCCGAAGCGGAAGGGCACGACGGCGCCCGCCTCGAGCGCTCCGATCAGGAGCTCGTTGTGCTCGCGGACGAGCCGCTCGAGGCGGCCCTCGTCGTCGAGGTCGCCGGGAGCAAGCTCCAGCACGAGAGGCCGGAGGCCGTCGGCGACGCCGGCGAGGGCGACGACCGGAGTCCCACCTCCGAGCCGTTCGCCCACGCGCCGCAGCAGGTCGTCGGCGAAGAGACGGCGCAGGGTCTCGGCGACCTCCGCGCGGGCGTCCTCCTCCGCCTGCCGGATGAGGTCGCCGACGTCGAGGTTGCGCTCGGCGAGGATCCGCGCGACGTCGTCGTAGGCGCTCACCGGCCGTTCCTCCCGATCGCACGCTCGAGACGCTCGAGACGCTCTCGCAGCTCGCGGTTCTCCTTCTCGAGCTCGCGGTCGCGGGCGAGCGAGCTGAGCGCCGGATCGTGTTCCCACCAGTCGATGCCCATCGACTTGGCCGTGTCGGCTGAGGCGATGAGCAGCCGCAGCTTGAGCGTCAGGAGCTCGATGTCGAGGAGGCGCACCTCCACGTCACCTGCGATGACGATGCCCTTGTCCAGGACGCGCTCGAGGAGCTCGGCCAGGGACATGCTGTTCGGCGCATGCGCACGGGTCTCGAGCGTGCTCATGAATCCTGCCCCCGCTGAACCGGGTCGTATTGGTTGCGTGGATAGCGGCGGACCCGCCGCGCGTCGAGCAGGTTGCCGTCGGCGTCGAGCGTCGCCTCGTAGGTGCCGAGGAGGCTCGTCGTGTCCGGGATCCGGGAGAGCTCGAGCAGCTCGAGCGTCACCGTCCAGCCCCCGCCGTTGTCCTCGGGATGCCCGAATCCGGACACCGCCTCGACGGGCTTGCCGAACAGCTCTTCGACCTGCTCGCGGGCGCGGCCGACGAGCTCGGGCGGGGACAGCTTCTTCCCGCTCTCAGCCATGGAGACGATCGAGGAGCTCGCGCTCCAGCTCCTCGTAGGTTGCCTCGTCGATCTCGCCCCGCTCGAGAGCGGCCTCGGCGTCGGCGAGCTCGGCGCGGATGCGGGTCGGGTCGTGCAGCTGCGCCTCGGCCTCCTGGACGACCTGGTCGAGCACCCAGCCGAGCCCGCGGGCGGGCGCGAGCGGAAGGGTGAGCAGGCCGCCGATCAGTCCCATCAGGCCACCGCGGGCGTGGCGAGCCGCACGAAGCTGTACGGAGGCAGTGGGCCGACCAGCTTGAAGTGGAGCGGCGGAGACAGACGGGCGGAGAGCTCCTCGACCTTCGCCTCGATCGGCTCCACCCCGTCGCGCTCGACGAGCAGCGCGAGGTCGAACGCCGCGAGCTCGCCCGCGGGCTCGCTCCTGACGACGTCGAGGACGAGCGAGCCGAGCCCGGCGAGCACGTGCGATGCGTCCCGGGCACGACGCTCGGCGAGCCCTTCGCCGACGGCCTCCCCGAGGGCGATGCCGACCTCGACCGACGGGGACGCGCGGTAGGCGTCGCGGAGCGGCTGCAGCCCGGCGCCGACCTCGGCGAGCACCGACTCCTCGTACGTGCCTTTGAGCGTCAACTCGCACGTCTTCTCGTGTCGCTCGAGGAGCTGCTCGATCTCGGGCAGCGCGAGCATTTCGAGCGCCTCCTCGCGGCTCTCGAGCTGGTAGCCGAAGCGCGCGGGCAGGACGACTCCCGCCTCGTGCAGCTGCTCGACGACGTCGGCGTGGGCGAGCAGGTTGCGGCGCGTCGCCTCCACCGGGCCCTCGTCGAGCTCCGAGACGATGGCCGCGCGGCCGTCGTTCTCGACGAGGAAGATGCCCTGGTCCGCAAGCCGCTTCGCCACCTTGCGGGGGCGGGTGATGCCGTACAGGTAGAGCCTGCTCACCGGTCGTTGCTGCCGCCGCGGGAGCGGCTGCCCGAGCTCTCTTCGTCGTCCTCGTCGTCGCCGCCGCGACCCCCGAGACCGATCTTCTCCCTGATCGCGTCCATGCCGCCCTCGACTGCGCCCTTCGTCTTCGTCTCGGCGATCTCCTCACCGCCCTTCTGCACGAGGTCGGGCACGCTCTTCGAGTCGTCCACCGCGCGCAGGTCGAGCCGGTTGACGGCTTCCGCGAAGCGGAGGTAGGTGTCGACGCTCGCGATCACGACCCGCAGGTCGACAGTGAGGAGCTCGATGCCCACGAGCGAGACGCGGACGTAGGCGTCGATGACGAGACCCCGGTCGAGCAGGATCTCCAGGACGTCGGCGAGGCCGCTCGAGCGTGGCGCTCGCGTGATGTAACCCGCCGAAGATTCGCGTTGCATAACGGCCACTTCAGATCACCCTTTCCGGTTTGCTGCGGCCTGCCGCGGCCGTGGGGTGGAATCCCCGGCCCTGAAGTTCGGCAAACCGCGTTCTACGCGCCTTCCGTCAGCCCGAGCTGGCTCACGAGACCGTGGTAGTCCCAGCTCGACCACTCCTCGGCGATGCGGTCGCCGTCGAAGCGGAGGATCGCGATCCCCTCCATCTCGCCGTCTCGCCCGGTCTCCTCGTGGGAGGCGTGCATCGTCGCCCGCACCGCGACGCACCCGTTGTGCGAGATGACGTCGTGCAGCTCGTACTCGACGTCCGAAAACGCCTCTGCGTGCCCCCCGACGACCGAGATCAGCTCGTCGGCGTCGCGCTCTTCCGTCCCCTCGAGCGTATGCACGTGCGCCTGGTAGTCGTCGCTGACGAGATCCCGCATCGCCTCCTCGTCGCCGTCCGACCACGCGTCGAAGTACGCGCGAACCGCGTCCTCGTGGCCGCCGCCGTGCCGCCGGCGAAAGTGGCGCACGAGTGCGGCCGCGAGGGCACCGGCGCCGAGTGTCAGCGCCAGGCGCCTCATCGGTCGAGGATCACCCGCTCCGGAGGCAGCACGATCTCCTTGTCGCCGTCGAAGCAGGCGTCGAGATAGACGCGCACCAAGCGCTCGTGCGCGTTCACGCCGACGATCGTCCCCGCCGCCGAGGCGCCCTTGCCGAGGAAGACGCCCATGGTCGGCAGGCCCGAAAGGTCGACGCGGACGCGGCTTCCGGGAAGAAACGGCGGCGCCCCGGCGAAGGCAACCGGCGCCGGTGTCGGCCGAGGCGGCGAAGACCATTCGAGCTCGGTGTTCCACTCGAGCTCCGCGTCGTCGACGTGCTGGGTGCGCTCCCGCTGCCCGTCCTGATCGTCCTCCTGCTCGTTCCCCTGCGACTCGTCCCGCTGGTCTCCCTGTCGCTCCTGGCTCCGCTGCCGATTCGAGCGGGAGCTGTCCTCGTCCCCCTCTGCGTCGGAGTCGTCGCGCACCGCGTCGACGGCCTTCTCGATCTGCTCCTTGGTCAAGCGACTCTCGACGGCCTGGACGAGCTCGTCCTTCGTGCGCGAGGCGAGCTTCCGGAGCAGATCTTCCTTGGTCCCGTCGCTCTCGTCGTCGAGGAGCTTGGAGATCTCGTCCTTCTTCAGGCGCGAGCCGAGCAGCTCCACGAGATCCGCCTTCGTCGACTGGGAGCTCAGCTCTTCGACGAGCTCTGATTTGGTTTCCGACGCCATTCGCGCTCCTTCGTCCGAGTTGCAGGGAAAATCCCCCGCACGCGAGACCCCAAACGGGAGGCGAAGAGGTCAGAAGGAGCCGGCCGCTCGTCGGTGCCGCAGCGAGCGGCCGGCTCGGGGTTCGGGCGTCGCGCCTAGCGGCCCGGGATGTACGAGACCTGCGCCACGGCCGAGATGCCGGGTGCGGGCTTGAAGCTGTAGTGCCTGGAGGCTCCTGCGCCCGGGTACGGCACCTCGGAGTCCTGCCAGCCGGCGCCGTCGTTGTAGTTGACCCAGAAGTCGTCGGTCTGACCGAACGGGGGCGCCGCCGGCGAAGCCGGAGCGACCATCCACTCGCCGTCGCCGTTGAGGTGGAACGCCCCGGTCCCGTTGGCGGGGTCGTGACTGCAGAACGTCTCGGTCGAGTCGAACGTCCCGTCGTTGCTGAACGCGAACCACTTCCAGACGCCGCCGAGACCTACGACCTGCGTGCAGAACGGCGCCGACTTGTTGTCGCAGTTCAACGAAATTGCCGCCTGGTACTGCGCGGTGTTGCCATAGTCCGCCGAAGCGGTCCTGGCGCCGAGCAGTGCGACGACCGCTGCTGCGGCACAAACGGCAGCGAACGTGACCGGCTTCCTCATGTTTCCTCCCCTTGCTCGTGGATGACGTCGCCGTGGGTTGCGCCGAGATGTCGAGCGAGACGCTCTGACGGAATGCCGCCGGGAGAGGATCTGGCCGTCGATGACGCAACCCGCGTCCGCGACCTTTCCTTCTTACATCGGAGATCGCCTCAACAGGTAGCTGCCGGGCGCTCGGGATTCGCAGCGTAGAGCAGCGCTACGGAGTCCGAGCTCCTCTCCGTCAGCGCTTGCCGGTAGGGACCTGCTCGTCGGGCTCGCATCAGGCGCTCCTTGATGTCGCGCCGGTTGCGAGCGAGGCGCGCTGCAATCCCGCCTTTGTGGCTGCCGACGAGGTATCCGATGCACCAGTCGAGCATCTCCAGCGCGTGCGTTGCAGCTTGTCTGTAGCGCTCCGCCTCACCCTGCCGATCGTTGCCGCTGTCTCGTGCCATATGAGTCGTGTTCCCGGCGCCGGCCATGGAAAACGACTCCCACCAGAGCGGGCCGTCGCAGCGAAACCGACGCTCGCCGACTCGCGTTTCCTTCCGTGTTTGAATCGTCGTTCAACGCACTGTCCGGACCTGTCGGCGCGGGGCCGGGCAGCTGAGCAGAGGAGGTGCCGTCAGGGTGCGGTCGGGAGACGACTCGGGGTCGCCGGCGAAGGCTGACCTTGCCCGCGAGCTGAACAGGCAAATCCGCGAGATCGGCCGGTCACTCACCGAGCCGGCAGAGGCGAGCGAGGAGCTGACGTTCTTCTGCGAGTGCGGTTGCCTCGCTCCGGTCAGGCTCACGATCGCCGCCTTCGAAGCGGCGGGCGCTGCCCTGGCTCGGGGTCACTCGCCTCCGGATTCGCCGAGCTGAGCCAGCTCCTCGGCCGCGCGGTCCCGGAGCGCGCGCAGCTCGTCGAGGAACTGCGGCGACTTGAAACCCTCGTCGTCCACAGCATCGAGCGTCTGGGCGAGGAGATCGCACAGCACCGAGACGCGAATCAGCGAATCCGCCTCCATGCTCCGGGGGTTGCCCACACCGACCCCGTCCCGAACACGCCGCTCGCTCAGCCCGCCTAGACCTTCGCCTCCGCGAGCGCCTCATGGACGGCGGCGACGACCGACGGTGCCGCGATCTCGCTCGGGGTCACGGGTCCTCGATAGGCGTCGGGATAGTCGGGGTCGCTGAACTGAACACCCGCAAGCTCGCGGCTGTCGAGGTAGCGGGGAATCACGTGGAGATGGACATGGGCATCCATGTTCATGAGGAACGAGTAGTTGAAGTGGTCCGCCGCAAACGCGTGGCGGACTCGCTCGGTCACCCAGCCGAGCTCCGCCAGGAGGTCCGCCCACTCGTCGGAGGTCAAGCGAGGAACGTCCTCCTCGTGTCGCCTCAGAACGATGATCGTCTTGCCGAGCAGGTTCTGGTTTCGGTTGATGACGACTCGCCAGAACGGGCTCTCGTGAAGCACCGGAGTCTCCCACTCTCCACGACACGCGATGCAGTCCGCCACGTCCACAGCATCCACCCTACGGCTCGACCAAAAAGGCCCCGTTTCCAGGGCCTTTCCTCATGGAGCTAGCCGGACTCGAACCGGCGACCTCCTGGGTGCGATCCAGGCGCTCTCCCAGCTGAGCTATAGCCCCGCGGCGGCTCAGTGTAGCTAGCCGGCCGCTCGCCTTTCCTCGAGCTTCCCGGCCCGGATCGTCTCGGCCATGTCCTTCGACTCCTCCCGGTAGACGCTCCCGTCGTCGAACTCGATCCACGGGAACTTCTTCTGCCCGGTCTTCTCGATCGTCCGGCCTCGACTCGAGCTCCTGAACGCCGAGCCCTCCTGGACGAGCTCGTACTCCACGCCCGACTCGTCGAGCGCCTTCTGGACCTTCCAGCACGGATGGCCCCCGAACTTCGCCCACATGCCGCTGCAGCGGTGCAGCTTGACTGCCATCTGGATCCTCCTCCTCGTTCGACCCCGACGACGGTCCTACGATACGAGGATGCGCGCGGTTTACGAAATCCGGCCGCCGGACTGGGGCGAGACGCTCGCGACCCTCCAGTCGGTGAGCCTGCCGGAAGGGCCGGAGCAGGTGCGGGCGCGCATGGTCGACGTGGAAGGTGAGCGCGTGACGGTCGACTTCCCGGCGCTCGACGGGGAGACGAGGGCCGAGCAGCTCCTCGCCGCGTGCGTCGCCGGCGAGTGGGCCGACCGTGGCGACGTCGAGTCGTGCCGACTCGTCGAGGTGGAGTGGCCGGAGGGGCTGCCGGGGCCTGGGTTTCCCGCCTCGCCGGGCGTCTCGGTCGGAGCGATCGTCAAGCCTGCGCTCGGGCTGTCGCCGGTAGAGGCGGCCGGCGTCGCGGCGGAGCTCGCGGCCGGCGGCGCCGTCCTCGTCAAGGACGACGAGCTGCAGCGATCGTCGCCGGAGCGCGTGCGGGCGATCGACGCCGCGATCCCGGAAGACGTCCTCTACGCGGCGAACGTGACGGGCGCCGACGCCGATGCGATCGTCGAGGCGGGAGCGCGGGCGCTGATGGTCAACGCGTTCCTCGCGGGCCTCGGCTCGATCACTCGGCTGCGCGCGTACGGCCTGCCGATCTTCGTCCACCGCGTCGGCTCCGCCTTCCTGCGCCGGGGCGGCCCGGTGTCGGTCTCGGCGCGCGTCCTCGCCGAGCTCACGCGGCTGCTCGGGGCGGACTACGTCCAGGTCGGGTCGTTCTCGCCGCGGACGTTCGACACGGACGACGAGGTGCGGGAGCAGATCGCCGCCGCGCGGCCGGCGACGGCGGTGATCGGCGGCGGAGTCGGAGCCGAGAACGTCCGCGAGCAGCTCGAGCGAGCGGGCACGCGCGACGGCGTGCTGCTGCTCCTCGGCTCGGCCGCATACGCGCATCCGGAGGGCGTGCGCGCAGGAGTAGCGGCGGCGGTGGAGGCGCTCCGCTAGGCGGCGAAGAGCGTCAGCTCGGGCTCGCGCTCGCCGCGCAGGACACGAAGATCGACGGCGACGCAACGGATGCGGCGCGACTCCGCGAGCGCGACCGCCTGCGGCTTCAGCCGCTCGGCGGCGACGATTCCGCGGCAGCCGGCCTTCGCGGGATCCCGGCGGATGAAGTCGAGGTACCGCGTCAGCTGCTCGACCGCCTCGATCGTCCCTACCCGCTTGACCTCGACCGCGACCCACTCTCCCCCGCGGTCGTGACACATGAGGTCGACCGGCCCGATCTCGGTCTGCCACTCGCGGCGCACGAGCGTGAGCGGCTCGCCGAGCGACTCGGGAGCGGCGGCGAGCGCCTCCTGCAGGTCGCGCTCGACGCCGTCCTTCTGCAGCGCGGCCGACTCCCCCATGTCGTGCGCGACGTCGCTCAGCACCTCGAGCAGGCGAATCTCGAGGGCGTCGTCGCTCTTCGGCTTCGTCACGACGAGCCGGTCGCCCTCGTCGGCGAGAAAGGTAGGCGCCGTCATCCAGTTGAGCGGCTTGTAGCCCCCGGCGTCGTCGTGGACGAGCACCGAGCCGTCCCCCTTGAGGATGAGGAGCCGGACCGCCTCGGGCAGGACGGCCGAGACGCGGCCGGAGTAGGTGACCTCGCAACGGGCGACGATGAGACGCACGCGCGGAACCTACTGTCCGTTTCGGACAGGTCCGTCCGGGAGTCTTCCCACCGCCGGCCCTCGCTACGGCGGAGGTGCGCCAAGGCCAGAGCCAGCAGGGTCTTCGCGCCCCTGGCCGTGTACGCCATCACCACGACCGCGAATCAGGAGCGCATCGTTCGTCTGCTCGGCAGAGTTGCGATTGCTGAACTGGATGCTCACCGAGCCGAGGGTGTGAGCGCGCCGGCTGGGACCGCGGCGAATGATCTTCACGTGCCTGAAGCCGACGGGCTTCTCGGACGCCAGGACCGGCGTCGTCGCGATCCGTTGCAGGGCCGGCGGGAGCTGTGGCACTTGGGCGAGCACCGGTACTCGAGTACGGAACTCTCTCGGTTCGGTTTGACCCGAACGGGACGCGTCAGCCGCGCTCGACGCGCGAGCCGCCGACGGTGGCCTCGCTCCCGTCGTCGTAGCGGACCCAGGCCTTGCCGTTGCCGTCGTAGTCGGGCGACCAGACGAGGAGCGTCGCATCGCGCCCGCCGACGCGGACGCGCTCGCTGCCTTCCTCCTCTGCGCCGCTCCAGACGCGGACGAACGGGTTCTCGCGGCGCTCGCGGCCGATCGTCGTCTCGTCGGAATGGCCGGGCAGCACGCGTGTCGCGTCGGGCAGCTCGAGCAGCACCTCCATCACCGACCGCCGCACGGCGGCCACGTCGCCGCCGCCGACGGCGTCGCGGAACAGCGTGTCGCCCGTCGCGACGACCTCATCCGCGACGACGAACGAGAGGCCGTCGTCGGAGTGTCCCGGCGTCGCGAGGCCCTCCACGCGCAACCCGTCCCACTTCCACTCGCCGGGCTCGGCGAGCACCGGAATCGAGAAGCGCCGCGCGAGCTCGTCCTCGTTGACGACGTGGTCGTGGTGCGAGTGCGTGCGGAGCAGCGCGACCGGCGTCGTTCCCCAGCGCTCGACCGCCTCGATCAACGGCGCGACGTCGGCCCCGGAATCCACGAACACCGCCGGCCCGTCTTCCGCGGCGACCACGAAGGCGTTGCTGAGCCAGTCGGGATGCATGCTCTTTTCCACCAGCATGGCGCTAGGCTAACTGCGTTCCCCACGAGGAGGATTGATGGCGGGCCTGATGCAACGCACGGCGCTGATCGTGAAGGCGAAGTACTCGAAGCTCCTGAACCGCGCCGAGAACCCGACCGAGACGCTCGACTACTCGTACGAGCAGATGCTCGAGCAGCTCCAGAACGTCAAGCGCGGCACCGCCGACGTCGTCACCTCGAAGAAGCGGATCGAGCTGCAGCAGCAGAAGCTCGAGCAGAATGTCGTCAAGCTCGAGACGCAGGCGCGCCAGGCCGTCGGGGCGAACCGCGAGGACCTCGCCCGCCAGGCGCTCGAGAAGAAAGCGGTCGCGCAGCAGCAGCTGCAGGACATGGACACGCAGGTCAAGCAGCTCGAAGACCAGCAGGAGAAGCTGGTCGCGGCGCAGCAGCAGCTCGAGACCCGCATCGAGTCCTTCCGCTCGCAGAAGGAGGTCCTCAAGGCGCAGTACTCGGCCGCCGAGGCCGAGGTGCGGGTCGGCGAGGCTGCGACCGGGATCGGCCAGCACATGAACGACACCGGTCTGGCCATCCAGCGCGCCAAGGACAAGACCGAGGAGATGCAGGCCCGCGCCTCCGCGATCGACGAGCTCACGTCGAGCGGCGCCCTCGAGGATTTCACCGCCGGCGACCAGACGCAGCTCGACCGCGAGCTCGCGCAGATCTCTTCCACCTCGCAGGTCGACGACGAGCTCGCGAAGCTGAAGGCGGAGGTCGGCTCGGGCGCGCCGCAGAAAGAGATCGCCGCCGGCGACGCGGAGCCCGCGCCCGGCGCGACAGGTGCGCAGCCCGGTGCCGGCGCCGA